>NZ_JACSIQ010000004.1:0-317095 GCF_018812105.1 Gluconobacter sp. P1D12_c
GTGGTGCCGAGCCGGTGCGCAATCGCAGTGTTGTTCTCCCATCGGCTGAGGCCAGAACAATCTGCGCACGACGAACCACACTGTGTGGAGCGGAATGCGAACGGCTGATCCGCTCCAACTCTTCACCCTCGCTTTCACTAATGCAAAGGCCGCAGTGCTCCACAGAAAACAGACTGGCGGTGCTACAGGAACCGCAACCGCATCGAGCGATGTTCAACCACCTCAAGCAGATGCGTTGTATCACGACCCGCTACGACAAAACCGCCTTATCCTTCATGAGCTTTCTCAACCTCGACGTCGTAAGGCTCTGGGTCCGATCTTTTGTCAATGTGACCTAAACGATGTCGTGCTTGATATCGCTGTCAGCGAACTGCATGCCTTAGGACATCAGGTTCAGGTCTCGGACCTCTATGCCATGAACTGGAAAACCACTGTCGATTGTGACGATTTTCCTAGCCTCAAAACGGCCCATCGTTCCGCGCGGGATCAGGGATTCGAACATTTGTTTGGCTTCCGGAGTCAGCACCTGATCCTGCATTGGTGTGGCGATTGGCCCTGGATGCAGCGTGGCCTTGCTCGCCGCATACACGCTGTAGCCAGGGAAACCTTTGAGGCCGCAACGGACCCGGTCATGAAGATCGACCCACAGTCATTGAATAGTGGAAACGCCTTCTGCACCGTGAACAGCGTGACACGCACATTCAGGTTAAAGGTCGTATCGAAGTGCCGCTCGGTAATCTAGCCCAGTGGGAGGGCTTCACCAGTACCTGCACTGGCGTAAAGGATGTCGATCGTGCCTTTTCGCGTTTGATCGTCTCAAAGAGGCGATCAAGGTCATCAAGATTGGCGGCATCCCCACGTAGGCCCGTTACGTTTCGGACGATCTGCCTAACAGCCTCGTCCAAGGTCTCCTGCCTTCGGCCCACGATAAAAACATCGGCGCCTTCTTCAACAAACAGTCGTGCGCTCGCCAGCGCCATGCCGCTTGATCCACCTGTGATGACAGCGATCTTACCTTCAAGCTTTCCCATGAGTTTTTTTACTTTGTCTTTGGTTAGTCGGGACATGCCCCGTGCCACTCAAATTAGGCTGTTGTTCATGAAGCGGTGAGTGCGCAATCGTACATATTGGTGGTGCAAAATCGATCCGGACTTCCGCATGACACAAACCGAGTGCTTGGATCTTACTCGCGGAAGGCCCAGCGACGACTGTCTGGGGCCGCTAAGGTCACATGATGGTCAGGAGAAAAAAATGTCGAATATGGTTTTGAAAGAGCCGCATCATGGTGCCCGAGCGCACTATGATGGACTGGGATGACGTTCGTTACTTTCTTGCGGTAGCACGGGGGGCAGTGCGATCTGTGCAGGCTACCGCCTGACTTTAGCCGGTCGGGAAATCATTGAGTTTGCAACCCAAATGGAAGCGTCATCTCACCAACTCGAGACGAGCGTTCTGGGACGTGATCAGACCGTACAAGGCCTCTCACGCGTAACGTTGCCGCCGTTCCTGGCGACACATCTCCTGATGTCCAAATCTCGCCGAGTTTTCACGGCTACATCCGGACATCGAGATGAATGTCGCGCCAACAGGTGAAGTCGTAAATTTGACCAACCGGGACGCTGATGTCGCCATCCGCATCGTGCGCTGAACCATGACACATTATCGCTTAATCTTCACGGTCTGATCGGCCTGTTTTATCCACCAGTATCTATATGTCTCGTGATCTTTTGGCGGCGTGGCACTCTGATAGGCTGGCCCCCATACGCTGAATTGTCGCAAAAACCGAAGGACAACCGAGGTGGGCACGCGAAGGGAAGGTACATACCACTGGGGCTCTATTCAAAACGCCTGATGCTGAAACGCAGATTGGTGCTGTTCAGCAAAGGATCGGGACGACGAAACTCCCATGTTTCGTGGGAGATGTGGCCCGTCGCTCGTCGGGATCCCTGGCGCCGAGTTGTACGGGCACGGAACGCTGTGACTTCTGACCCAGAGACAGACACGCAAGACAAAACGCGTGCGATTATTCACCGAATTTACATCCCGAAGGCTTGCCGCCCATGCCCGCTTCTCGCAGGGATGTCATCGTCGAACGATTAATGCGCACGTGAGGCAATTCGTGTCATCCGATTAAAAGCTCCGAAAAAAACTCTTCTCAACTATCTCCATACTTAAGACCCGGTGCAGCATTCGGAAATTAGCTGTCCCATTCGCACAATTGAGATGACTCTGATCTTATCAGTAAAAAGATATCTGTGAGGCGATAGAAAAAGCTTCAGATGTCTTTTTTCGAAAATTAAAAGAAGATTACAGGCTTGTAAAATATCAACCGTATTAATTAAAATATATTCTATACTAATACACGACAACATAAATATAATTATGTTTAATAAAAATAATCCTTCGATATAGTTAATTATAAATAAACAAAAAAAATTTCTGGTATCATCATTTGTTCTGGCGCAATCAGTTGCCAATGATGCAGTCGTGACTAAAAATTTTCTTCCCCCTATGCCATTGTCGGCGGGAACTCGACACGTGTTATAAAATATCGATTTCCTGAAGGCATAATAGAACAGCTTTTAGAAATTGCGGAGTGGGATTGGCCTGAAGACGTTATCCGAACGAGAATGAAACTGTTGATGAACGACGATATAGAGGAATTTCATAAGGTCATTTTACGTGGATTATCCAAGAAAATAGTATCATATTTTTGTAAATACTTACAATAATCTTATCTAGTTCAATATATTCACCACGACAAAGGCAATGCTTCAGTTTCTTTTTGTTTCAAGTTCGCCATCCTCCTACTTCAAAGTTCGTGCGTTAATGTCATTAGGAGGAACGTATGAACACGATTGTAAAAATTAGTACAGGCGTGAGCCTAGCACTTGCTCTGTCAGCCTGTTGGGGCCCTGGGCCCGATGGTATGGGCGGCGGCCATCATGGTGGTGGCCATCGTCACGAGGGCGGTCAAGGCAATTATGGTAATGGGCCGGGCGGCAATGGCGGTGGTGGATACAGCCAAGGCGGAGGACATGGTGGTGGAATGGGCGGCGGCAACGGCCCAAATGGCGGCATGTGATTTAAAACCCAGCTTCGGCTGGGTTTTAAATTAATAAGCATAAACCAAAAATTTTTCTAAATCCCAATCAAATACTAACTCCGAGGATTGGAAAAATATTTTTAAATTGACGAAGAGTATTTAACAATGCAATTACGACCAGAAGCCTTAGCTTCATAGAGAGCTGCATCAGCTTGCGTCAAAATAGACTGAAAATCCACAACTTTTACGTCCTTTCGATGAACAACACCTATACTTACTGTCATTTGCAAGCCTGCTTCAGGGGTGAAGCACGAAACATTCTCTACTGTTTGACGGATTTTCTCTGCCAGAGCGAGCGCCATGTTTTCATCGATAGCGGCAACAGTAATCGCGAACTCTTCTCCGCCAACCCGACCAAATATCTGCTCGGCACACAAAATATCAGAAATAGCTGTGCTCACGGCAACAAGTGCTGCGTCTCCGGTGAAATGGCCATACGTGTCGTTGATATCCTTGAAGCGATCAAGGTCCAGCATGAGTATAGCGACGCCCTCATCCGTTCGCGTTTCCACAATATTTTTGATCAGAGCCACACTTCTCTCCAAATAAGCTTGGCGGCTTAGAGCATGCGTCAGACTATCCCAGGTAATGGACTGATTCAGTCGAGCAACGAGAGCACGCTGGGTATTCATAATGGCTGCAACCGTAAGTGGGCCAAGCACTAAAAAAGAGAGCCCGAGCCGAAAAGAAACAGTAACGCCGATAGTTTCATTCGTTTGGTGAAAATTCAGTAGACCCGCTTCTACAATTCCCATCACCGTGACGTTGAAAATCAGAACGACAAGGCACATTGGCAACACGCTATAGGTGAGAGCACACCACAGCAGGGCAGGGACGGGAAAGGCAATAGCACCCGGGCCGCCAGTAAGTGTCGCAAGAACAACTGATGCGGCCAAACTTACAATCGGTGCAATATTGAAGCTTTGCGCTGACAAAACGCTGCGCCATCCCGCATGTACGAGATCTGAGAACCATTTTTTCCCCGCAAAACAGACAGGCAGCAAAACGAGATATCGGTTGAGTTCGCTACTGAACCACAGAATGAAGCGGCCCCAAGGCGTACTACTAGGAAGAGAAAATGCTATTCCTGTTCCGACCAATGCGGCCGCAGCCGCTGCACCGGAACACACGAGAAGCAACGCAAGAACAGACTGAGGGCCATCCAGCTCTTTTTCTTGTCGCTCCAATCGTCGGAACAGAGCGTACCCTACGCTGACGCCAGCTAGATTAGCCGTGGCCAGCCAAATATTTACGAAAAGTGGATCCGACATTATCCACCCCGCGAGCAAATAACCGGCCAATGCGCTGATCCAGCAGCTTTTTTGGCTAAAGCGCGGGTAAGTGATCATAAGCCAGAGCAGCAAGGCGTTTGCTGGCCAGATTTGGGCAAGTTGCCCGATATAGCGGGAGGATATGCCAATCGTTGCCGCTAAAAATACAACGACGCCGACAAAAAGAAATGGTGGACATTTTTTTGTCAGACGTAAAAGCATGAAAAATCAAACTATCCCAAATCTAAAATAAGCCGACCTTTTAAAGTCTGCATCAAACATGTTTTCCAAACAATTAAGAAGCGCTTATGGGTGCAGGCAAACACCCTGATAAAGACCTACCAAACACAACTTGTCATGTTTCCCGAAATGGAAAAATCACTTTTGATGATTGAGTTTTTTACCAGCCGCCCAATGGCCCAACGTTTCCCAATCCATTAGGCGCCCGACCGGTTCCAAAACCCGTGCTCATCGACATGGAGCCATGCAATTTGCCATCCTTCAACTCATTCATCGCATTACTTTCTGGAGATGCAGAATGAATTGGCTTCAAAAGATCCCCGCGGACATCTTTGTGAGGTGAAGAAGCACACCCGGATAGGATGCTGAAACAGACAAAGGTCAGTCTGTGAAATCGCAAGGCGGTAACCTCTCAAAATGATAGGCGCCACCGCTCTTGATCTTAAAGCCTGCTGGCGAACCTGTTCAGATCCTGTACCAAAGAGTGGAATACACTTTAACTCCCAAGGCGCCCTGAGAGACGTTTTGCTGCTTTTCGAAATGCTTCATAAAAATCTGGATCCACAGAAATTTCCCCACCCGAGAAACCAATAAATCCATCGACCATCCCATTCTGAAAAAGGCCTTCAGAATGAACCAGCATTCCATCCGGATCTTCCTGACTTCCTGATGCTGGCGCACCATCCTCTACCCGCGGGCGAAGCGTCTGCTTCCAGGATTTCCCCCAATAGGATTCAACTTTTTCGGGATACAGCCGGCCATCAACCGTATAGCCCTCCATCGGCTTCCCTAGACCGTGCATATACCCGATCTCCACGGCAGTACCTGGATCCATATCCGCCGCACGACGAAAAGGATCCACACAGAACAAGCCAGCATCGCACTGATCCATCAGTGCGCGGTCAGCGCGAACAAATGCCAAAATAGTCTCCCGTCCTGGCGGCATCAGGCGAGCCTCTGCCTGCCCATCGAACGGAGCAACTCCTTCAAGCCCGTAGTCTGCGCAAATGGCTTTAAGACGCTCAAATATGGAGAGGGCCTCAGGTCGGAAGACCAAATCCCCAGCAAGATAGACGGATGGAAGTTTTGTCTGCATGAACATGGGCCCTATCACGCGTTTGCAGCAGAAAAAACCTCTTCTTCTCGCAGCGCTAAAATTAATTCATGCATTCTGAATATTACGAAGTGCCGGATACACCTTCCGGTATCTGCGATATGCTGCGGCATACTCATTTTGAAGATGTGAATCAGGGTCTGTCGCCGAAACGCGCTCCGGAGACGTGCAAACGCTCTCCACGCTCTCACCCGTTGCTGCGATACGAGCCAGTCTAGCGGCGCCGAATGCTCCACCATGCTCACCATGTGCCAGACAATGGAGCCTGAGCCCCAACACGGACGCCAGAATGGAAATCCAGAATGGGCTTCGCGAACCTCCGCCAATCACATCAGCTTCCTGAATGGAAGATCCTGACACTTTCAGGCCCTCAAGAGCGTCCCGAAAGGAGAATGCTACTCCTTCCAGCACAGCCTGGGTCAGTTCAGCACGGCTTGTATCTTGTGAAAGCCCAATAAATGCCCCGCGAATAGTACCATCGTTGTGAGGCGTTCTTTCGCCAGAGAGATAAGGCGCAAACAAGACAGGGGCAGGGTAAGCAGGTTTTTCAGGGAGTTCGGCCAGCAAATCAATCTCCTTCATTCCGCATGTTCTCGCCCACCAGGCTAGCGAGGCCGCAGCAGAGAGGGTGACACCCATCTGATGCCATGTCTTGGGAACGGCATGACAAAACGCATGGATGGCAGATTGGTGCTCGGGCCGAAATACGTCGGTCGTGACCCAAACCACACCGGACGTTCCCAACGAAATGAACGCATCGCCATTGCGAATTGCACCCAACCCGACAGCACCCGCAGCATTATCGCCAGCACTTCCAGCAAAGACAGGAGCGGCGGCCATCCCCCACCGTTTCGTTAGCTCGTCGTTCAGATAGCCTGCGGCCGAGGTTCCTTCACGAAGCTCAGGCATGTTCGCGCGCGTCAGACCCGTTGCTTTCAAAGCCTCAACTGACCATTCACGCTTTCCCACGTCCAGCCAAAGTGTGCCTGACGCATCGGACATGTCTTCAATCATCTGGCCCGTCATTTTGTAGCGCAACCAGGCCTTGGGTAGCAGAACATGCTGAAGACGTTCGAAGATTTCAGGTTCATGTCGTGCGACCCAAAGAATTTTTGGAGCGGTAAAGCCAGGCATTGCCACATTGCCTGTAATTTCCCTGCTCCCTGGGAAGCGCTCTTCAAAAAGGACGCATTCAGCTTCTGCACGGGTGTCATTCCATAGAATGCAAGGCCGCAGAATATCTCCTGCAGAATCCAGTAAAACCGCACCATGCTGCTGGCCAGAAAGACCAATTCCCCGGATCGCAGAAACAGCGTCCGGAACTCTGGACTTCAAAACGTCGATGCCGCGACAGGTCGCAGTCCACCAGTCTTCCGGGTTCTGTTCACTCCAGCCATAGTGCAGCCGGCTAACCGTCAATCCCTCTGTATGGGACGCAACTTCCTGCTGGTTTTCGTCCACTAACAGAACCTTGATTCCGGAAGTTCCGACATCAATTCCCAGAAACATGCCTATGTCCCAAACCCGAGTTTAAAATCTGGAGCTTAGCGCATAGTTTTGGAGAATAATCAGGGCACAATTTAGTGACCGCGTTTCTCAGTAGAAAACCATAAAAAAGCCATTAGGATCATTCGGCTGCTTCTACTTCGGCCGTCTCAAAAGAGTGACATACGAAGTCAGCCAATTCCCGAACGAGACCTTCCATATCTGCTTTAACCTGCTCAAAACCGCGCGACGGCTCGAGCGTGGCTGGATTCAAATATCGGGATCGACAGATTTCCAGTTGAAGAACGTGGACTCCATCAGATGGCTGGCCGTAATGCCGCGTAATGTAACCACCCGCATAGGGCACATTTCTGCGAACAGCATAACCTTTTCCTGAAAGATACTGCTCCACACAGTCCGTCAGGGCAGGGGAACAGGATTTACCATGCAAATCCCCCAAAACCATGTCGCAGCTTTTCGCTTGATGGAGGCGAGGCATGGAGTGAGCTTCGAGAAGAATGACCGAGCCAAACTGCTCCTTCACTTCGCGCAAAAGATTATGCAGGGCCTCATGATAGGGCACCCAAGACGTAACCAGCCGCCTTTGGACCTCATCCAATGGCAGGCAATGCGTGTAAATTGGCCGACCCTGCGTGGCACAACGGGGAATAACACCAAAGCCCGCACGAACTTTGGAAGTCTGCAGAAGACCAGAAGGAGGAAGGGGAGGTTTGAACATTCCCGAATCCAGCTCTCGACAATCCCGGTTTACGTCGCACCAGATCCGGGGAAATTCTGTTGAAAGCAATGCGCCCCCCGTGACCGGAACACACTCAAACAACTGATCGACAAATCGATCTTCCGTCTGTTGCAACTCCCATAACGAAAGACGACTGCTCTGCAAAAAGTCCTGAAAATATTTCTGCCCGGAATGCGGAGAGGAAACCACCAGAGGAATGGCCGTTTTCTGAGGCTTTTGAATGATTACAGCAGGATAGGGGGTAGGGGTGGTCATAACCTCAGTGCATTTTTTTGTTCAAAGGGGGGTTGTCACGCCCATTCGAGACAGCTAAACACCGCCTCACCGGATCGGGGGCGCATAGCTCAGCGGTAGAGCACTACCTTGACATGGTAGGGGTCACAGGTTCAATCCCTGTTGCGCCCACCACCCGATCCGGTCAGAAAATCCTTATGAAATATGCATATGAACGCTGTGTGCTGCCGATATCTATCGGGCAAAATAATGCTTCACCGAAAAAATCTGTGCAGAAGCTAGCAACAAGTCGAATGGATTTTTTTGATTACACAGTATTCGAGGCGTACTCTAGAATTCTGACGTTGTGGCGGTATGGACAAACATACTTACGGGACAGAGGTGACTATTCGTTCGATCTGAACGCCTGACATAATGCGCCTGAAACTGCATCGACCGCCGGTATCGAGCTCGGCCCGCAGCAACTCATCAGCTTCTTTTACAAGTTAACCACCCGGAACCTCCGGATAGTTTAATCCCGCATAATTTCATCCTAGATAATCCGGGCAATGACGATGGCGCATAGCGGGTGAGGATAATCAGTGCAACGACAGCTATCTTTTCAAGCATGTCCGTAACTAGGGCTGCAGCCCGATATAGCCACCAATCGAGACGCACGGTCTGCGGCCTGGAGGTTTGTCCTGAGCAGCAATTTGTCACGGACCCACATCGCGTCGGATCTGGAGATTAGCAAATCAGCGCTTGAGCACTGGATTTCGCAATATCAGATGACTGATCTGACAGTGCCTGCAGTAGAAACAGATCTTGCTCAGGAGAACAAGCGCCTCTGCCTGGAAACCCGCGTTCTTCATTCAGGAGACGAGGGAGATCCTAGAAAAAAATCTATGTAGTTCTTCGCGAGCCAAACGACGTAAGATTCGCGTCTATCTGCGCGCCCCATGACTGGTCCATCGAAAGATTGTACCGGACTCGGAAAATAGCGGAAGCCTGATGGTCAGCACGAGGTAAAATCTTATTGTGCGTCCTTGGGAAAAATGAAAAGATTGCTTTGCCCCGCAGCGAGAGACGATATGAAAAAGACTATTGCAATTATCCTTGGAATTTCTTTTGCCTCATTCTGCATCAAACAGATCCCGAGTTACATCATCATAGAACTGTTTGAAGAAACCGCAGCGAACGTTCTGGAATGGATTACGATTCTAAAACATCGGGTTTCATCAAAAAACGTCAGGTAATTGCGCTTTTTGCTGCGACACAAAAAAGACGACCGATAAGGGCGACCAAGGCATCACGCAGCAATACTAACCCGCTTGAGCCAGACATAAGAAACGAAGCTCATAAACCAGAGCTTTCTCTTTAGTCCGATGGAAGACTAAGGCGCGTAGGCCTCCATCTCGTACTAGGGATCCACTTCAATCTAATCAGCAAGAACGCCATTCCAGCACCGAGGCTCCCCAAACCTGAGCGCGCAATGCCATTTAACATATAACGCAAGGTTCGAAACCAAACCGCGACACATCCATAATACACTTACGCCAAATTTTTCCTCATCGGAAGATTAAACCTCCCTTGTATTTCAATACATAATAGGAAAAGGCGTAAATTTATTACAGGAAATATTTATAAATTAAAAATATAAAAACAATTTCAAATTACACCCCTTTGCAAATACGATCCCTGATAAAATCGGCATTATATGAAGAAATTATTCCATACGGACCCGAAACTAGACCAGATAATATTTCAACAAGAGGAATAATTGACTGAACGGTTTGTATATAAGTACTGGCAGATGGATAATAGACTTGTACAATCGGGCTTGCGATGTTCAAGAGCCCCTTTAGATCAACCCCAAGAGATTTAGCCCAGTCTCTGCCAGTATCGACCGTAACAGCTCCACCCGAACTGGCTTCAATCGAGGCCGTAATACTTTTGATTTGCGCCACAAGACTATCGAACTTGGCCTTATCATCAGCCGAAAGGTGATCAGCCACGCCAGGCATCGTTTCAATAACCTGCACGGCATAAGCAATTGCCGTGGCATCTTTATTGAGAGCCGCAGTATCGAAGGTGGTGGTGTTGCCGTTAGTAGAACAAGCTACCGTGGTGACTATCAAATAAAATAAAAGACCCAGAGCGGCAAGGCGACTGAAAATACGCATGAAATACAAATCTCCGGATATAAAAAAACCGCCCATTTGGGCGGTTAAAGAAACGAATAGCTAATATTGATCGGGCCAGATGGCGTTTGAAATATATCAGGGAATTCGTTCCTGAATTATGCGCTGTAGCGAAGTTCATATGCGCGCAGCAACCGCGCGAAAGGTGTCAATACACCAATCCTCCTTCATATCCTTCATTCCTCTGATGCCTCTCTGCCACATTCAAGCAAGGCATCAGGAAAAACTGGCGAGTAGCTACTGACCTCAAGCTCTCCAAAAATCTCAGTCCGTTGTGACGTTCATGAGATCTTTCAGAACGCTTTGAAATCATACACGGGCTTCTTAAGGAGATATTTTTCGTTTATCGAAAAGCAACTTTAAAACCCGAAGGAACAGCCAGCTGTCAGTTAGCGCAAATTTTGATCCATTTGAGGTCTTTCGTGCTTTCTGGGTGCTCCTGAAAGAACTCTACTGGCTTATGCTGTATCTCTATCATCTTTTGACAGGTTTCTCCCCGCAACGTTGATCCCCTCTAACGCGTTGTCGTCAGCCTCCTGCTGCTAGGCTGGCTATATCGTGCAGAGAAATCATGAGGTTCCGCTTTCTTCTGGGGCCTGTTCTGTTGGCTCTTGGGCTAACATCCTGCGCCCACGACCATCATTCTGATCGTGTCGATCGCACGCATTGGCGTCAGGGCGACACGCCAGGTCCATATTCCGGATACAAACACAACAACTGGACCGCACCTGGCAGGTAATAAGCCACGTTAGTTTTGTCGCCAGGCCATCCTGACGGGACTTGCACGATAAGACATCAGGTCGCGGCCATGGCTTTCAGTTCCTCCTCCGTTATTTGTCACGTGGTGAATAATGCGCGGAGGAGGAGCGTAAGCAGTATGGCTCACAGTTGATGGCGGGAAGCTACTAGAAGTAGTCGTTCTCGCCTGCAAGGAACTTCTTGGCACATTGGTTGCTATTCGTTCATCAGACTGCGGCACGATAACCCGCAGACCTGAACCAGTCATGACCACCTGCGGCAAGAAATCTGGCGGCCTGTAGAGGTCATTCTTCCCATTCCAGACTGCCATGACGTGCTCTTCGTATTCCGCGCCCAAAGCAGGCGTTAAAGAGTGATAGGCAGCCGTTGCCGCATTCCAGCCACGCAATTGCGTGAAAAGATTTTTTAGAAAAGAAGCCCCATATCTGACATTGGTGAGGGGGTCAAAAGCCTCTTCTAACGAGAGAAATGCATTCGGGTGATGATGAAGATTGACCTGCATGCAACCAACATCAATCGATGTGATACCTGCACTCTGAAATGCCTCGACCGCAGCAACAGCCTCGACTTTTGAGGGATAAAAATATCCTTTTCCGGCGGCATTCACAGTCCATGGCCAAGCGACCGTCCGGCCCGATAAAGGGTCACGACGACCACTCTCTACACGGCTGATAGCCCCCAAAAGACCATTCGGAATACCAGCCTGCGGCTCTGCAATAGACACGGCCTCGCTACATGCCCGCGCCATATCCCAGTCATTGGCGCCTGCCGATGAGGTGGCAACACTTATGCAGAATAGAAAAAACAGGAGTTTCCCGGTCATACCAACCTTATGACCGGAAAAAATGAATAAACGCTTACTGAATACCGGGCGTTTCGCGGATCATCGGCGCACAGACCTTCTCAAGCCACTCCTGCACATCAGGCTCAACAACCGGTCCTACGCGCGTCAAAACCTCTGCGTGATACGCATTAAGCCATGCGAGTTCAGCATCATCCAGTAGCGTCACATCAATGAGTGCTCGATCAATCGGTGTGTAGCTCAGGATTTCAAATTCGAGAAATACGCCCTTCGCCCCTTGATAGGAGGAAGGCTTAACAAGCATCAGATTTTCAATTCGGATGCCGTAAGCCCCCGGCTCGTAATACCCTGGCTCATTGGAGACAATCATCCCCGCTTCCAAGGCTGTTGGACGCGGCGCAGGGGAAATATTCTGCGGGCCTTCATGCACGGACAGATAACTGCCAATGCCGTGTCCGGTCCCATGATCATAATCCAGCCCAACCTGCCAAAGAGCAGCACGCGCCAGAACATCCAGACGATGCCCTGTGGTCCCCGGGGGGAAACGTACGCGCGACAACGCAATATTTCCCTTCAGAACACGCGTGAACGCCTCTTTGACGTCCTGAGGAGCTGACTCCGGCCCAACCCAGAGCGTCCGTGTGATGTCAGTCGTCCCGAACGGATACTGTCCACCACTATCAATCAGATAAACGCTATTGGCCGGAAGCACGCGATCCTTGCCGACTTCTGCACGATAATGCGGATAGGCCCCATTCGGTCCTGAGGCCGAAATCGCATCAAAACTCTGTTCCCGATAGTCGGCAGAGCGTTGGCGGAACATCCCAAGACGCTCAACAAGATCCGTCTCCCGTTGTCCTGCAGCAGACATCGAAACGGAATGGAGGAAACGTGCCATCGCAATACCGTCGCGCTGGTGCGCCTGACGTGCACCATCCTGCTCGGTCAGGTTTTTGACAGCCTTGGGAAGCGTGCAGGGATCATTCCCATCAACCACCGAAGCGCCAGCGGCTTTCAGGGTCATTTCGAACCAGACTGGCGTCGTCACAGGATCAAGCCGTACGACTTTGCCACCCAGCGCAGCAAGGCGTTTTTCCAATGCACTTGGTGCCTGAACTGTGACCTCTTCACCAAGCGCTGCAGCCAATCCACCTTCAAGGCGGGCAGGGTCCACAAACAGCTCTGCCCGACCGTCAGCATGCAGCAGGCCATAGCCATGGGCCACAGGCGTTAGCGGGACATCACTACCGCGAATATTCAGGAGCCAGGCGACGGACGTGCAGTCCGCCAGAACCACAGCATCCTGTCCGGCCTTCCGTAACCCGGCCGCGAGGCGCTGGCGCTTACTTGAACTTGTTTCCCCCGCCAGTTCCACACCATGATTAATGACGGGATTAGCTGGCGCATCAGGGCGGTCGAGCCATGCCTGATCAATCGGGTTAAGTGCCAGCGGCACCAGTTCAACCCCGGGAGCACTCCAGGATACCAGCATGGAACGACTAACCAGTTTGGGGTCATATCCAACGCGTGCACCCTGCGCATTTTCTTCCAGCCAGTCGGACGCAGGTTCCATGCTCACATGTCGCCGCTCCCAGAGATCATGGGGAACCTGTTCCTCCATCTGAACGGTATATCGGCCATCAGAGAAGACGGCAGCAGCGTCTTGAAAAATGACCGCCAGGCCCGCACTCCCGGTAAAGCCCGTCAGCCAGGCCAGACGGTCAGAGCAGGGGGCAACATATTCTCCAAGATATTCATCCCCCCGCGGGATGATGAAACCTGCAACGCCTAGCGCCTTACACGCCTTGCGAACAAGAGTAGGGCGCTCTTTGAGCGGAATGGAGGAAAGGGTCATGGAAAGTCCTTTTCCGGTTTGGAAACAGCCTCAAGGCAGAGCGTCATGAACAAAAGATCCAGCCAACGGCCACCCTTTCGTCCAACCTGAGGCAAAATACCGTTATTTTGAAAGCCTAACCGATGATGCAGCGCGATGGAGGCCTCGTTGCCAGCCGTAATCCCGGCCACCATTACGTGAAACCCGGCCTTTTTTGCGTGCTGGATCAACCGGTTTAGCAAAAGCCTGCCTAGTCCGCGCCCCTGGCACTCGGATGAAACATATACGGAGTGTTCGACCGTGCCAGCGTAGCCTTCGAAAGCCCGGAACGGCCCATAGGATGCGTACCCACAGACCACGCCATCTCCATCAACGGCCACGAAAACCGGGAAGTTCTGAGCCTGTCGATCAGCAACCCATTTTTGACGCTGCTCCATCGTGAACGGCGTGCTGATCCAGAGTGCATCAGTATGCTCGATGGCATCGTTCGTAATCCGCAGAATTGCGGGAAGGTCGGCCTCCTGAACCTCACGGATTACGATAGACATCTTAGCCTCTTTTACGCAAAATCAGGGTCGCCCAGTCGCCTTCACGCAACAGACGCTCTAGAACGAGGCCCTGACGGCGATGAGCAGCCAGAACCATATTCGCCTGTGTGTATAACAGCCCAGCAAGAATGCCCGTGCCGTTCGGTGCCAGATTGATGGCGAGAGACTGCGCCATCCGGCAAAGGGGACGCGCCAGGATATTGGCAAACACGAGATCATACGGCGCCTTGACACGCACCTGAGCCGTATTCCAGCCATTTCCGAAGCGACAGTCCAGCAGATTACCCTGTCCGTTCAGACGGGCATTGGCTTTTGCTGTCCGCACAGACCATGGCTCAATGTCGACAGCCAGAACCGGGCGATGCAGCAGCTTCGCTGCAGCCATTGCCAGAATACCCGAGCCACACCCCATATCCAGAATATGATGAGGTTTGCGATACGCCACCATTTCCAGCGCGCGCAGGCACCCCCGCGTTGATCCGTGTTCACCCGACCCAAAGGCAATACCGGCATCAAGAGTAATGGTCAGGCGCGAGCGGTCAGGCTCGCCATGCAGATGGGTTCCTCGGATGGCAAACCGCTTGCCAACGTCCTGCTGCGGAAAGGATTCATAGGTTCGTGCCAGCCAACCTTCGGCTTCCGTTGCCTCACGAAGCAGTTCTGCCTCACAACCCGTCAGAAGACGCGCAACGGACAACGCGCTTTCAAGCTCGTCTTCCTTGTAACCAGTGTCTTTGACACCTTCGATACGCCAGTATTTCTGCGCATCATCAGCCTCAAAAATCCCGACAGTCTCACAGACACACATCAGGGCCTGCTCGAAAAGAGGAACAAATTCCTCTTCCACCGTAATGGACAGGGTTTCAAGCGCACTGGCATGGCGTCGGCCAATGCTGCGGGGTGCCATCACGATCTGATCTCCACGAAATTTGCCATGACGCGCTTAATGCCGCCATTTTCAAAGTTGATTTCCAGTCGGCTGCCATCCACCGCAATCACGGTGCCTTCGCCAAACTTCTGATGAAAAACCGTTGCTCCAAGAGGGACATTCGCCTGCGGTTGCACGTCCGTAACGCGCGGGCGAGGGGTCTGAGGCCCTCCTGAAGAACGACGCGTACTCATAAACGGGCCGGACGCAAACATGGAAGGCGCTGCCGCAGCCTGCCTCCGGCTCTCAAGAGACTGCCCGCTCGTCTGAACGTATTCTGATGGAATTTCCTCAATAAACCGGCTCGGCATCGAGGCTTGCCAGTTCGCATAAATGCGGCGGCTGGCCGCATGAACAACGATGGCCCGAAGCCTTGCCCGTGTCAGCCCGACATAAGCCAGACGCCGTTCTTCCTCCAGCGCCCGGTTGCCGCCTTCGTCCAGGGACCGCTGAGACGGGAAAACCCCTTCCTCCCAACCGGGCAGGAACACCGTATCGAACTCCAGTCCTTTGGAGCCGTGCAACGTCATGAGGCTAACTTTGTCGTCGCTCGTCTCGCTTTCCGTATCCATGACAAGCGCGACATGCTCCAGAAAACCTTCGAGCGTCGCGAACTCGCCAATCGCCCGCAAAAGCTCACGGATGTTATCAAGCCGGCCCGGAGCTTCCACAGACCGGTCATCACGCCACATTTGCAGATAGCCGCTGTCTTCCAGAAGCTGCTCAACAGCTACCACTTGGCCTTCGGTCTCGAGCGTCGCTTTCGCGCGCTGAAACGCTTCCATCAGACTGGTCAGGGCCTCTTTGGACTTTCCCTTGAGCGCACCTTGTTCAATCTGCGTCAGAACACCAGCAGTTAACGGGCCGGGCAGGGTGCGCGCTACACCGTGTAGCTTCTGCACAGCCACAGCCCCTACGCCACGCTTCGGAACATTGATGATCCGTTCGAACGCCAGATCGTCTGAAGGCTGCGACAGAACGCGCATGTAAGCCAGACAGTCCCGGATTTCCGAGCGTTCATAAAACCGCAGACCGCCAACAATCCGATAGGGTATGCCTATGGTCATGAGACGCTCTTCAAATGGCCGCGTCTGGAAGCCAGCACGCATCAGGATGGCCATTTCAGACAGCGGATGACCATCGGCATGAAGGCGTTCAATCGCGCCACCAACAATCCGGGCCTCCTCATCAGAATCCCGAACCCCGATAATCTGAACCTTCTCGCCCTGCGCATCTTCGCGGCCGGGACGGAGCGTCTTGCCTAACCGTCCTTCATTGTGAGCAATCAGTCCCGCCGCCGCCGCCAGGATTTGCGCCGTCGAGCGATAATTCTGTTCCAGCCGCACAACAGCGGCACCGGGAAAATCCTTCTCAAACCGGAGAATATTTTCAACTTCGGCACCACGCCAGGAATAGATCGACTGATCGTCGTCTCCCACGCAGGCAATGTTGGATGGACCCTGCTCGCGCTTCGCCAGCAAACGCAACCACAGATACTGGATCGTGTTGGTATCCTGATACTCGTCCACCAGAATATAGCGGAAGATCCGATGATACTGCGCCAGCACATTCGGCTGGGACCGCAGGATCTCCACCATGTGCAGCATCAGATCGCCGAAATCGCAGGTATTCAGTTCGCGCAGCCGCTGCTGGTAGCCGCGATAGATGGCCAAGGCCTGCCCATTGGCAAAATCAGTATCTTCGGCAGGCGTCACGCGATCCGGCGTCAGGCCACGATCTTTCCAGCGCTGGATGATGCCCATGAGCTGGTTAGGCGGCCAACGCTTCGTATCCAGCCGGAAAGGCTCCATGATCTGCTTCAACAAACGAAGCTGGTCATCCGTATCCAGAATATTGAACCCGCTCGTCAGGCCCACATATTCCGCATGCCGCCGCAGCATCCGCGCGCAGATGGCGTGAAATGTGCCAAGCCAGAGCCCTTCAGCAGGCTCCCCCAGAAGAGCGCCAACACGCTCGCGCATTTCACGCGCAGCCTTGTTGGTGAATGTCACGGCCAAAATCTGACTGGGGTAAGCCCGTCCGGTCAGAAGAAGATGGGCAAAGCGCGTCGTCAACACGCGCGTCTTTCCCGTTCCTGCACCGGCAAGAATCAGCAACGGGCCTTCGGTTGTCTCGATGGCACGTCTCTGCTCCGGGTTCAGGCGGGAGAGATACTCGGGGGTGGGGATGAGAGGGTCTTGCGGCACACTCCCGATATAGAGTGTGATGGCCCTATGGCCAACACATCATCTCCTCGGATCGACCTGACACGCGGCACAGGCCCGCAGGGACATCGTGCCCGGATGCGGACCCGCGTTGAAACCAATGGCGCAGAAACCCTTGCAGATTACGAAATTCTGGAAATGCTGCTGTTCTTGGGCATCCCGCGCAAGGATACCAAGCCGCTCGCAAAAGGCCTCATCAGCCACTTCGGAAGCCTGATTGACGTCTTCCGCGCACCCTCACAGGATTTGAGAAGCGCAGGCCTTAACGACGACACCATTCGTACACTCAGACTTCCAGCCGTTGCGGCTGAACGACTGGCATCTGCCGAACACCGCGAACGCCCCGTTTTGGGGGATTGGGCTCAACTGATAAAATATCTTGAGACCGCCCTGGCGGGAGCCGTCCGTGGGCAATTCCGCCTTTTTTATCTGGACAATCGCAATCGTCTTTTATCCGACGAAGCGGCTCCGGAACTCGAAGATATTACCTTGCTAAATCGCGCTATCGCCATTCGCGCACTTGCCTTGCACGCCACCGCCATCATCGGACTTCATGTTCAGCCAGCTTTAAAGCCAGTCGCGCTTTCAACCGCTGCTCGAACGCTGGAAATGGCACTCAGGCCACTTTCGATTGTTCTGCATGATATTCTCTTGGAGGAGCCCGACACCCCGGTTCGCAGCTTTCGACAGGAAGGCTTGTTATAAGGGCCATAGAAACGTTGGGTTCTGTGCCCCTGCCGTGTGAAGGCAGTGGTCACAGAATTCATATCGGAATACTCCAACACCATATTCTGTGGCTTGATAACAACACTTGGGAAATGCCACAAAAACACATGGACGATATGCTGGCAGCCGAAAACAGATTTTCTGAAGTTCTGAATAGCTCTCTGCTTCAGACCATAAAATCCGCGGCCGTGACCACTCAGCGATCAATCGAGTTACCCGAGCCTTCAAGGGCATTGCTGAGCGGACGAGGTCGTCATCTGGATGACGATACTCTTCTCAGAATGGTCGTCACTCTTTTCACCGGCCACGAAGCAAAAGCGCAGATCCTGAGCCCGTTACTGCTGGAGCGGTTCGGATCACTGGCGGGCATTCTGGCGGCAACAAACAGGGAGCTGGCCGGTATAAAAGAGATGGGATCACACATGATCCCAATGATCCGGGTCCTGCATGAAGCTGCACTTCGCTATAATCGTGAGCGGTTACCCAAAATTGATATTCTCGATAGCGAGCAGAAGCTTCTCGACTATCTGACAGCCAGACTTGCCCGAGAAAATATCGAGCAATTCCGTATCCTTTTCCTCAATGAGAAAAACAGCCTGATCGCTGATGAAGCTCAGGCGCGCGGTACGGTCAACCACACCCCTGTGTACCCCAGGGAGGTCGCCCGCCGCGCAATCGAAATTGAAGCCGCATCCCTCATCTTGGTGCACAACCACCCAAGTGGTGACCCAACGCCCTCACAAGCCGACATCCAGATGACCCAGCAGGTTCAGGCCGCACTGGATGTTGTGGGCATCAAGCTCACGGATCACCTCATCATTGGCAACGGCAAACATACCAGTTTCCAGCGGCTTGGCCTGATCTAGCACAAGCCACTCTCAGCCCCTTGGAGGCAGTAGTCCTTCAAGGGCCAGTTCGCCCGGCAATGCGCCACGCGGAAAGAGCGTGTTGACGTGCCCCATCTTCCGGCCCGGACGTGCTTCGTGCTTGCCATAGAGATGCAGTGATGCACCGTCCGTGGCCAGTATGGCAGGAACCCGCGCCATATCTTCCGGCCCGACAAGATTATGCATGACAGCGTCCGAATGACGGCGCGCGGGTGGAAGGGGCAGCCCCGCTACAGCCCGAATATGCATTTCAAACTGGTCGATTAGGCAGGCATCCATTGTCCAATGCCCCGAATTGTGGGGCCGGGGAGCAATTTCATTAACCAGTAACTGACCATCAGCGGCATGGAACATCTCCACTCCCATGATGCCAACCAGCTCAAGATCCGTCGCAATGCGGATTGCAATAGCCTGAGCGCGTTCTGCAACCTCTGGCATGACGCGCGCGGGAGCAAGGGTGATGTCCAGAATACCGTCGCGATGGCGGTTTTCCACTGCGTCGAAACACCGTACCGTTCCGTCACTTCCGCGAACAACCATCACGCTCAGCTCACGCTGAAAGTCGATCATCTTTTCCGCAACAAGCGGATAGGGCAGATCCGTCAAAGCCGAGAGAGCTTCCGCATTCTCAACCCGAAACTGTCCTTTCCCGTCATAACCAAAACGGGTTGTCTTCAGGATGAGAGGGAAACCAAGCTCTCCCACAGCAGAAAGATCAGCCGGTCCGGATACTTCTTTCCACGGGGCAAGCTCCACCCCAGCCTGAGCCAGCCGGGTCTTTTCCAGAACCCGATCCTGACTGATCCTGAGGATCTCGCCACCTGGACGGACGGGGCGGCGTTTTTCGAGCAGTGACAGCCCCTCGACGCTGATGTTCTCGAACTCGAACGTCACAACGTCACAGCGAGCAGCAAACTCTTCCAGCGCTACGGGATCATCGTAAGACCCGACCGTCGCGGACGCTGAAACTTCAATAGCCGGGCTCGTGGCTGCCGGATTCAGGATATGAACACGATAACCAAGCTTGGCCGCAGCCATTGCTGACATGCGTCCCAACTGGCCGCCACCAATAATCCCGATTGTACTTCCAGGTGCAAAAACCTGATTATTCTGAACCGTCATTCGACAGGAATGTCCGCAACAGCTGCCGTCTGAGTACCGCGCCACGCATCAAGACGTGCAGCCAGCTCCGGATCGGCCAAAGAGAGAATGGAAGCCGCCAACAGGCCAGCATTCTTGGCCCCAGCCTTGCCAATCGCCAGCGTTCCAACAGGCACGCCACCTGGCATCTGAACGATGGACAGCAGGCTGTCCTGTCCCTTCAGGGCATGACTTTCCACCGGAACGCCGAGAACGGGAAGGGACGTCCACGCCGCGCACATGCCGGGCAGATGGGCAGCACCACCCGCGCCCGCGATAACGACATGCAATCCACGGCTGCGAGCCGTACGCGCATAGTCCGCAAGACGATCTGGCGTCCGGTGAGCAGAGACAATCCGACGTTCATGGGCAATGCCCAGTTCGTCCAGAATGTCACAGGCGTGTCGCATGGTTTCCCAGTCAGACTGGCTCCCCATAATGACACCAACGCGCACAGCGTCTTCTGCTTGAATGGTCTCGCTTGGAGAAAGGATCTGGCTCATCAGGCAATGTTATCCGGAATCAGACGGGTCTCGATCCAGGAAATCTCGTCTTTTAGCTGCAGCTTGCGTTTTTTGAGACGCAGGATCTGGAGCTGATTGAGGGGATGGTCCACCAGGCGCTCAATAACCGTATCAAGATCGCGATGCTCGCTCCGGAGTTCGTGGAGGCGGCGGAGCATGGCATTGTTATCGGTCATCATTGCTATCGGTCCCGGAACTCTGTCACGGCATGATGACGAACAGAAATCATTCCGTCCATCGTCATGAATCCATATCACGGCTGAGGCGGCCTAAACCAGTCAGGCCCGCACCAATAAAAAAAGGATGCAGCTTCGTGAAAAGCTACATCCTTGATCTCAGCTCAGTGAGCGCTGTCTTCATGAGCGTCGTAAGCACTTACCACAGGAAGCGTCTGACCTTCACGGGCAAGACGGTCGTTGGCGGCTGAGACCGCTGCGTTCAAATCCATCTGGGTGCAAAGACCGAGAATGACTGGATCGCGCGGCTTGATATTGGCGCTGTTCCAATGCTGGCGGTCACGCACCTTAATGATGGTGTCCTTCGTCGTGCCCAGCAGCTTTACGATCTGAGCTTCCGTCAGATGCGGGAACTGACGAAGAACAAACGCAATGGCGTCAGGGCGGTCATTGCGCTTTGCAACAGGCGTATAACGCGCGCCCTTGGCGCGACGCTTCACCGGGCTGCCAGATGACAGGATCTTCAGCTTGGAGTCCGGGTTCGCTTCGCAGCGCTTGATCTCGGCGTCAGACAGCTGATGATTTTTGACCGGATCGTAACCGTTGATTCCGGCTGCAACTTCACCATCAGCAATTGCCTGAACTTCAAGCGGATGCATGCCACAGAATTCAGCAATTTGAGTAAAGGTCAGGCCGGTTTTCTCGATTAGCCAGACGGCCGTGGCCTTGGGCATCAAAGGCAGGGTCATGTCAGTGCGTTCCTTTTGGGGCGCTAAGGGGCCGGCGAGAGCGCAGGCACCGATTGGCGTACCCGGAGAGGAACGAAAGGCCGCTCGGGATATGATCGCGGCACCTGCTGGATGCACGGCGATAATGAGAAACGGTATGGGGCACCATCACACATCTGGTCAAGGTCGAAACGGCAGGGCAAATCCAAAAACCGCCCTGCCGATCCTCCGTCATGCAGCGTGCTGCGTGCCAGCGTATGAGGATGCCGCTACGTTCTGATGATCAGGAACACCATTTCCTGTGACGATCGGGATACGGCGCGGCCGGACAGCTTCAGGAACAACCTGCCGCACCACGATGGTCAACAGACCATTCTGAAGCTCGGCCTGATCAATTTCTGTGTGATCGGCAAGCACGAAGCGCCGCTCAAAAGCTCTCGTCGCAATGCCGCGATGAAGCCACTCACGATCCCGGGTATTGTCGGGAACGCTTCCACGGATGACAAGCGTATTGTCTTCCTGGAGAACCTCAACATCATCCGGGCCAAAACCGGCAAGAGCCATGGTCAGGGCGTAGTCTGTCTCGGCAGTTTTTTCGATATTGTAGGGGGGATAGCTCGGCATAGCCTGAGCATTGGCAGCGTTGCCAGCCATACGGGCAAGGCGATCAAAGCCAATTGCGCTGCGGAACAGCGGCGTAAAATCGTATGTCATGGAAACCTCCTCAAGGCAGGGTTCATCTGATGCAATCCCCAATTGGCAGACTGCGTTTGGTTTACCGGCCATGACCCCGAAGGCATCATGACCGATATTCCAGATGGTACCTGTCCTGCGCCCCTTCAAGAGGGGAGCGCGGAGGCAGACAAGCTTACTTGCGGGTACCGATACCAGCGAAGCGCTTGTTGAACTTGGCAACCTGGCCTCCGGTGTCGAGCATACGCTGCACGCCAGTCCAGGCCGGATGGGACTTCGGATCAACGTCGAGACGCAGCGTAGCACCAGGCTGACCATAGCAGGAGCGGGTCTTGTACTCGGTGCCATCGGTCATGATGACGTTGATTTCGTGGTAGTCGGGATGAATGCCGGATTTCATGAATTCTCTACTCCAGGAAAAAAGCTCCGATACCGACCGGAGCGAATCATGAGGCGCGTATAACGGAAACCGCTCAAGGATGAAAGCACACTTTACGGGATCGTATGAGTCCGTTTATCCCTTGGGCGATGCAGGTAGCGCTTTTCCGGCCTGCAACCGCAGTGATGCGGGTTCCCCCAAGAGAGGTTCGAAATATGAGCGAAACGAAACATGCCCTGCATACTCCGGGCTGGCTGAGCGACTTCCAGAAATTCATTATGCGCGGAAACGTGCTGGATCTCGCCGTCGGCGTCATCATCGGTGCGGCCTTCACCACGATTGTGAACAGCGCCGTCAAGGATGTCCTGACGCCCTTCATCGGCCTCCTGACAGGCGGCGTGGACTTTTCCAACCTCTTCATCACATTGAAGGGCCCAGTTAAGGATACCCTTTCAGAAGCACAGAAGGCAGGCGCCGTTACCGTTAACATCGGCGTCTTCCTGAATGCTGTCATTCAGTTCCTGATCGTGGCATTCTTCATCTTCTGGGTTGTGCGCCTCATCGGCAAGCTTCATCGCAAGGAAGAGGCTGCACCAGCAGCGCCGCCAGCACCGACCAAGGAAGAAGTTCTTCTGACAGAGATCCGCGACATTCTGGCCACCAAGGCTTCCTGATGTCACGGCAGGCTCCTTTCGAAGCAACTTTCACCCGCAAACTGACAGGTTTTGTTTTGGTGGGGAGCCTGCTCTGTGGATGCGTGGCACGTCCTTTCGAAGGCGTGCCACCATCTCCGAATGCCAGACTTTATGCGTATCTGATTGCTCACGGCATGGCACGAGGGGCGTTAATGAGGGGAAAAGTTACCCCTCAGAATGTTCAAAAGCTCATAAGCCTCGACCATAATGCTCAAAAAGCAGTTCTGAATGCTACAAGGCTTCAGACATCATCGGAAAATCGTCAGGCAGATGCCGCAATCGCAGCATTTCTGACCAGCTTCGATAGCTAGGCATTCCGCCTCAAGGCACAAAAAAAACCGGCTCAGTCAGAGCCGGTTTTTTTTGTGCCTGATAAGGACTTCAGAGCGTCATTCCGTATCGGAGGAAGGAGTTTTCCGAAGTCGCTTTTCACCCATCAAAAGCAGCAGGGGAGCAGCGATGAAGATGGAAGATGATGTTCCAACAACGATACCGAACAGCATAACCGTTGCGAACCCGGTCAGCGTGCTGCCACCGAACAAAGCCAGCGGCAGGGCCGCCAGAAAGACGGTCATGGAGGTACCGAGCGTACGATTCAGAGTCTCATTGATGGAGAGATCCAGAAGCTCTCGCAGCGGCATTGTACGGTATTTGCGAAGATTTTCACGGATACGATCATAAACAACCACCTTGTCATTGGTGGAATATCCGAGGATCGTCAGCAACGCGGCAACCATCACCAGATCAAACTCAAAACGCGTAATGGCGAGGAAGCCCACGGTTTTCGTCAGATCCAGAATAAGTGTCACCACAGCACTAATGGCGAACTCACGCTCAAAGCGGATCCAGATATAAGCCAGAATCATGGCCAGACTGAAACCAAGTGCCAACAGGCCATCCCGGAAAAGCTCGGAAGATACCGAAGCACCAACAGCATCCGCCCGCAGAACCTGCGTACCGGGTTCGGCCGCTGAGATGGCGGTCTTTACGCCATCGACAAGCTTCTGTGTCTGCGCTTCACGATCCGCACCTTCCGGCGCATTGATCGAGATGCGGACATCCCGCGGAGAACCGAAGGCCTGAACAGCATCCGGATGAATGCCGGCCTTTTCCAAAGCAGCGCGCAGCTTGCCAAAATCTGCGGCTCCCGGCGTCTGGGCTTCGACGATGATACCACCCCGGAAATCGAGGCCGAGTTTCAGGCCCGGCTCGAAAAACAGGATGACAGAAGCAATGGAGAGAACCGCCGAAACGATAAGCCCCATATGACGGCCGCGCATGAAGTTGATGCGCCGATCGTCACGGACAAAACGGAGAAGGGGACGTGACAGCATGACGTTCAGACCGGCAGTTCTTTGGGACGGGCAAGGGCATACCACCGCACGACAAGGAAGCGTGACAGCAGCAGGGTCGTGAAGAGGGTCGTCACGATGCCGATGGTAATCGTCAGGGCGAAGTTCCGCACGGGACCCGTGCCGAACACGAACAGCATGACATGCGCGAGAAACGCCGTCGCATTACTGTCAACGATTGTGCTGGTTGCGCGCTCGAAGCCAGCTTGCAGTGCCTGAAGCGGCGCACGCCCGCGTTTCACTTCTTCTCGGATGCGCTCATTGATGAGGATATTGGCATCCACAGCCATACCAAGCGTCAACAGCATACCCGCCATACCTGGCAGCGTCAGCGTCGCCTGGAAAAGAGACAGGATCGCTACCATCAGGATCAGGTTGGCCAACAGCGCAATATCCGCATACAGGCCGAAGCGACCGTAGAAGAGCACCATGAACACCACGACCAGGACAAATCCGGCCGCAAGGCTAAGAATGCCAGCGTGGATGGACGCAGCGCCCAGGCTCGGACCAATCGTGCGCTGCTCAATAACAGCCAACGGAGCGGGCAGCGCACCAGCACGCAGCAGAAGCGCAAGATCAGACGCACTGTGGGCATCAAAGCCACCTGTGATCTGACCACTCCCTGCCGTAATCGGATTAATAATGTTCGGCGCTTCGATAACCTTGTTATCAAGCACGATCGCAAACCGCTTACCCACGTTGGCGCGGGTCGTATTGGCAAAAGCCGTTGCACCAGCGCTATTGAGCTGGAACGTCACGGCCCAGCCACCGCTCTGCTGATCGATCACCGCACCTGCGTTCGTCAGATCCGTACCATCAACATCCACATGGTCCTGTACGGCAACCTGAGAATGGGTACTGATGTCTTCCAGCATCGCCGAACCGGGGCTGGCAACACTGGGGTTTGGCGCAAGCAAACGGAACGTCAGACGGGCAGTTGTTCCCAGAAGAGTCTTGATCCGCTCGGGATCACTGACACCAGGCAGTTCCACCACGATCCGGTCATCGCCCTCACGGGCGATACTCGGATCAATCGCACCCGTGGCATCAATACGGCGGCGAACGATCTCAATGGACTGGGCAACAGCGTCCCGGGCACGCGCCAACATGGCATCATGCTGAAGCGTAAGCACGATGCGACCGTTGGCCTCAGTGACATGAAATTCATCAGGCACAACGACAGGAAGATCCTGCATCGTCTTCAGTGCAACAGCGCGCTCCGCATCTGAGCGTGGCTCAAAGCTCAGGCTGGCCGTCTGATCATCCTTCTGGAAGTCACGGTAACCGAGAGACTTGTCCAGAAGGGTCTGACGTGCCTGATCCTGCAAGGATTGCAGGCGGTCATGCTCCAGGGACTTCAGGTCAAGCTGCAGCAGCAGATATGAACCACCACGGAGATCAAGGCCAAGGTGGATCTGCCGCCAGGGCAGGGACTGCGTGGGGGCACGCATGAAATTGGGCAGACAGAACAGGAGGCCGATCAGGCAGATGCCTGCGACGCCCAGCAGTCTGAGCCGGCTATAATACATCATAACGGGTCGAGATGTCCTCGGCGGGTTTGGACGGTTCGAGTTTCTTGCGCGGGACCATGCCGCTTCCGCAATGCCGATGCAACCTTTCACCAACATTCCGCCCGTGACGGCTTTGCGAAGCCGTGATGGACTGGTAATCCTGTCACTCATGAACACTCGGCGACAGCTTCGGGTCGGCATCGTCGGTGCCGGTCACTTCGGGCGATTTCACGCCCTCAAATCAGCCGCAAATCCGGCTGAAAATCTGGTGGCGCTTTTCGACCCTGATCCGGCACGTGCAGCAACAGTCGCTCGTGAGGCACGTTGCGCCGTTGCAGAAACTTACGAGGCCCTGCTGAAGTCGGTTGAGGCTGTGATTATTGCGGCTCCAGCCGAACATCATTTCCGACTTGCCAGCGACGCCCTTAACGCGGACCGTCATGTTCTCGTTGAGAAGCCGATCGCAGCCACTTTGGATGAAGCTCGCAATCTGGCGGATCTCGCATCCCGGACGGGCAAAGTTCTTCAAGTGGGCCATCTGCTGCGCTACTCCGCAGAGCACCGGGCAATCACGGAGCGTATCGACAAGCCGCTCTATATCGAAGCCACACGCATCGCGCCTTTCAAGCCGAGAGGGACAGATGTGTCTGTCATTCTGGACCTGATGATCCATGACCTGGATCTGGTTCTTGCAATCGTAGACAGCCCAATTACGGACATCGATGCCATTGGCGCAGCCGTTTCAAGCGAGCACGAAGACATTGCGAATGCGCGGGTCCGATTTGAGAACGGATGCGTCGCCACAATCACAGCGAGCAGAATTTCCCTTAAAACAGAACGCCGTATGAGACTTTTCTCACAGGACGGTTACCTGTCAGCAGACTTCATGGAGCGCAAACTCAGCTTCATTGGCAGAGAACGTGGCCTCCCTCTACCGGGAACCGGAGGCTTCAAACGCGAAGCCATCAGCTGGCATGACCACGACAACCTTGCCGTAGAGCACGAAGCTTTTGCTGAATCATGCCTTAACGGCGCACCAGTGCTGGTTGATGCTCAAGCGGGAATCAGAGCGCTCGATGCGGCAATCCGTGTCACCGAAAGCATCCATGCGTCTCGCAAGGCCATGGAGCTCTCAGGCCTTATCCCGGTAGCAGATAAGGCCTGAAAACCTTATTTTTTACTGGCTTTCCAGCTCTTCTTTTTTGGCTTCCAGTTCAAGCCATTGCTCTTCGGCGTCAGTCAATTCACGCTCTGCCGCCTGAAGAGCATCACTGATCTTGGTGAATTTTGCTGGGTCCTTGCTGTAAAGCACGGGGTCAGACAATGCCTCGCGATACGTGACAATAGCCTTTTCCAGCTTAGTCATTTTGCCAGGAAGAAGGTCAAGGGTCCGCTTGTCATTATAACTAAGCTTCGTCTGCTTCTTTTCTGATTTTACAGTATTTTTTGATACAAGATCATTCTCACCCCGATCTTCTGAATGACGCTCAGCAGGAGCTTCACCGCGCCTCTGAACCAGCATGTCCGAGTAGCCGCCGGCGTACTCAATCCATTGCCCATCACCCTCGGATACGAGAACAGAGCCTGCTACACGATCAAGAAAATCACGATCATGGCTGACCAGAAGAACGGTCCCCGCATAGTCCGCCAGCATTTCCTGCAACAGATCCAACGTTTCCAGATCAAGGTCATTGGTAGGCTCATCGAGCACCATCAAGCTGGATGGCTTGGCCAGTGCGCACGCAAGAGCAAGACGCCCGCGCTCTCCACCAGATAATTTTCCAACGGGCGTACGTGCCTGTTCCGGACGGAACATGAAGTCCTTCATATATCCGATAACGTGACGCTTCTCATTCCCGACCTGAACCATATCCCCACTGCCGCCTGTAAGGGTGTCAGAAAGGCTTTTGGCAGGGTCCAGACTTTCACGCTGCTGATCCAGCGTCACCATGGCAACAGACGGTCCGATATAAACAGATCCTTCCTGCGGAGGCATGCGACCGGTCAGAAGACGAATAAGAGTGGTCTTTCCTGCACCATTGGCGCCAACCAACCCCAACCGGTCTCCGCGCAGAATCTTGAGATCGAGATTTTTTACAATCGTGCGATCCCCATACGCCCACCCCAGGCTTTCCGTACCGACCGTAATCTTGCCGCCGCCATCTGCTTCTGTCGCAGACATACGCAGCGTGCTGGTGCCGCGCGCGGAGATTTCTCGACGGTTATTCCTCAAGGACGCCAGTTCCGCGACACGACGGACGTTGCGCTTCCGGCGTGCTGTCACACCATACCGCATCCAATCCTCTTCCCGGGCAATCTGACGGTCCAGCTTGTGAGCATCACGTTCTTCCTGCTCCAGCACTTCATCCCGCCAAGTCTCATAGCGCGAAAAGCCCTGATCCAGACGCCGCGTCTTGCCCTGCTCAAGCCACACCACACTCCGGGATAGCGTCTCAAGGAGGCGTCGATCATGGCTGATGACAATCATGGCGCAGCGCGATGAGGCCAGCTCTTTTTCCAGCCATGTAATCGTCGGAAGATCCAGATGGTTTGTCGGCTCGTCCAGCAGCAGAAGATCTGGCTCCGCGGCCAAAGCACGGGCGAGGGCGCAGCGGCGAACCTCGCCACCAGATAACCGTTCGCACCCTTCGTCACCCGTCATACCAAGTTCAGCGAGCATGGATCTGGCCCGATAGTGCTCCGTCTCATCCAGCCCATCTGCGACATAATCAAAGGTGGAGGAGTAGGCCGTCAGATCAGGCTCCTGCGCAAGGTAGTGCACCTTGACGCCCGGCTGTACAAACCGGGTCCCGTCGTCAGCAACAATGTCGCCAGCCGCTATTTTGAGGAGTGTAGACTTACCGGAGCCATTCCGCCCCACAAGGCAGATGCGTTCGCCCGGAAGAACGCCGAGCTCGGCGCCATCAAGGAGCGGGCGTCCGCCAAGAGTGTAAGTAATATTCTGAAGAAGAAGAATGGGTGCCGACATATCCCCTATGTGTCGCAGGGAACGTTTGCCCGCAAGGCACCCAAAGACGGATTTTCTCTCAGACGGACTTTATACCACCCGTGACGGCCTGATAGGTCGCCACAGCCAGCGCCATCGGCTCGAATGGTTTCGTAATCACGAAGGAGGGCTCATGCGCTTCTCCGGTCAGCAAACGCTCCGGATAAGCCGTGACGAAAATCACAGGCGTGTCATGCGTTTTCAGAATACGCCCGACAGCGTGCATTCCATCACCGCCACCGCCGAGATTGATATCAGCCAGGATAAGGCCTGGCTTCGTCTCGGCAGCCAGCTTCACGGCGTCAGCCTCCGTATAAGCAACGCCTGCGATTTTATGGCCACAGCGCTCCACCAGATCCTGAATATCCATGGCAATGATCGGCTCATCTTCAATGATAAGCACCGTCGTCTGTGCAATGCCCTGAAGAGCCTGTCGAGCCACAGCCAGATTTGCAGCGGCATCCTCTTCAGTAATGGAGAGAGCCCGAGCGGCCGACGACAGCGACTGCTCCTCAAGCGAGGTCAGAAGCATGAGAGCTCTTTGAACAAGAGTCATGTCTGGCCGATCAGCATTCTCCTTCGAGAACTCCTGCACGAGCTTGCCGTATAGTGCTAGCCGGGGAGGAAGGTCTGATTTCTCTGCTGCCAGAAAATCCTTCAGGGCACCGGCTACCAACCGGTCTCCCTGCGCCTGATCTCCAGCCAGGGCACGGGCAAAACGGCGAGCATAGGGTAGCGCCGCAATGAGTTCGTGACGTGACGTGTCAGCCATGGATCCTCAGCCTCTTGATATTGGACAGCCGCGCGGAAACCTTATGAAGGACTATCCGTTTGTGGCGATTGAATAATCATGACACGAGCGACCGGATACGCCTAGTGTCTGTCTGCATCCGCAGACTTCACCTTCCTGAAAGGACCTCCCTCTGACGGCACCTGTTTCCGAGCCTGAAACGGCTCCACAGGAGAAAAGAGGCGTTTCCTTTCATCAGGAACTCCTGAAGACCTTGCCAGACCTCCGTGGTTTCGCACGGTTCCTGACACGTGATGCTGTCGCAGCAGACGATCTGGTGCAGGACACAGTTGTTCGCGCACTCGCTGCGCAGACGCAGTTTCAGGCAGGAACTACGCTCAAGGCCTGGCTGTTCACGATTCAGAGAAATGCCTTCTACGAGCAGCGTAGACGATCTTCCCGTGAACAGGAGATCATGCAGAACGTCGAAATGGACATGCCCCTGTCGTCCGAAATTCCCTCCATGCAAAGTGCCCGAGATGCCGTAACGGATCTCGGAGAACTTATCTGGAAACTTCCGGACCTTCTGCGCGAAGCTATTATCCTCGTGGGCGCACAGGAGCTGTCTTATGAAGAAGCCGCCTGCATCTGCAATGTTCCATCGGGAACCATGAAAGCCCGCGTCTCACGAGCAAGAAGTCAGCTTTCCATGTTGGCCGAAGGAAAAAATCATCAGGAAATTACTCTCTAACTAACTGACAAATAATAATTTTTGAAAAATATCAAAAAAATTCCTTTCTGATGCAACGATCTTGGAACCCCGTTCATTGATCCCATGAAACAGGACGAAACCAGGAGTACTCCCATGACGTTCCATGATCAGGTCATCGCAATCCTACCGAAGCTGCGTGTGCAGGCCCTGTCCCTGACGCGCAACCGCGCTGCTGCGGAGGACCTTGTTCAGGACGCCGTGTGCAATGCTCTAGCCGCCCAGAACAGCTTCATTCCCGGCACGAATTTTTCAGCATGGATGCATCGTATCCTGCGTAACCGCTTCATCTCGGACCTGCGCAAGCGTCGTGAGACGACAGACATTGATGATGTGCCAGCATCAACATTCGCAAGCCCGGCAACCCATGAAGATCGCCTCGCTCTGAAGGATCTATCGCTGGCACTATCTCGCTTGCCGGCTGATCAGCGCGAGGCACTCGTCATGGTCGTTATTCAGGGCATGAGCTACGAGGCCCTGGCTGAAGCAACTGACTGCGCTGTTGGTACAGCTAAAAGTCGCGTTTTCCGCGCTCGCCGACAGCTTGAAGCATGGATGACAGGTGATATGCCGAGCAACGACAAGCTGCGCGTGAAGGTAAAAGCCCTTCGTGATGCCATCGATGTGCGCCATCGTGCCGGACAGTCAGCAGACGATCTACTTTTCTCGTAAGCCCGGATTGAACTTTTCGCCTCTCGGAGACGTTCGTATTTCGCCCATTTCGGAATTGAAGCGATTGCGGTAACTGAGCCGTTTTTGTAAACAGTTCTTTACCGCCGTGCAGGTCTGTAGCTTTCGAACAGCCTCAGAACCGCACGGCGATCTGCAGGGAGCAGAGGCGATTATTCTGCGTTGTCACAGAGAGGCTCAGGACTAGACAATGACCGGAGGAGACAAGTCCCAATCCTCATCCGGAAAATCCAAAGGTGATGATCAGGATTCTCCCTTTGGTATCTGGCTGAGCCGCGGACTTCATCAGCTCTTTGACGATGTTGCGAGCGAACCTATCCCTGAAGAGCTTTTGAAGCTGATCGAAGAAGACCGGAAAAAGTGATTGCACAGGAAGCCCGGCCTGAGATCCTGGGCAGCAGGTCATAAAGGGTCTCATCATTCCTTATCGCAGAATGGTTTTTCGCAGCGTTCGCATGTTCGATACGGTAGGAGCCCGCGTTATGGCTCTGATCGTCGCGACAACGCTTCCTCTTGCGACAATTGCAGGTCTTCTGGCTTGGCATAGTTACCAGGAAAACGTTGGCAATGCTCTAGCCAGAACCGAACGGGACGCACAGGCGGCGCTTTCCGAATTATCAAGCGATCTGGACCAGACCCATAGCGTACTGGACATGCTGGCTGACAGGGACATCACCACAGAAACAGCTCTTCGTGAATTCGGCCTCGTCCAGACGATTTCCCAGCATCACTACTGCTCGCTAATGCTGACTGACGCCCAGGGGCGTCCGTCAGTTGTACTTCCTCCACCGTCGTCTCAAGACCCGGCTATCTGTCCATCTGGACAGCTTCTTACGACGCTAAACCAGAATGGTGCGCGCCCTAATATTGGTGTCGATGTCATCAAGGGAGGGCGCGGCCCACTCGTAAGATTTGTCGTTCCTTTAATGAATCAAGGCACGATCGCAGGCTATATCATCGCGGTCCGGACACTTGGTTGGCAGCGCAGCCACCTCCCTGTCGGAGATGGAAGACTTCTGCTTGGCGTCAATGACAACGCGAGAAACCTCCTCATGATGGGAGATGGGTCGATTTTTTCGCTTTTTCCAGATCGACCCAACATTCCGACGCTTCCCACGGCCGTGCATGATCGCCTGAAGAAAGATATTACGAATCATGCTTTGCATGACTCGTTTACGTTTCACGGAACAACTTACGTTCTGCAAAACGCCTATGGCCCAGTCAGCCTTCTTGTTGCTACCGAACGAACCCGCGAAGAAAGCCGGGCACTTAATATTTTCCTCATCCGCGTAGGTCTGATTGCGACGCTTCTGGTTCTCGAACTGTTGATCGTCGCGTGGGCTGCACGAACTTTCCTTGTAGAGCCGCTGGAAAGACTTGCCCTGGCCGTAGCGGACTGGCGGCGAGGGGCACCATTCGATCCGCGTATTAATCGATCTATCCCTTTAGAAATCCGCCATCTGGAGCGTGCCTTTCTAAGAGCAACGCGCCGACTTACGCGCCATGAACGCGCCCTTGAGAAGTCCGCTCATCATCAGGACATGCTCATCCGGGAAATTCATCATCGGGTTAAAAACAATCTTCAGGTCATTGCATCTCTCCTGAATCTTCAGGCCAGCCGCATTCGGTCCCATGAGGCCCGTGAAGAATTCAGGCTGGTGCGGGACAGGGTCCGCGCACTCGCCACGCTGCATCGTTATCTGTACTCTGAGAACGGCCTTTCCGCTCTGGATGTTCAGAGTTTTCTGGAAGAGCTGTGTTCAATCCTTTTCTCCGCCCACAGCATGAATACGCAGACACGCATTCGGCTGGAGCTGGACATCGAGCATGTCCTGATCTCACCCGATCAGGCCGTGCCCATTGCTCTGATCGTTACTGAAGTTGTCAGCAATGCTCTGCGTTACGCTTTTCCAGAAAATCGCTCGGGCGTCGTTCGCATTTCGCTTCACCGCGTCAAAAATCCACCTACCGACAAATCCGGGTTGGTAGAATTTGAACTCGGAGATGACGGGATTGGGCTTGAAGCATCACGCGCGACCGAATCACGGAACAGACGAGAAGGGATCGGCATTCAGTTGATCCGGGGATTTGCCCGCCAGATCAATGCGGATCTTCTCATCTCAAATGAGGACGGCACATGGTACAATATGAAGTTCGTACCCGCAGATCCGTCGCCAACAGCTGTCGCGATTGCCCATAAAGCAATCCACAGCGAAGAGTCGCCATCGTCCACAGGCTCCGATAGCCCGTCCGACTCCTGAAATAACCACTTAAAATCTAAATAAGCAGCAAGAAATGCGTCAAAGACTGTCTTGTGGCGACTTTGCGACCTATATGCAGGGATCATGAAGGCCGACAAGACAATCGCAAAAGCGTGGATAAAAGCTCAGGGGCGTGCCAGCCGTTCCCTGACCTCCGTTATAGTGATCCTCGGACTGCTCTCGACTCTCCTGGGTCTTCTGCAGGCATGGGCTCTGGCCCGGACACTTGCCGCCATTCTGACCGGACATCCGGGCAACGCCCCCCCGGCTATCGGAATGTTCATTGCCGTGAGCGTGATCCGCGTAGCCCTGACGGCAGGACAGGACATCAGAGCATCGTCCGCAAGTCTTTCGGCCCGCCGCCGACTTCGTTCTGAAATCATGGCCCGTATTATTGGCGAAGGTCCTGCGCTCCTGCGTCGGCAACACAGTTCGGCAATCGCCTCCACCCTTGTGGATCGCGTGGAAGCGCTGGATGGCTATTTCGCACGATGGCTCCCGGCATCTGCGCTGTGGCTCGTCTCACAATGGATCGTTGTTGCGGCAGTCTTCTGGCAGAACCATCGTGCAGGCATCATCCTCGCAATCTGCTGCGCGTCCCTTCCGGTCTTCCAAGCATTCTTCGGGATCGCCACTGCCGTTGCATCCCGCCGTCAGTTTCTGGCGATGACACGTCTGCAGACGCGCTTTCTGGACCGCGTAAAGGGAATTGCCACGATTGTCCTGTCTGGCAGCACGGAACGTGAAGCTCAGGCGCTGGCAGCAAGTGCTGATGATCTGCGCCTACGGACCATGAAGGTCCTGCGTATTGCCTTCATTGCATCCGCTACGACAGATATCGCCATGGTCGTAGCGCTGGTGTTGATCGTCATCACCCAGAGCCATAATCTTAGTAGCGCGACGCCTGAAATTGCCCTGACACGCGCCCTTTACGCCATTCTTCTTGTGCCAGAAGCATTCGCGTCTTTCCGGGCCTTGTCTGCGGCTTATCAGGATCGCGCCCATGCGACAGCAGCCGCCGAGGCTATGCACGAGTTGGCTGACCTTCCTGAAGAACTGTCGTCAACGCCCGCACTTGCTGCTGTACAGAATGGCCGTGGCCTCACCGTGACTGCTGAAAACCTATCGTTTTCCTGGAACGAAGAACGTGGTCCCGTGATCGAAAATGTGAGTTTCACGCTCCCGGCCGGCGAGACATTGATTTTGGAAGGGCCATCGGGCGCGGGCAAGTCTACACTTTTCGAACTTCTTCTGGGTTTTGTAGACCCGACACAGGGCCGCATCCTTCTGGACGGCACAAACATGGCTACCCTGACGCCACGACAGATTTCATCCCGCATTAGCTGGATCGGTCAGAAACCGGTCCTTTTTGCAGGAACAATTCGTGAGAACATTCTTTTCGCTAAACCCGAGGCTTCCGAACAGGAGTTGCAGTCAGCCATTTCTCACGCAGCAATGGATAGCTATATCCCGCATCTTCCCGAAGGCTTGGAAACGCGGATCGGAGAAGGCGGGTTTGGTCTTTCAGGCGGACAGGCCCAGCGCATTGCGATTGCCAGAGCCTTTCTCAAGAACGCGCCGCTTCTGCTTCTGGATGAACCCACATCACATCTGGACCCGGCGACAGAGGCAGACATCCTGACCAGCCTTCATCGTCTGGCTGAGGGGCGAACAGTCGTCCTCTGTACACATTCTGCGCAAGCCCAGAAGTTCCATGGTCGCCACCTTGTTCTCAGCAAAGGTCGCGTTATCTCCTATACGGAGCAAGCAGCATGAGCGCTTCTCTTCAATCGCAGCGCCAGAAGAACAGCACGGCTCTCTCGCGTATTATCCGCGTCTGGAAGCCACATTACGGCCGTCTGATCACAGGCATTGTCATTGCAGAACTGGCTGTATGTTCCAGTCTGGCTCTCATGGGGCAGGCCGGTAGTCGCGTTGCGGCTGCAGCCGTAGGAGTTGCTGCTGGCTCGATGCTGTTACAGGCAGCCGGTGCCTCCCAGATCGTCCTGCGATATCTGGAACGCCTCTATACGCATGATGCGATGTTCCGCGCCCTGTCAGACCTGCGCGTGTGGTTCTATCGCCGTCTCGCAAAAGGCGCAGCAGCAGGCCTCGGCTTCCAACGCTCTGGAGATCTCCTGTCTCGTCTGGTCTCAGACGTCCAGACGCTCGACAACCTCTACCTGCGCATTCTGGTCCCGATGGCGTCTGCTGTTCTGACGCTGCCTGTTGCCGCGTTTGTCTGGCTTAAAGCTGGAACACTCCCCGGCTTGCTCACAACCGTACTATTCGCGGTCCTTGCTTTCGCCATGCCTTGGGTGGCAACCCGAGTGTCACGGCGTTTCGGCCCGGACATTCTTCACGCTGAGGCCGATCTGCGCGTAGCAGCTCTTGATCTGACGTCAGGTCTCCGGGAGGCTCGTGCTTTTGGCGCCGAAGACGTCCTTGCAAACGCGGTGACTGAACGCCAGGAAGCCCTGTTCTCTGCCCAGCGCAGACAGGCCATCCGCATGGCGCTGACAAATCTTGTGGCTGGCCTGGTCGCCAAGGCAGGTATCGCTATCATTCTCTGCGCAGTCGCAGGTCTGATTTTCCAGCAGGCCGCGCCAGTTGCTGGCATCGCAGCACTTTTTGTTGCCATCACCGCTCTGGAAGGCGTGACAGGCCTCTCTCGTGCAGGCCTTCTATATGGCCAGGTTTCGTACGCTGCTGAACGCATCATGGAAGTGGCGGAGAAGATCCCGACTGTCGCCGAGGGAACAACGCCGCTTCCATCTGGACGAGACATCAAAGTCGATAGGGTAACCTTTCGATGGACTCCGAATCGGGAACCAGTTTTTCGTGATCTCACCCTCTCTCTTCGGCAGGGCGAGCGCGCAGCGCTGATTGGCCCGTCAGGTGCTGGAAAATCCAGTCTTGCAGCGCTGATTCTGAAAGTTGTTGCGCCTGAAAACGGAGAAATTCGTCTGGGTGGCGAAAATATTGCCAATCTGAACAATGATGCTCTGCGCTCTCAGGTCGCGTGGCTCTCGCAGTCCAGCCACCTTTTTGATGATACGATCCGCAATAACCTTCTTCTCGGTCGCACCGACATTCCAGAAGCCGCACTCTGGAACGCTCTCGATCAGGCGAAAGTCGCGGATCTGGTGCACAGCCTTCCTGAAGGTCTGGATACATGGATTGGCGAAAGCGGATCGAAACTCTCCGGCGGGCAGGGGCGGCGCATAGCACTCGCCCGTGTCCTGCTGTCAGACGCCCCGATCCTGATCCTCGATGAACCAGCAACAGGCCTCGATGCAGATACCGAGAAGGCGTTCCTGGAGACCCTGAACAACGTTGCAGAAGGCCGCAGCGTTCTGCTGATTGCTCATCGCCTGACAGGCGTTGAAAGGCTGGATCGCATCTGGCGCCTTGAGAACGGACAGGTAGTTTCAAGCGCAGGTTGACCAGACTCTGCCGACAAGGCACCTAGGAGCCTCAATTCTTTCTCTCAGGACGTAACGCCATGGTTCGTATCCTTTCTTCCATCCGTATTGCGGCTCCGGCTTTCGTCCTGACCGCCGCTCTGGCCGGTTGTGCCGACCAGCCGACACGCGACAGCTACGTTGTTTTTTTCGACCGTGATTCCGTTTCACTGAGCCCGGTTGCTCAGGCTGTTGTCACAAAAGCAGCTACGGCAGCACGCAATGAGCACGCTCAGAGCATTCGCGTTTCCGGATCAGCTGGCATGAACGGTGATCCGGCCGTTCTTAAGGAACTTGCTGATAGCCGCGCGCAGGCCGTTGCAACACAGCTTGCCAATGACGGCGTGAATGGTGCGAAAATCGAGATCAAGCCAGAACCAGAGACAACCATCGACGCCTCCCACGTTGCGCTGCGTCGCGTCTCCATCACGATCACACCGGGTCTTTGAGCCGGAGCCCGGAGTGACGGAGGGACAAAACCACCCTGCGGCCAAACCGGGCCAATCTCCCGAACAGGTCCTCGCAGACGTGTTCGGGTTTCCAGGATTTCGCGGCCTTCAGGGAGAGGCCGTTGAAACTGTCATGCGGGGCGAAGACGTTCTCGTTTTGATGCCCACTGGTGGAGGAAAGAGCCTCTGCTATCAGGTTCCCGCATTATGTCGGGACGGCATGGGTCTCGTTATTTCTCCCCTGATTGCCCTGATGGACGATCAGGTAGCAGGTCTGAGGCAGCTGGGTATCCGTGCCGCAGCTCTTCATTCCGAGCTGGATGCTGAAGAGCGCGATGTCCTGCATCAGGATCTTCGCAATAATCAGATCGACATCCTGTACATTTCGCCGGAGCGGCTTTTACAGCCCGCGACCAGCAACTTTCTCTCCAAGCGCCGTATTTCCCTGATCGCGATTGACGAGGCTCACTGCGTTTCTGCATGGGGACACGAATTCCGACCGGAATATCGAGCCCTCGCATCGCTTCCTGAACTCTTCCCGAACGTCCCCCGTATTGCCCTGACCGCAACCGCTGACCCGCGCACACGCGACGATATCCTAAATGTTCTCGGGATGCCCGATGCACGCGTCCTGATGGCGAGCTTTCACAGGCCTAATCTTTTCATGGAAGCCCGCCCAAAGGGAGGCGAAAGCAAGCAGCTGACCGAGGCACTGGAAAGCCATCGGAGCGGTGCGGCCATCGTCTACTGTGGAAGCCGTAACAAGACCGAACGTGTAGCAACAATGCTGCGGGGCAAAGGCCTGACTGCGCTTCCGTTTCACGCAGGTCTGTCTCCCATTGAAAAACGCGCAACCCTCATGCGGTTCCGCTCTGGCGAGGACATGGTCATTGTTGCCACAGTAGCGTTCGGAATGGGCATTGATCGCCCGGACGTCCGCTGTGTTGTGCACCTGGACATGCCATCCTCTCCGGAAGCCTATTACCAGCAGATTGGACGGGCAGGGCGTGATGGTGAGAAGTCAGACACGCTCCTGCTTTATGGCGGTGAGGATATGGCTCGCGCGCGACACTGGCTGGAGCAGTCAAGCGCGCCTGACAACGAAAAGCGCGTCATGCAGTCCCGTCTGGAAAGCATGATTGCCCTCACGGAAACCACAGGCTGCCGGACACAAGCTCTTCTCGCCTGCTTTGGAGAAAATCTGTCCTCTCCCTGTGGCCATTGCGACAACTGCATCAATCCCGTGTCCACATTCGATGGCACCGAGGCCGCACAAAAAGTTTTGTCAGCCATTTATCGCACAGGGCAACGCCTTGGCGCCGTCCAGCTCACCAACGTCTTACGCGGCAAAACCAACGAAACCATCGAACGTCACGCCTATCAGCACCTTTCAGTATTTGGGATCGGAAAGAATCAGACGGAGAACTGGTGGCGTGCCGTGGTCAGACAGCTCATCGCGCGCGGTGCAATCCGGACGCACGGCGAACATGGAAGCCTTGCGCTTCAGAGCGAGATTGCGCGGCCAATCCTTCGTGGGGAAGAAAGGGTCTCTTTGCGACTGGACGCCAAACAGAGCCTTATTGCGCGGTCTCCGACCACCAATCCGGAAAACGACAGTCTTTCCGCAGAAGAAAAATCTGTTTTCGATGCCCTGCGGCAATGGCGCCTTTCAGAAGCGCGGGAGCAGGAAATTCCCCCCTACGTCATTTTCCACGATTCGGTTCTTCGGGACATCGCAAGAGAGCACCCCGTCAGCCATCAGGAACTCGGTAGTATCAAAGGGGTCGGGGCCTCGAAACTCGACCGGTACGGCGAATCGGTTCTGGCCGTTATCAAGGAGATCTCAGCCACCATCATGGCCTGAGATCTCCAAATCAGTTTATTTGGCCGCTTCGACCGTAAAACCGATCGTTATGCTGTCACCATCGAGGAACTCGAAGGTAAACGGTACTTTCTGTCCGATCTGAAGACCCTGCTGCACACCACCGCACAGCAGATGATAACCGGAAACCGGAAATATCATGTCTGAGTTATGGGGCAGGGCCAGATGCGAAAATAGATCGTTCGTAGCCTGCGTCTGCTCCTGGTTCGTGTGATGCGCAGTGATGGTGGAGCAGGCCGGTGACGTGATGCCCTTCAACAGATGATCACTGTCATCGTCATTGCGAATCGTAAAATACGCATTAGCCCGTGTATCGTCATGCTTCGACGGGGCAAGTGTTCCATCCAGAACGACAATTTTTTGGCGATTATGCTGTGCAACTGGCAGAGCGCCAGTTTCCTGCGCGAAAGCAGGAACAGCAGAGAGCGATAACAAGACAGCAAAAGCCGCAGATACCCGTTTCAACGATAGTCTCCCGGTAACGGACAGGCCCATTTGGGCCAGAACGGATGATCCGGTAAACTGCTCCTATTTTCCTGGCCCCGACAAGGCCCGAACGATCAGGACTGTTCATGCGTTGCCCTTTCTGCGGACACGACGACACTCAGGTAAAGGACAGCCGGTCCAGTGAAGACGGGACCGCGATCCGACGTCGGCGCGTCTGCTCGGTCTGCACACAGCGCTTTACAACCGTAGAGCGCGTCCAGCTTCGCGAGTTGAACGTTATCAAGGCAGATGGCCGGCGTGTCCCCTTCGATCGGGACAAGCTCAGCCGTTCGATCCGCGTAGCCTTGCGCAAACGCCCCGTTGAAGAAGAGCGGCAGGAACGCCTGGTCAATGGGCTCGTCCGGCAGCTTGAAGCGTCCGGAGAGCAGGATATTTCTTCACATCGTATCGGCGAACTTGCGATGGACGCATTGCGCGAGGTGGACGGTGTGGCTTATGTCCGCTTCGCCAGCGTTTATCGCGACTTCCGCGAGGTCGAGGCTTTCTCGAAGATCCTCGCCGACATGAACCCCATAACCGGGGACGCAGATGCGTCCTCCGGAAAAAACGACTCCCAGGAGACACCATGACCGCATCAGACGCGCCCAACAGCCGCCCAACGCGCCGCAGCCGGACCATTGCCCGTGTTGCAGCCGTTCAGGCTCTGTTCCAGTGCGAACAGTCCGGCGACAATGCGGAGACCGTTCTCGGCCAGTTTCTCCGTCACCGCCGCGTCAGCCCGACAGCATCCTTCGAAGACGGCCACATTCCTGATGCCGACCTGACTCTGATGCAGGAAATTGTTCGTGGCGTAACGCTCGATCAGGACAAGATCGACCACACGTTAAGCGATCTGCTTCCCGAGCAGTGGCCAATGACGCGCCTCGATCCCGTTCTTCGCGGACTGCTCCGGGCTGCAACGTTCGAAATCGCTGACACCGATACGCCCGACCGCATCGTAATCAATGAATATATGGACGTTGCGCACGGCTTTTTCTTCGGGGATGAGCCAAAGATGGTGAATGGCATTCTTGATGCCGTTAGCCGGCGCAACGAAAGCAACACCTGAAGCATGTCGGGCGAATTCAGTTTCATCGCCCGACATTTCCGGCCGCTCGCGGGCCCGGAAAGTCTCGACCTTCGAGACGACTGCGCGCTGATCTCTTGCCCCTCGGGGCAGGAGATGGCCATTTCTACCGACACGATGGTCGAGAACGTCCATTTTCTGACGGAAGATCCCCCTGAAACAGTGGGGCGCAAGCTTCTTCGCTGCAATCTTTCAGATCTCGCTGCCATGGGCGCAGAGCCTTATGCCTACACCCTGAACGTCACCATCCCACACGCATCTCGCTACGATGATGTATGGTTCAGTGCGTTTGCTGCGGGCCTGGCGGAGGATCAGAAGCTCTATGGCGTAACGCTGCTTGGGGGAGACACAACCTCGACGGCGGGTCCACTTGTTCTGTCAGCAACAGTTTTTGGACGACTGAAAAAAGGTACTGCTCTTCGCCGGAGCGGAGCCAAAGACGGTGACAGCCTGTGGGTTACCGGAACAATCGGCGATGCCGCGCTTGGCCTGTTAGCCCTTCAAGGGAAAATTTCTGATCCAACAGGTTTCCTGTCAGAGCGATACCGTTTGCCCCGCCCACGAACGGGTTTGAACCTGAATGGGCTTGTGCATGCGGCGATGGATATTTCCGATGGCCTGATACAGGACTGCGGTCATATCGCGGCAGAGTCGGGGGTGGCCATAGATATTCTGGCAGACACAGTTCCGACGTCTTCGGCTGCCAACGCACTCGGGTCAGAATGGCTCGAACAACGTCTCACAGGCGGCGATGATTACGAGCTTCTCTTAACCTGTGCCCCTGAAAACGAGAGCATGTTGGTTCAGGCGTGCTCTCAAAGAAACGTGCCCGTCACTCGTATCGGGGCCATCCGCTCAGGAGCCGGAGTTCACGTTCTAAATGCAGAGGGACAGGTTATGGAAATACAAAGAAAAGGGTGGCAGCACTTCTAAAGCTGGCACCCCTTTCAGATCTCAATCCTGGATTGAGCGTTCGTACAGGCGATAACGCTTGTAAGGATGCGGAACCACAGCTTCCGCCAAATTCTTCATCCTCGTATCAGATTCCTGAATCCACCCAAGTTCTACCCAGGAGTAGGGTAGCGAGCGCCCGCGACGCAGAAGCTCCGAAATTGCCAGAGAGGGCAGGAGAGAGCCCAGCATCGTGCCCTGAAGCTTGCGCGTGACGCCCAACAGAATCACACGCGCAGAATGGAAGCGATGCAGTCCCAGACGGGCAGCAAGCTTGATCCAACCGAGCGGCGTAGGATCGCCACCGAGATCGCCTGCAATATCGTAGAGATTGGGAACAACCAGAGCCATGGCCACCGGCTCACCGTCCTGATCAATCTGAACATAGTGCTCGGGTCTCAGCAGCGGCTTGAGCTGATTGATCATCGCCTTCATTTCGTAGTCCTGCAAAGGCACGAAATTGTACTTCCCACTCCAGGCATCGTTGTAGAGCGTCCGCAGGACTTCACCTTGCGCTGCGATCTGCTTCTTGGAAAGACGCGTCACGGAGATAGATCCGAGACGACCTTCCCCAATTCTCAGATCCCCCGGAACGCGAAAATTGGCCCTGTTTTCTTCAGTCAGATCAAAACGATAGCTCAGAAGGTCTTCGCTTCGTTCGTAGCCAGCGCCTTCGACCAACTGCCCCAGAAGTTTGGGGTGCCAGGGCATCGCAATCATGAGTGGCTGATCCTGCCCCTCGATCATGAGCCCGGATTCACCATTCCCGCTCAGCGTAACCGGACCACGCACGCGATCCATCCCCTGGAGGCGAAGCCAGTGACGGGCAGCGCTCAGGAGGGCTGCAACAACGGACCCCTCTGGCACAGCATCCAGTGCGCCAAAAGACCCTGTTTTCTCACCCCAGAATTCAATCGCACGATGATCAACAATCGCAGCAATACGCCCGACAGGCGTCTCACCACGCCACGCCAGAAAGTAACGAATGCTGGCATGGCGGAAAATGGCAGCCTTCTTGGGGTTCAGAAGGTCATTCTGCTCCATATCCAGCGGTGGAACGAACCCGGGCATTCCAGCGTAAATACGGCGAGGCAGGGTAATAAAGAGCTTCAAATGTGCCCGCGTCGTAACCGGACGGACTACTAGATCATCTTGCGGAGCGGGCGATGTCATAGGGTCGGGCCTTGCACCTCTGGTTGAAAAATTTTTCAGAGCTAATGGAGTAATATGCCTTAACAGCACAGGGTCGCATTTTTTCGCACCGGAAGGCTATACCCTCCCATTACCAATCCGACCATGACTTTCAACCTGGATATTTCTCCCATGGCAACCTTTCCGCTTTCCAAACGCGGCCTTCAGTCACGAATTCTGATCACTGGAGCCTCCAGCGGCATCGGTGAAGCACTCGCACTTCATTACGCGCGGGCCGGAACACATCTTATTTTGTGGGGCCGTAACCAGTTGCGTCTGGATAAGGTCGCAGCACAGGCCCAACGCCACGGCGCCACGACAGAAACTCTCGCTCTTGATCTGTGTGACACAGACGCGGCCCTTGTTGCCTTACGAGAAGCCGACGACGTCAGCCCGATTGATATTCTCGTTCTCGGTGCAGGGCTGGGAGACATCCGCCCGGAAAATGAACTCACGGAACTCCCGGAGCAGGTAAAAACCATTTCACTTGTCAACTTCACGACGCCCGTGACCCTGGCCACCGAAATGGCACGGCGCATGGCTCCACGGGGTGGCGGGAATATCGCTCTCATCGGTTCTGTTGCTGCATTCCATGATCTTCCCGTCGCGACGGCCTATAGCGGCTCAAAAGCTGGTCTTGCCCGTTTCAGCACAGCGCTTCATGCCGCCATGACACCGCACAATGTTCATGTGACGCTTGTCTCTCCGGGATATGTCGATACGCCCATGAGCCAGCGCCTGGAAGGGGCTCGGCCGCTATTGGTGTCTTCCACCAAAGCAGCGCGCCTCATCGCACGCGCCATCGGGCAGGGACGGGCTCATCTTCTGTTTCCATGGCCCTTCGCTCTGGCCCGACTTCTGGAGATGCTGGTCCCGCGGCCAATCGTTCATCGCCTGCTGCGTTCCGCCGAAGTGCGACAACGTGCTGCAAATTAAGAAAAGCCGCCTCTCACTAACTTGACGGCATGCTGCCGGTAGGCGACTGCTTCCACATTCAACAGATGCCAGACAGGCCAGAGGATAGTTGTCATGAGGGAAATCGTTGCGGTCGATATCGGCGGCACCCATGCCCGTTTTGCAATCGCAAGCATCGAAAACGGAACCGTCGCTGAACTGGGTGAAGCCGTCACCCTGAAATGCGCGGAACACGCAAGCCTGGCTCTGGCCTGGGAAGCTTTTGGCAGGACACTGGACCGCCCTTTACCAAGGGAAGCCGGGATTGCCGTGGCTTGTCCGGTTACAGGTGAAATCCTGAAGATGACCAATAATCCCTGGGTCATTCATCCGACGCAGCTTGCCAGCCGTCTGCATCTCGACAACTTTGTTCTGGTCAACGATTTCGGTGCCGTGGCTCATGCGGTCGCCCAGGTTGATTCATCATACATGAGACATCTGTGCGGCCCTGATGTGGATCTGCCATCGCAGGGAACCATCACGATTGTCGGGCCGGGAACTGGCCTGGGGGCAGCCTGCCTCCTCCGTCGTGGAGAAAAATACTTTGTCATGGAGACCGAGGGCGGCCACCTCGACTACCCACCACTCGACGAAGTTGAAGACAACATCCTCAAGGCGCTCCGTCAGCGTTTCCGGCGCGTTTCAGCAGAACGCATCGTGTCTGGCCCCGGCCTGACCAACCTTTACGAAGTCATTGCTGAACAGCAGGGTCTACCCATTACGCTACGCGATAACAGAACGCTCTGGCAGAACGCCATGGAAGGTTCTGACACGATCGCAGCCGCAGCTCTGGAGCGCTTCTGTCTGAGCCTTGGTGCCGTTTCTGGTGATCTGGCACTGGCACACGGCGCCCATGCCGTTGTGATTGCCGGCGGCCTCGGACTGCGCTTGGCGAATATTCTCGGTGAATCCGGCTTCGCCGAACGTTTCGTCGCAAAAGGGCGCTTTGAGACCATGATGAGTGAAATGCCTGTCAAAATCATCACGCATCCCCAGCCTGGTCTCTTTGGGGCGGCCGCAGCCTATGCAGAGGCTCACTCCTAACAGACTGAGCAAGACGGCTGGCTGACGTGACGCGATATACAGGGCCAGCCGATCAAAAAAGCCAATGCTTTATTTGAAACTGTAAATCGAATTCCCTGACCTTTAGAACGTCAGGAAAAAACGGCTATTTTCTGCGGGGAAAAGTCTCTCTGGAGGTCCGGGCGGGAATCGAACCCACATTCGCGGATTTGCAGTCCGCTACATCACCATTCTGCCACCGGACCTCGGAGGAGACAGGGGCTATATCGTCTTTCAGGACATTTTGGTCAAGAGAGATATTTCAGCCTCGATGAGGATTTTTCTTCTGAGAGGGATCAGGCTATTAAGGGCTGATTCACGAAACGCTGCGATACAGTGTTCAGATGGCAGGATATCTCATGACTTCAGGATGCAACGGCACAAAGGCTCTATCTGGTCCCTTGGGACTGGGTCTTCTGAGCTTTCTCCTGAGCGGAACAGCCCTGGCTCAGAAGTATGACGGGAGCGGGTCCCCAACCTTCGTCCCACATACTTTGCAGGAAGCTCTTTCCACTGCCTATCTGACAAACCCCACACTTCGCGAGGAGCGTGCCCGCCTGCGTGCAACAGATGAGCAGGTTCCGACCGCAATGGCGGGCTGGCACCCAACCATCCAGACAACAATGAACCTGACCTACTACGACGGTCAGACCAACTATGCAGCCGGCAGCGGTAATCTGGGGACGAACCAGCGCTATCAGACCCCTGGATACAGCGGCGGTGTGAATATTACCCAGCCTTTGTATGAAGGCGGTAAAACTGTCGCAGGCATTCACGCAGCGACAAATCAGGTGATGGCTGAACGCGCCAAACTGATCTCGACAGAACAGACAGTCTTCACAAATGTCGTCAATGCCTATGTAGGCGTCGTTCAGGACGAGCAGCTTTTGCAGCTCGCCATCAATAACGAGCGCGTTCTCCAGCAGCAGGTTCAGGCTACGCAGGAACGCTTCCACGTCGGCGAAATTACCAGAACTGACGTCGCCCAGGCGCAAGCAGCTCTTGCAAGCGCAACAGCGCAGCGGCAGCAGGCGGAAGGAACTCTTCAGGGAGCACAGGCAACCTATATGCAGGTCGTGGGGATTGCCGCGCCTCCAAACATTGAAGCGCCCCAACCACTCAAGCTGCCCGTTCAAAGTGAGCGCGAAGTCGTTGCTCTTGCAGTCCAGAACAATCCGGACGTTGTGAATGCTCTCTTCACTGAAGCACAGCAGAAAGACAATGTGTCTGTACAGATCTCTGCGATCATGCCCAAGGTCTCCGCTGAGCTTGCTTACCAACACTCCATAAACCAGGGTTACAGCCGCTCTCTGACAGATAATAAATATGGAATGCTGGCCTTCCAGATTCCAATTTATCAGGGCGGCTCAGAATATTCTGCCATTCGCGGTGCGCGCCAGCAGGCACAGGCCGCCCATCGTGAAGTGGACGTACAACGCCGTACCGCCCTTCAGAAAGCTGCAGCCAGCTGGCAACAGATGGTTGCTTTCAAACAATCCATCGCCAGCGACCGCGTGGCCATTTCCGCCAACGTAATTGCGTTAGATGGTGTGGAACGCCAGGCTCTGGTCGGAACCAGCACGACACTGGCCGTTCTCCAGCAGCAACAAACACTCCTGCAGGCCCAGCAGACACTGGTTCAGCATCTGTCCAACCTGGTCATCTCCTCGTATGCGGTCGCAGCGTCGATCGGAAGACTGACGGCATCTGACCTTAAGCTGGGTGTCCCGCTCTACGATGAAAAAGCCTACTACAATGCGGTCAAAAACAGACTGTGGGGCACCAGCGACTACGCGATCAATCAGCCTGGACGCTAATGCTTTTCCTGTAATGCTCAAGATGCCCCATACGTCATGACCTCTCCATCTCCGGAGCCGCAGCGTGGTTCCGCTGACAATACAATCGACACCGTCTTAAGCTCGATCCGTCGGATCCTGAATGACGACAAGACTTTGAGCAAAACAATGGAGAGCACACTCGTGACGTCAGCTATCGAAAATGACGAACTGACCCTTGAACCATCCATGATGGTGTCGCCTGCAAAAACAGAGCCCGGCAACTCAGCGCCGCAGGATGATCTCATGGGCGCACAAACCATTGCTGCTGCAGAGCATTCACTCAATGACCTGCAAACCGCATTCAGCAGTAACGGAAAATCAATCCCGTCCGATACCGTCGTGAGCGGAAGCAGCGGCATGACGATTGAAGACATGGTTCGCACCGAAGTGCGCTCCATGGTACGGACATGGCTGGATGCTCACCTGCCTTCGCTTGTAGAAATTCTGGTGCGCGCCGAGATTGCGCGCCTGCGCCCGAATAACTGACTACCGTCTTTTACCAACATTTGCCGCTGAACTTTCTGGATTATCATGCTCGAAAAAAGTTTTGTTCCCGCTGATCATGAAACGTCTCTCTACGAAAGCTGGGAGAACAACGGGGCTTTCCGTGCCGACCCGAGTGCACCGGGAACGCCATTTTCGATCATGTTTCCGCCACCAAATGTCACGGGCACACTGCATCTAGGCCATGCCCTGACATTTACGTTGCAGGACATTCTGATCCGCTGGAAGCGTCAGGAGGGCTACAATGTCCTGTGGCAGCCAGGAACTGACCACGCGGGTATCGCCACGCAAATGGTTGTCGAACGCTCGCTCGATAAAGAAGGCGTCAGCAGAACCGCTTTAGGTCGCGAAGGCTTTCTTGAGCGGGTGTGGGAGTGGAAAGAGCAGTCCGGCGGGGAGATCGTCCAGCAGCTTCGCAAACTTGGTGCTTCGGCAGACTGGGACCGCGAGCGCTTCACCATGGACGAGGGGCTTTCACGCGCCGTCCGCAAGGTCTTTGTACAGTTACACCAGGAAGGGATCATTTATCGTGATCGCCGACTGGTAAACTGGGATCCAAACTTCCGTTCCGCGATTTCCGACCTTGAAGTTGAGAACCGTGAAACCAAAGGATCCATGTGGTACATCCGTTATCCGCTCGAGGACGGACGTACGATAACGGTTGCAACCACGCGCCCTGAAACGATGCTGGCAGACGTTGCCGTTGCCGTTCATCCTGAAGATGAACGCTACGCCGACATGGTGGGCAAGTTTGTCACGCTCCCGCTAACGGGTCGCCGTATTCCTGTTGTGGCAGATCTCTATTCCGACCCTGAAAAGGGAACCGGCGCCGTAAAAATTACGCCTGCTCACGACTTCAATGACTTTGAAGTGGGCAAAAGACACAATCTGTCTGCGCCCACGATGCTGGATGAAACAGCCCATATCTGGCTCGACGAAATCCGTGCCGAACTGGCTGAGATCGACGGCCTGTCGTCAGTAGCGTTTGTGGAATCGCTTGCTGGCCTAAGTCGGGAAGAAGGACGCAAACGCATTGTCGCTGAACTCGAACGTCTCGAGTGGCTTGAAAAAATTGAACCACATAAGCTTCAGGTCCCTTATGCCGAGCGCGGTGGCGCGGTTGTCGAACCGCGCCTGACCCTGCAGTGGTACTGCGATGCAAAAAAGCTTTCAGGCCCAGCAGTAGAGGCCGTGGAAAGTGGTAAAATCGTTTTTGAGCCAAGACAGTGGCAGAATACGTTCTTTGCTTGGATGCGAGACATTCAGCCATGGTGCATCAGCCGCCAGCTCTGGTGGGGGCATCGTATTCCGGCTTGGTATGGCCCTGACGGCAGTGTTTATGTCGCTAATACAGAAGCTGAGGCCCAGGCCCAGGCCGGCGATGGCGTTCCACTAACGCAGGACGAAGATGTTCTCGACACGTGGTTCAGCTCTGGCCTTTGGCCCTTCACAACTCTCGGCTGGCCGGACAAAACGCCCGAGCTTACTCACTATTACCCGACGAGCGTCCTCGTCACGGGCTTCGATATTATCTTCTTCTGGGTCGCCCGGATGATGATGATGGGCCTGCATTTCATGGACGACGTGCCTTTCCGAACGGTCCTGATCCACGGCCTTGTCAGGGACGAAAAAGGGCAAAAAATGTCCAAGTCCAAAGGTAATGGACTGGACCCTCTGGATCTGATTGCAGAGTTTGGTGCTGATGCAACCCGTCTGGCAATCTGTGCAGGCACAGGCCCAGGACGCGACATCAAGCTCGGTCGCAAGCGCGTTGAAGAGCATCGTGCATTCGTCACAAAACTCTGGAACGCGTCCCGTTTCCTTGAAATGAATGGCGCACGGCCCGTAGAGGGCTTCGATCCAGCGAGCGTCCAAAGCAGTCTGGGGCGCTGGATCCTCTCTGAAGCAAACACCTCCATTGCGGATGCACAGCAGGCACTCTCGAACTATCGGTTCGATGAGTACGCTAACTGCTGCTATCGTTTCGTGTGGAGTTGTTTCTGCGACTGGTTCGTAGAGTTTTCCAAACCCGTTTTCGCGGCAGAAAATGACGAAACCATCGAACTTCGCGCGGTCAGTGCCCATGTTTTAGGACTGATTCTGCGCCTCATGCAGCCTGTGACACCATTTGTAACAGCTACACTTTGGAAAGAACTGGGCTATTCCGGTGACTTCACAGCAATTCGCTGGCCGGAAAAAATGCCGGTACAGAACGCTGAAGAAGCCCGTGCAGAACTGGATTGGGTCGTACGTCTGATCAGCGAACTTCGTACGCTTCGCTCTGAGATGAATATCCCCCCAGCACAGAAAGCACCGCTGATTTTCCGCGATGTTTCGCCTGAAAACCTTACTCGTGCAAAAACATGGGCAGAAGCTATTGGCCGCATGGCACGCGTCTCGGACGTTGATGTTTTCCAAGGCGAAATTCCCAAAAACGCCGCTCAAATCGTTCTTGATGAAGCGACGATCTTTATCCCGCTGGAGGGCCTGATCGATCTCGATGCAGAACGGGGACGTCTTGCAAAAGAGATCAGCAAGAACGACAGTGAGATCATCAAGGTCCGTCGCAAACTGGACAACGCTGATTTTGTTGCACGTGCAAAGCCGGAAGTGGTTGAAGAAAACCGTCAGCGCCTTGAAACCTTCGAGCATGATCTCGAACGCCTCAAAGCTGCACTTGCGCGGCTTGGCTAAGCCTCCCAAGCTTTTCCTGATTGCCCTGGCAATGATGCTTTCCCAAACATCAATTGCCAGGGCCACAGAACTTCCTGTCGGACCCAGCTCCCAGAAAGCCATTCTGTATGGTCGGTCGCTGGATATTGACGCGTTCCGACCTTCCGGTTGTCGTTTACGGGCTATCCTGTTCGTATTGGCGGCAAAAGACCGTGATAACGAGGCATACCGCGATCAAAGCATTCCACTTGCACGCGCTGTCTGCGGGGTGATCTTTTCACCGTCGTTTCCCCTCAAGCAGTTTCCAACCTGGCAATATCAGCGCGGCGGCTTTCCCGTACGGCAAAACGAAATCCCAGCAGCGACATTGATCAAACCCATGGAACAATGGGCCTGGGAGGAAACCCAGCAGCCTGATCTTCCTATTATTCTGATTGGTCACTCAGCTGGCGCGCAGTTTTTGGACCGCGTGGCAGCATATGCTCCGGCTAATGAGGTCGAAATCATTCTCATGAACCCGGCAACATACGTGGAGCCAGAAACCGACAGTCCAGTCCCTTATGGGTTCAATGGCTGGCCGGAGAATACTCAGCAGCAATCCATTAAACGTTATTTGGCTGAACATCTCACCATCCTGCTTGGCTCGGACGATGTGGAGACTACTCTCGAGGCAGGCCGCATTGCCCAAGCCATGGGACAAGGCCGCAACCGCCTGGAGAGAGGGCAGTGGGCCTATGCCCAAGCCAGAGAAGAAGCCTACAGGCTTGACGTCCCTTTTAACTGGGACATCGATATCGTGCCCAACACAGGGCATGACGGGCCCAAAATGCTGGCCTCTCCCGAGTTGAGAGAGGCCGTAGAGCGCGTGATCAGCCGCGTGTCTTCACAATAATCTGAGACAGATCACGGACAGCACCGTTGGCAGCGCTTGTTGTCATCGCCGCATATGCCTGCAGAGCGCGGGATACGACACGCGTACGGTTCGGCTTCCAGGCATTTTCGCCACGGCCATTCATGGCTTCACGGCGGCTCGAGATTTCCGCATCTGAAATATCAAGACGCATCGTCCGGTTTGGAATGTCGATCACGATGCGATCACCATCTTCTACCAAGCCGATCACACCGCCTTCAGCAGCCTCCGGCGAGACATGCCCAATGGAGAGGCCTGAGCTACCACCCGAGAAACGGCCATCCGTCACCAGAGCGCAGACTTCAGCCAGCCCTTTGGATTTCAGATAGCTGGTCGGATACAGCATTTCCTGCATCCCTGGACCACCGCGCGGCCCCTCGTAGCGAATAACAACGACATCGCCAGCAACGATCTTGTTTCCAAGAACAGCGGCAACAGCATCATCCTGACTTTCAAACACGCGAGCCGTACCCGTGAAGGTCAGAATGTCTTTGGCCACGCTGGCCGTTTTCACAATCGCGCCGTCTTCCGCGAGGTTGCCGTACAGAACGGCCAGCCCACCATCCTGCGAGAAGGCATGAGCACGGCTTCGCAGGACGCCATTTTCACGATCCGTATCCAGTTCATGGTACTGGCTGGACTGTGAGAAGGCATGCACGGTGCGCACTCCACCAGGAGCGGCCTTGAACATTTTAACCGCTTCATCGCCGCCGTTCATGATGTCCCACTTCTGAAGGGCATCGGCCAATGTGGAAGCATGAACGGTTGGAAGAGATGTTTGCAACAGGCCTGCACGATCGAGTTCGCCCAAGATGGCTGGAACACCACCCGCACGATGCACGTCTTCCATGTGAACGTCTGCTTTGGCAGGCGCAACTTTGCAAAGATGCGGTACCTTGCGGGACAGACGATCAATGTCTGCCATGTGGAAATCCACTTCACCTTCACGGGCGGCAGCCAGCAAATGCAGTACGGTGTTCGTTGATCCACCCATGGCAATATCCAGCGCCATGGCATTTTCAAACGCACTCCGGGTTGCGATGCTGCGCGGCAGCACGGAAGCATCGTCCTGCTCATACCAGCGACGTGCGAGCTCAACTGACAAACGACCGGCCCTCAGGAAGAGATCGCGACGGTCAGCGTGGGTTGCCAGCAGAGACCCGTTACCAGGCAGCGCAAGACCTAGCGCTTCCACAAGGCAATTCATGGAATTGGCCGTAAACATACCAGAGCATGAGCCACAGGTCGGGCAAGCTGAGCGCTCGATCTGTTCGGATTCACTGTCCGTCACGTTCGGGTTCGCCGCAGCAACCATCGAATCTACAAGGTCCAGCTTGCGCTCAATACCTGGGCCATTGAGCTTGCCCGCTTCCATGGGGCCACCAGACACGAACACAACAGGAATGTTCAGTCGCAGGGAGGCCATCAGCATACCCGGCGTGATCTTGTCGCAGTTGCTGATGCAGACAATGGCATCCGCACAGTGCGCGTTCACCATATACTCAACGGAGTCAGCAATCAGCTCTCGTGAGGGCAGGGAATACAGCATTCCGCCGTGTCCCATGGCGATGCCGTCATCCACAGCGATCGTGTTGAATTCTTTAGCGACGCCACCGGCTTCCTCAATGGCGGAAGCCACGAGAGAGCCCATGTCTTTCAGATGCACATGCCCAGGAACAAACTGGGTAAAAGAGTTGGCGATCGCGATAATAGGCTTTCCGAAGTCACCGTCCTTCATCCCCGTTGCGCGCCAGAGCGCACGCGCGCCAGCCATGTTGCGGCCATGGGTCGTGGTACGGGAACGATAGGCAGGCATCAGAATAGAACTTTCATATCAGAAGGAGCCATGCTCCATAACGAATCAAACAAAAAAAGACCAGCGCAGGAAAGATATGAAAAGCATTCTCTCCCGCTCTTGCTAGATGGGAACACACAAGGCCAAAATCCATCCAAAGATCAGGAGCCTTTTGTGAAACGTTATCTTCTCAGCCTTGGAACGGCTCTTTCCATTGCCTGTATCCCTGCCGCACTGGCTGCCCCGGCATCTGCTGGACCCGCCGTAACGCCAGACATGATCCAGACCGGAAACGACATTCCAGCTCATGCCGCCCTGCCAACTGATCAGCAGGACTACATCAAGCGTGACATCATGATTCCCATGCGGGACGGAGTGAAGCTCCATACCGTGATTGTCATTCCCAAGGGAGCAAAAAACGCACCAATCCTGCTCACGCGCACACCCTATCATGCCAGTGAGCGCCTGAACCGAATTCCCAACGCGCCAACCATGCGTGAAATTTGCCCTCAGGGCGATGGGGTCTTCGTCGAGGAAGGATATATCCGCGTTTTCCAGGATATTCGTGGAAAGTACGGGTCTCAGGGCGACTACATCATGACCCGCCCGCCGATCGGCCCCCTCAATCCAACCAAGACAGACGATACCACCGATGCGTGGGACACGATCGACTGGCTTGTGAAAAACCTTCCAGAAAGCAACGGCCGCGTTGGCATGACTGGCTCTTCGTATGAAGGTTGGACCGTTGTGATGGCATTGCTGGACCCGCATCCAGCCCTCAAAGTAGCCGCTCCGGAAAGCCCGATGGTAGATGGCTGGATGGGTGACGACTGGTTCCACTACGGCGCGTTCCGTCAGCCTGGTCTTGACTATTTCACCATGCAGATGAGCGAAGCCGGCGAGGGGCCGACAATTCCTCGTGCAGATGCTGACGATTACACCAATTTCCTGCAGGCTGGCTCAACAGGGGCATTTGCGACCAAAGCAGGGCTGAACCAGTATCCGTGGTGGAACCGCCTGAAAGCACACCCATCCTACGATGCATTTTGGCAGGAACAGGCGCTTGACCGGATCCTTGTCCGTAAGCCTCTAAAGGTCCCGACAATCTGGGAACAGGGCCTGTGGGATCAGGAAGACATGTGGGGGGCGATCCATTCCTGGATGAACCTCAAGGCTCACCACACACAGGTCCCGAATGTTCTCGTCATGGGACCATGGCGCCATAGTGGCGTTAATTATGACGGATCGACGCTGGGTCCACTGCACTTTGAAGGTGACACGGCGCTTTGGTACCGCTCCAACGTCATGCGGCCATTCTTCGATCATTATCTGAAGGATGGCGCGGACCCGCATCTTGATGAAGCGATTATCTACAACACGGGCGAAAACCACTGGGATCATTTCCGCAACTGGCTCGCAGAGTGTGACACGACCTGCATGATGCGTGGGGAGCGTCTGTATCTTCAGCCTGACCACGGCCTGTCATTCAAGCGGACGCTGCCGGGAACGGATGCTTATATCTCTGATCCCGCCCATCCTGTTCCTTTCATGCCGCGCCCCTACAACGCAGGGGATTCACGCTGGAAAGCATGGCTTGTTACGGACCAGCGCTTTGCCGAGAGCCGCCCGGACGTTCTGACTTACGAAACTCCCGTTCTGGACGCGCCCGTCCGCGTGTCAGGCGTCCCGACCGCCGATATTTTTGCTTCCACGACCGGCACGGACGCCGACTGGGTTGTAAAAATTATCGACGTACAGCCTGGCGTTACGCCGGATCGTCCGGAAATGGGCGGGTATGAGCTTCCAGTTTCGATGGACATCTTCCGTGGGCGCTATCGCAATGACTTCGCGCACCCATCGGCCATACCCGCAGGACAGATTCAGGAATACAAGTTCACGCTGCCGGCGGTGAACCATGTTTTCCAGAAGGGCCATCGGATTCAAATCCAGATCCAGTCCAGCTGGTTCCCGCTTTATGACCGCAATCCGCAAAGCTTCGTTCAGAATATCTTCGACGCGAAGGCATCGGACTATCACTCTGCAACCCAGACCATTCATCGCGGTGGCAATGCTGCAAGCGCAATCTGGTTACCAGTGGTGAAATAAGGAAGAGGCCTCCCCATATGGGGAGGCTATCGTCTCAGGAGACTCAGTTTATGAGTGCACACTCTTCCATTCTTCTTGGTGCAGGCTGTTTCTGGTGCGTGGAAGCCGTCTATACCGGCCTGCGCGGCATCATCTCGGCAGACCCGGGATACGCAGGCGGTCATGTCGATAATCCGTCCTACGAAGCTGTTTGTACCGGGAATACCGGACACGCAGAAGTCGTGAAGGTCGTGTTTGATCCAGCGGAAATTTCTCTGGCCGATGTCCTGCGGGTCTTTTTCACGACCCATGACCCCACGCAGCTCAATCGGCAGGGCAATGACGTCGGGACGCAGTATCGTTCTGTTATTTTCGGAGACGCGGACCAACAGCGTGTTGCACAGGAGGTAAAGGCCGAGATCACTGCAGAGCAAATCTGGCCCGCACCGATTGTCACGTCTATTGAAGGTCCGGCGCATTTCTGGCGCGCCGAAGAAAAGCACCTCGACTATTTCGCCCGCAATCCGGAAACAGCCTATTGTGCGGCTGTTGTCGCGCCCAAGGTTGCCAAGGCGCGCAAGCTATACCGGGACCGTCTCAAGACACCGGCCTAAAGGGTTTTCTGCTTCTGCTGAAGGGCAGAAGCAGATCCTATTCTTCCGTTTCCAGATGGAAGCGGTCTGACTCTTCATCATAGTCGAACAGTTCAGCATACCGTGCCCAGCCGATAGCTGTTGTCAGTGTCTGCTGGGCATAATCGGGAGACATGTTCTCTTCGAGAGCTTTGCGAAAGCGATTGGCATCCACCACGTGGTTCGGCCGCTCATCCAACGTGCTTCGAATAACGCGAAGGAGCGGCAGATAATGCAGGAGCGCCGTGCGCATAATATCCCTGCGGGCATCGGCGTCTCCCTCGACGAATGATCGCCCATCATCCGTGAGAAGAATGTCTCCGTCTTCCAGTTCTGCAAGATCAAGCAGTTGCAGGGACTCTCCCAGTGGCAGAAGATCATCGAGCGTCATCTGCAAACGCTGACCAAGTTCCGGAAGATCAGCACGTCCTGAAAGCGGCTCTCCGCTCAGAACTTCCATAAGGCCAACCAGCACTTCAATCTGAAGGTCTGGCAATACAATGGACAGAGGCGGCAACGCGGCAGCTGACACACCAACCGTAGTATCGACTTCCGAAACGATCGGCGCGCGTCGCGTCATAAGGGTGTAGATCTGATCCACGAAGCTCCGAAAATCAGCGCCTTCTCGATTCCGCGGATGAGGGAATGGAACGGAAATTTCGTGCGTCACCCGCCCTGGGCTGGACGAGAAAATCAGGATCCGGTCACACATCAGCACGGCTTCTTCAATGCCATGCGTCGCGAGTATCATCGCATTGAGCGACGAGAGGCGTTTCTCGGCCCAGAGTTCAATCAGGTCCGTTCTTAGATTTTCCGCACTCAGAACATCGAGGGCAGAAAAGGGCTCATCCAGCATAAGAAGAGAAGGTTGAAGCGCCAGTGCCCGTGCAAACGAGGCACGTTGGCTGAGAGCTTCAGACAACTCCTTGGGATAGGCGTTTTCGTATCCCTCAAGCCCCATGACCTCAATTGCGGCACTGGCACGCACCTCCCGCTCAGACCGTGACAGACGCTGCGCTTCCAGCCCCAGCAACACATTCTGTCGAAGGGTCAGCCATGGAAACATCGCGCCCGACTGAAAAACTGTCGCCACCTTTTCCAGTGGGCCAGCTACCGGCTTGCCTTCCCAATAGACCTTTCCCTCTACAGGAGGCGTTTGTCCGGACATAATCCGCAGGAGGGAAGACTTTCCGGAACCAGACCGGCCAAGAAGCCCAAGGATTTCACCAGGACGCACATCGAAACTGACCTGATCAAGCACCACAAGATCAGCATTGCTGTCCTTCTGGTAAATCTGTCGGCAGTCCTGAAGGCTAAGCAGGGAATAGATCATCGGATTGCATATTTCTGTGCGGCGTAAACCGCGAGGGGCTGAAGAACAAGACGATCAAGCAGCATGGAAAGAAGCGTAAGAAGCATAAGAATAACGATCTGTGCGCCGATTTGCCCCTGAAGCATATCGGCCAGCAGCGTCGCACCCAGTCCGCTATCAGAAGGCACAAACGCCTCAGCCACCATCACGGCATCCCAGATCGGAACAGCGGCCAAAAGCAGGCCACCACACAGATCAGGTGCAATGGCTGGTAAGATCAGGCGCTTCCACAGCAGAACGCCTTTAAGCCGCAGTCCTCGCGCAACCTGCCTGAATGGCGCCGGAATAGCCTGAATGGCGTCAAGTACCGTCCCACCCGTGAGCCAATGGGCACCGAGGAACAGAAGAACAGCGGTGGGAACGACATCCAGCCCACGGAAGGCAGGATAAAGAAGAACGGCCGGGAAAAGCGACCCTGCCAGAATAATCATCCTACTGACCCGAAAAATACCAGCCCCAGCATCAAAGAAAAACAGAGCCAGCGGTAACCAGAGCATGATGCAGAGGATAAGAGCCCCGCAAACATGCAGAAGCGTCAGAACACTCTCAAGCACATCATAGGGCAGACGCGCCGCCAGATGGCTCTGCGCAACGGCGACACCCAGAAAGAGCAGGGAGGCCGCAGGAACAAGCCAGCCAGGCACCGGCAGGGATTTCGGGGAGGAGGGTTGAACGTAGCGCATCGTCCGACCGATCCGGCAGTTACCGATCCCGCTAATGAGCGTGTGCAAACTCACGCTAACACCGTTCAAAAGACCTGTTTCTCTCCAGAACTGAAGCATCCAGGAGTGCGTACGTTTTTTCTGTGGCTGAGGACCATCCAGCCTGTACCGCTGCGCCCATCCGGTCATAGGCCTGATCAGACACTGGTCCATGATCACGATCAGAAGAACCGCGCAGACTCCAGCTTCCAGAAACCAGCTCAGATGATGGGTTTCAAGCGCGACCAGCGCCTGCGCCCCGCACCCTCCGACGTCACGCCGCATCAGTAGGGTCATAAGACCCTCCACACACAGCAGGCGAAACCATAACCCCGGAATGGCCTGCACAGCACGGAACGTCACCAGTGGAATGGCAACCGGAACCTGCAACCGCCAGAAGTGCTGCCAGCCCGTCATACGCAGGCCTGTGGCGACTTCTTCAAGCTCGGCTGGAAGCGTGTCCTGGGCGTCAAGAAGAGCCGTCAGAACACGCCAGATCATATTGAAGGCCGTTGCCGCTACAATCACGACAAGGGGAGGAAACAATAGAAGTAAAAGCCCCGTCAGGCCAAGCCCCGGAACAGCGCGTGCAACAGAGAGTGCAGGCACCAGAATACTGCGAAACCGTGGAAACTGTCGCGCCGTACCTGCCAACACGAGCGACACAACAACAACTGTCGTCAGAGCCAGAACCGCGTGGAAAACAGTCCAGACGACTTCCTGCCAGATCGGGAATGCCGGCTTGAGTGGCAAGGGCAAGGTGCCTGGCACCCAGACCGCGCTCTTCAGCAGGAAAAGACACAGACCCGTCATGGCAAACAGAATGGATAACTCTACGCCACTCATACGCTGTCGCCAGCGATGCATGACGCGAATGGGCATGGCCAGCGGGCTGCCCGTCATGATGACTGTTGTCCTCCCGGTTTCATGATGACCGAGAGTAAGGAAGGTTCTTCCGGAGGCTCAAGTGTTTTCTGCATATCCCGAAATGTCTCAGTGGCCTGTGCTGCCAAAACCGCGTGCACCGCGATCCGTTTCATCGAGAGAAGAAACTTCCTGCCACTTCAAATGGGAAACCGGTGCCAAAACCCCCTGAGCAATGCGGGTGCCACGCTCTACCGTGAAGGGCTCACTCCCGGCATTCATGACAATAATGCCAATTTCCCCGCGATAATCTTCATCAATCGTGCCAGGAGAATTCGGGAGTGTAATGCCGTGCTTCAGGGCCAGGCCAGACCGAGGGCGGATTTGAAGTTCGTAGGCAGAGGGCAGGGCAATGCATAACCCTGTGGGAACAAGTGCACGACCACCCGGTGCGATGACAATCGGTTCTGCAATCGCAGCAACAAAGTCGAAACCAGCAGCACCAGAGGTGGCGTAAGCTGGCAGAGGCAGCCCCTCGGAATGAGGAAGGCGTGTAATCCGTACATCAATAAGATCGGTCATCATGGGGCCTTTCTTATCTTGGATTTTCAGGGGATTGAAGAGACGAGGACGTCAGAAATCCGCTGTACCAGTTTCCCGGCAACCTGAGACTTGTCCATTTCAGGCCAGGTTTCGATGCCCGTCTCAGTGATCAGGCTGACCAAATTTCTGTCTGCTCCAAAGACACCGCGACGCACATCGTTGGCCACCAGCCAGTCACACCCCTTGCGCTGACGCTTGGCAACAGCATTTTCGAGCACGTCATCAGTCTCAGCGGCGAAGCCGACGATCAGTTTCGGCCTATTTGCCAGTCGACAGAGAGTTGCAAGGATATCCGGGTTTTCAACCAGTTCTAGAACTGGCGGTCCCTCACTGGTCTTCTTGATTTTGCCCTGAGCCGCTGCCTTTGCGCGCCAGTCACTGACCGCGGCGGTGCAAACGGCAATTTCGGCAGGAAGCGCGGCTTCACATGCCCCTAACATCTCACGTGCTGTCTGAACCTTTACACAGACGACACCTGCCGGGACAGGTAGAGTAACCGGACCACTGACAAGTGTTACTTTTGCGCCTCGCGCAGCAAGAGCGGCGGCAATCGCATAGCCCTGCTTGCCAGAAGAGTGATTGGAGAGAAACCGAACAGGATCCAGAGGTTCAACTGTTGGCCCCGCAGTAACAAGCGCATGCCTGCCGTCCAAGGAATGATCGGACGCCAGCGCCTCCAGAATTGCGTCCCGAATGACGTCAGGTTGGCTCAGACGGCCCGGACCAAACTCCCCACACGCCATACTGCCTTCATCGGGACCTACAACCCGCACACCACGCTTTTTGAGAAGGGCGAGGTTGGCCTGTGTCGCGGGATGCTCCCACATGCGCACATTCATGGCAGGAGCCAGCAGTATAGGCGTCGTGGTGGCTAAAAGGAGCGTTGTGGCCAGATCATCGGCCATGCCATGCGCCATACGGGCCAAGAGATTGGCTGTAGCCGGACAGACCACAACAAGATCTGCGCTGCGCGCCAGAGCGATATGGCCAATCTCGCTCTCCTGCGTGGGAGCAAAGAGCGCATCATGCACCTGCTCCCCCGACAGAGCTTCAAGGCTAAGAGGTGTAATGAACGCTTTTGCCGCATCCGTCATAACCGGCGTCACGGAGACATTGTCTGCCTTCAACAGACGCACCAGCTCCAGCGCCCGATAAGCAGCAATGCCTCCGCCAACAATCAGCAGAACGCGGCGCATCAATTACAGACGCCAACCGGAGTGGATGGCAGCAATACCGCCAGACAGGTTGCGATACTGAACACGCTCCAATCCTGCATTCCGCATCATCTGAGCAAGTGTTTCCTGGTCCGGGAACATACGGATGCTCTCAGCAAGATACTGGTAGCTCTCAGCGTCCTTGGCGATCAACTGCCCCATCTTCGGGAGAACCTTGAAAGACCACGTATCATAGACAGGCGAGAGAGCCGCAATTTCGACACGAGAGAATTCAAGACAGAAGAAGCGTCCACCTGGCTTCAGAACACGACGCGCTTCACGAAGCACTGCATCCTTGTCCGTGCAGTTCCGCAGACCAAAAGCAATGGTCACGCGATCAACAGAACAATCGGGCAGGGGAATCGCTTCGGCGTCGACGACGCACACTTCAATCTGGCCAATCAGACCAGCCTTGATTGCGCGATCACGCCCTACGGACAACATCGCCGAGTTGATGTCAGAGAGAATGGCCGGGCCACCGCCCGCACGCAGCCAGCCGAATGTAATGTCACCTGTACCACCAGCCAGATCCAGCAGCTTCATGTTCGGACGGGCACCGAGCATGCCCACGAAAATCCGCTTCCAGACGCGATGGATCCCCAGCGACATGACATCATTCATGATGTCATATTTGCCAGCGACGCTCTCGAACACCTCCCTGACCATGGTCTTCTTCTGGTTCCGCGGGACATTGCGGTAACCAAAATCCGTGGTGTCTCCGGTCTGCTCGGAAGACGGGAAGGGCGGGACGTTATGTTCAGCGCTATCGGTCATGGGGCAATCGATATATCTTTGTGACCAGTCATGCCAGAGCTTCCAGAAGTCGAAACCGTCATGCGTGGGTTCCAGGATGCCTTTCAGGGGCAGAGGATCCGTCACGTTACTGTCAACCGCCCGGACCTGAGGTGGCCATTTCCCTTGGATCTCCGGGAAAGGCTTGAAGGGCAGACCGTGCTCTCCTTTCATCGTCGCGCAAAGTATATCCTGATGCGCGTCGAGAACGGATGGAGCATGATGCTGCATCTGGGAATGTCCGGCAGACTGCTCCTTGGGCAGTCTGGCATGAATACGACTCCGCCAAAACATGAGCACCTTGTCCTGCAAACGGAAAACGGAGCACGCGCTGGCCTTGTTGACCCACGCAGGTTCGGCATGGTGGATGTGGTTCCCACACATCAGGAAAACGCACATCGCCTTCTGAGCAGCTTGGGAATCGAGCCTTTATCCGCGAATATGACTGGCACGTATCTTCATACGGTCATGCAGGGTCGCCGCACGCCGATCAAAACAGCGCTTCTGGACCAGAAGCTGATTGTGGGCCTCGGCAATATTTATGTGTGTGAGGCACTGTTCCGAAGCCATATCCATCCCGCACGCGCTGCCACAACGCTGACAGAGGCAGAAGCCGACAGCCTTGCGAATGCCATTCGAACTGTTCTGGAAGAGGCCATCGCGTCAGGAGGCTCCTCTTTAAGAGACTACGTTCAGGCTGACGGTACGAAAGGGGGATTTCAGGATCTCCACCTTGTTTATGGGCGGGAAGGCGAGGCATGCCGCCACTGTGGGGCAGGCTCCATCATTTCACGCATCACCCAGGCGGGGCGCTCCACATTTTTCTGTGCAAACTGCCAGAAATAGTGGCCTCCGCCCCATTGCCGGCAGTGTGTATAAAATGTGTAAAACGCTTGACGCCGCCGCTCATGACGGGTAGAGGGCGCCAATCATTTTCCGCGACAAGACCGCTAACTGAACCGAAAGATCCATGGCAAATACAGCTTCTGCCCGTAAGCGCATCCGTCAAAACGAACGTCGCCGCGAGCGCAACGTCGCCCGCATGTCCCGTATGCGTACCTTCATCAAGAAGGTCGAACAGGCCATCCAGTCCGGCGACAAGACGGCTGCTGCCGAAGCATACAAGGTTGCACAGCCTGAAATGCAGCGCGCTGCCGGTAAGGGTGTCGTTGCAAAGAACACGATCAGCCGCAAGCTGTCTCGTCTTTCTGCCCGCATCAAGTCTCTCGCCACGGCCTGAGACCCTTTGCAGGGTTTGAACTGAAGAACGCGCTCTCTCACGGGAGCGCGTTCTTTTTTGACTATATGGCAACACCCCTCTGCAGCACTTCTGAACCTTTCGTGTTCCAGCTTGCTTCGGTCTGACCAGAAGCCTATCCTGTCAGATCAAGTCAGTGCCAGAGGCTCTGTTTTCTCCGGGAAGCGTCAGCTTTTTCTGAAGCGCCATGCAGCTTGTGTGGTCACTTCCCGTTGAGGACGTATTCACCCTGCGCGCAGGGAATCAAGACAGACGCCCCGCAAGTCCCGGGGCCGAAATGAAAGGGGGTACCATAGGTGGAAAACGCTCAGTATCTGGACGCCAGCGCCTCCGCCCCCGGCTCGTCGAGCCCGCTGGAAACTTCCTGGCACAGGGTTCGCGAGAAACTGAAGGGCGAGGTCGGTGAAGTCGAATACCGCACCTGGCTTCGTCAGATCGTTCTTGGCCCACTGGAGGATGGTGAACTCATCCTTTATCTGCCGACGCGCTTTCTGAGAGACTGGGTTCGCAGCCAATACGAAGAGCGTCTCCAGACCCTGTGGCGCACCGAACGACAGGACGTGCAGGGCATTGAACTGCAGGTCAAACGCGGCCTTCCCGAGGTCCTTCCATCAGTTGAGACGGACGGTGACAGCGTCATCGAGGAAGTGACAGCGCAGGTTGCGACCAGTCATGAGGTTCGCAGCGACCTTGCTGTTCCGCTGGACCCACGCTTTTCTTTCGATACGTTCATCGTCGGCAAGCCAAATGAGTTTGCCTATGCCTGTGCACGTCGTGTGGCCGAAAAACCATCCAGCCCCGGTTTTAATCCGCTCTTCCTGTATGGTGGCGTCGGCCTCGGCAAAACGCATCTTATGCATGCCATTGGGTCTGAACTGACGAAGACGGGCAATGTCTCGGTTGCCTATATGTCAGCTGAGAAGTTCATGTACCGCTTCATCGCGGCGATCCGCTCGCAGTCCACCATGGAGTTCAAGGAACAGCTTCGTTCCGTGGACGTCCTGATGATCGACGATCTTCAGTTCTTGATCGGCAAGGATAATACGCAGGAAGAGTTCTTCCACACGTTCAACGCCCTTGTTGATGCCGGACGTCAGATCATCGTCAGCGCAGATAAAAGCCCATCCGATCTGTCGGGGCTTGAAGACCGCCTGAGAACGCGGCTCGGCTGCGGCATGGTCGCAGATATTCATGCCACCACCTTTGAATTGCGTATTTCCATTCTGGAAGCCAAGGCGAAAGCCTCAGGCACGCATGTTCCCTCAAAAGTGCTTGAGTATCTCGCCCACAAGATCACATCGAACGTTCGTGAGCTTGAAGGCGCACTGAATCGCCTTGTCGCACACGCCGATCTGGTCGGGCGCCCTGTCACACTGGATACGACGCAGGATGTCCTCAAGGACATGCTGAAAGCGCATGACCGTCGCGTCACAATCGAGGAAATCCAGCGCAAGGTTGCCGAGCACTGGAATATCCGCCTGACGGACATGTCTTCTGCGCGCCGTGCACGTGCTGTTGCTCGCCCACGGCAGGTGGCAATGTTCCTCGCAAAGCAGCTGACAAGCCGCTCTCTTCCCGAGATCGGACGCAAGTTTGGCAATCGTGATCACACAACCGTCATGCATGCGGTCAATCGCGTTGGTGAACTGATGGAGCAGGATCCGTCCTTTGCAGAAGACGTCGAACTTCTGCGCCGGATGCTTGAAGGCTAAGGAAGACGACAAGTCGCCTTCGGTGCCTTTCACCGGAGGCGGCTGTCTGCTAAGAAACGGCAAAACTTAAAGATTGCCGACCCAGGGAAAAAAACGATGAAATTCAAGGTTGACCGCACCCTGCTGCAACGGGCCCTGGCGCATATTCATGGCGTTGCAGAAAAGCGGAACACCATTCCCATTCTGGCGAATGTTCTTTTGTCTTATGAAGGCGATGTGCTTCGCCTCACGGCCACGGATATGGAAATTGCGGTCGTCGAAGACGTTCCGGCAGCAGGTGAGCGTCTAGGTTCCACCACAGTCCCCGCAGCCGTGCTTTTCGAAATTGTACGCAAGCTGCCAGACGGCGTGGAAATCGAGTTCGATCATCCGGAGAGCGACGCGCCTCTCGCACTGCGTGCAGGCCGTTATGCGACGAGCCTCAACGTTCTTCCAGTTGATGATTTCCCGGCCATGGTTGCTGGCGATCTCCCGCACCGCTTCCGTATTCCTGCGGGAACGCTACGCGGCCTGATCGACCGGACGAAATTTGCTATTTCCAACGAAGAAACGCGTTATTACCTGAACGGCATCTATCTGCACGTTACGGAAAGCGGCGCCATCCCGATGCTCCGCGCCGTCGCAACGGATGGACATCGCCTTGCGCGCGTCGAGACCGAACTTCCGGAAGGCGCACGTGGCATGCCGGGCGTTATCATCCCGCGCAAGACCGTTGCTGAACTTCGCAAGCTGCTGGACGAGGGCGCTGCGGATCTGGAGGTTTCCCTTTCAGATACACGCATTCAGTTCCAAGCTGGCCCTGTCCTGCTGACGTCCAAGCTGATTGACGGCACGTTCCCGGAATATGAGCGCGTGATCCCCAAGGGCAATGACCGCATCCTGCGCATCACGAAGAAGGATTTCGCAGCCGCAGTAGGTCGCGTTGCTGCCATCAGCCAGGAGCGCTCCCGCCCAGTCAAGCTCTCTGTCACGCACAACATGCTGACATTGTCGGCCATCAGCCCCGATCAGGGCGTGGCACAGGAAGAGTTGGACGACAGCACGGTCACGTATGACGCGCCTCCGATCGAAATTGGCTTTCAGGCGCGGTACCTGACGGACATTACGGATCAGATCGATGTTGAAGTCGAGTTTGCTTTCGCAGATAGCTCAGCTCCAACGCTGGTTCGTGACACAGCATCACCTTCTGCATTGTATGTTCTGATGCCGATGCGGGTCTGATCGGTCCGCATTGAGACTAACGCGCCTTGCCCTGACGGATTTCCGGAATTACCGGCACTCCGTCTGGAAGCCTGAGACAAATATCTCCGTTCTGACCGGCCAGAATGGCTCTGGAAAGACCAATCTTCTGGAAGCCGTTTCGCTTCTGGCTCCTGGACGAGGCCTGCGAGGCGCACCTCTTCAAGCGCTGTGCCGCACAAATGCCGATCACTGGGGCGTTGCAGCAACGCTCTCTCATGGGATCGACCAGACTATTCTTGGGACTGGAGCAAACCTCTCCGAGAACGGCCGGCGTTCATTTCGGCTTGATGGCTCTTCCGTTCGGTCTCAGGCAGAAATTGCTCAAATCTTTTCCTGCGTCTGGCTAACGCCACAGATGGATCGGATTTTTCTTGAAGGCGCGGGCGGCAGGCGGCGCTTCCTTGACCGCCTGGTCATGGCACTTTCTCCGGATCATGCCCGGCAAATGACCGCTCACGAGCGATCAGTTTCCAGTCGTAACCGCTTGCTGTCAGAAAGACCGGACGAGGGGCTCTGGCTCACGTCGCTGGAAGATTCCATTGCCCGGCATGCGGTCGCCGCATCAGCCGCTCGGCTGGCGCTTGTGGAAAGCATGAACACTCACCCCTTCGACAGTTCCGATTTTCCAAAAAGCCGCCTGCATCTTGACTGCGCCATTACGCAGCAACTGATGATCAGCCCTGCTTTGCAGGTGGAAGACTGGTTGCGGGCGAAGTTAAGGGACAGTCGGCGGGAAGACCGCCTTAAAGGCAGTACATCTTTGGGTGCTCATAAGGCGGATTTTCTTCTTTTTGATCAGACCACAGGACGGTCTGCAGAACTCTCAAGCAGCGGGCAGCAAAAAGCCATGCTTTTGGGGGTCGTTCTGTGCCATGCTGCACTGATCGAACAGAGCAGGGGCGACGCACCTGCCATTTTGCTGGATGAACCGCTTCTTCATCTGGATGAGCCCAGACGGGACGCGCTTCTGTCCAGTCTTAGCAAGCTGAAAACGCCGGTTCTCCTCACCGGAACAGATCCTGATCCGTTTTCCAGCCTGATTGAAAAAGCAGGCTTTTTCAGCGTGCAGGATGGCCATATCCAGCCCGCATGATGTGTGTGCTCTGGCCTCACGGCCTGTGACACGCTATAGTCATACAACAGTTTTTCAGAGTTCCACGGAGACCGCCTCGCGCATGTCAGAGACCCAGAACCAGCCGGAGATTCCAGGCGCAGACGGTGACGATTACGGCGCCTCCTCGATCTCGGTACTGAAGGGACTGGACGCTGTCCGCAAACGCCCCGGCATGTATATCGGTGACACGGATGATGGCTCCGGCCTGCACCACATGGTGTTCGAAATCATCGATAATGCCGTTGACGAAGCCCAGGCCGGACACGCCACCCGTTGCATCCTGACACTCAACGGAGACGGCTCCGTTTCCGTTCGTGATGACGGCCGCGGCATCCCAACAGACATGCACGAGGAAGAGGGCATCAGCGCCGCTGAAGTCGTGCTGACCAAGCTGCATGCTGGCGGCAAGTTCAACCAGAATTCCTATAAGGTTTCCGGCGGTCTGCATGGCGTGGGCGCAGCTGTGGTGAATGCTCTGTCCGAATGGATGGAAGTTCGCATCTGGCGGAATGGCCTGGAGCACAAAATCCGCTTCCAGCACGGTGAACGCGATGAAGCCCTGACGGTTGTAGGACCGTCAGACGAGCCACGCGGCACATTAGTGACCTTCAAGCCAAGCAAGCAGACCTTCACGAAGGTCGATTTCGAGCTTTCCATTCTGGAACGTCGTGTTCGCGAACTGGCATTCCTGAATTCCGGGCTGGAAATTATTTTGCGCGATGAGCGTCACGCTGAAAGCAAGGAACTTCGGTTCTTCTACGAAGGCGGCCTGAGTGCTTTCGCGGAATGGCTTGATGCTTCCAAGACGTCCATTGTTAACCCGCCAATCACGGGCCTCATTGACCATACTGAAAGCGGTATCCGCGTCGAGTTCGCTCTGACGTGGAACGACAGTTATCACGAGACAATGCTGTGCTTCACCAACAACATTCCGCAGAGAGACGGCGGCACACATCTGGCTGGCTTCCGTCAGGCATTGACGCGTGTTGTTGGCAAGTATGCGGAAAGCGTTGCCAAGCGTGAAGCAGGGTCGCTGACGGGTGAGGACATGCGTGAAGGCATGACCGCCATCCTGTCCGTCAAGGTTCCGGACCCGAAGTTCTCGTCCCAGACGAAGGACAAGCTGGTATCGTCCGAGGTTCAGCCGGTCGTTCATGCAACGGCAGCTGACTCGATTTCGCATTGGTTTGAGACGCACCCCAAGGAAGCCAAGGCGATTGTCGCCAAGATCATTGACGCAGCCAGCGCCCGTGAGGCTGCCCGTCGTGCGCGTGAACTGACGCGCCGTAAGGGTGTGCTCGACGTTTCTTCGCTGCCTGGCAAGCTGGCTGACTGTCAGGAGCGTGATGCGTCCAAAGCAGAAATCTTCATCGTTGAGGGTGACTCTGCAGGTGGCACAGCCAAGCAGGGACGTGACCGTCGCTTCCAGGCCATCCTACCGCTGCGCGGCAAGATCCTGAACGTTGAGCGCGCCCGTTTCGACAGAATGCTTGGGTCTGCCGAAATTGGTACACTTATCACGGCGCTCGGTACGGGCATTGGTCGTGGTGAAGTCGATCAGGGTGGCTTTTCGGCTGCCAAGCTGCGCTACCACAAGATCGTCATCATGACAGACGCTGACGTGGACGGTTCCCACATTCGGACGCTGCTTCTGACGTTCTTCTTCCGCCAGATGCCCGAACTGATCGAACAGGGATATCTTTATATCGCCCAGCCGCCACTCTATCGAGCCAAGCGTGGCCAGGAAGAGCGTTATCTGAAGGATGATGCTGCGTTGGAGCAGTATCTGCTCGACAAGGCCCTGGCAAATGCTTCGCTACGCTTCGGTGACGGCCTTGAGCTCACAGGAGAAGAACTTCGTGAAGAAGTCCGCTTCCTGATTGCAGCGGCACAGAACCTGAAGAATATCGCAACCAAAATTCCTGTTTGGATTTTGGAGCAGGCGGCTGTATCCCGCGTGCTTGATATTGATCCAGCAGCGATCAGCGATCGTATTCCAGAGTTCCAGCGCCACCTGGAAGAAGCGTCGCCTGCCAATGAACGTGGTTGGAAAGTTTCACTGTCCAGCACGGGTATTGAATGTGCCCGCTCAGTTCGTGGCGTCAGCGAGATCTACCGTCTGGAGCAGAGTATTTTAAAATCTGCTGAAGCACGCTGGCTTGCTTCGGAAGGCGAGCGTCTGGCCCGTGACTTCATGACGCCAGCCATACTTCGTCTGGACACGCAGGAGTATCCGCTGTTTGGCCCGTCCAACGTCATGGACCGGATTTTTGCTCAGGGTCGTCGTGGCCTGACAATCAACCGGTTCAAGGGCCTTGGCGAAATGAATGATGAGCAGCTCTGGCACACAACACTTGATCCTTCGACCCGTACTTTGCTGCAGGTCAAGGTTGGCGATGTGGAAGAGGCTGGCCAGGTGTTCTCCACACTGATGGGCGATGTGGTTGAGCCACGCCGAGACTTCATCGTGGGTAATGCCCTCAAGGTTGCCAACCTTGACGTTTAAGGGCCTTCGCGCGCTGGCCGCAGCAGGAATGTTGTTGGCTGGCCTCGCGCCTACAGCTCATGCGGCCGGACAGGTCAACACAACGTTCGCCATTTATATGCGCGGACTTCATGTGCTTGACGCAGATGCCTCATATCAGATCGAACCTTGGGGCTACGGCGGAACGACGCATATCAGACCGGCAGGCCTGATCAGCTGGTTCGTGACGATGGATATTCATTCCCGCGTCGAGGGCGACTTCGTTCCGGGCGGGAATGTCAAACCCATCCGTTATGACAGTGGAGGGTTATCCCGGGGCCAACATCGGCGTGTTTTGCTGACCTACAATGGCAACACACCGCATGTAGACATTCTGGAGCCTGCTGAGACAGACCGCGATCCCATTCCGGACAGCGATCTCCCCCATACCATTGATACGCTCAGTGGAATGGCACGACTTCTTGAAACCCTGACCCAGACGAAAAGCTGTGAGGGATCTGGCGTTATTTTTGATGGGCTTCGTCTGACAAAAATGACGGTGCATGGTCCCATTACATCTGACATTCCTCAAAGTCATAAGCAGGCCTATTCCGGCCCGGCGCTTCGCTGCGACTTTGTCGGGCAACAGATTGCAGGCTTTGTAAAAGACTCTCCAAATCGCTCGAAAATGGCCGCGCCACAGCCAGGGTCAGCCTGGTTCAAAGAGATCGATGGTGTTGGACTTGTCCCAGTGCGGATCGAATTCAATCATCCCAAGCTTGGGCACGTCACTGTTGTCATGCAACAGCCACTTCCACCGTCAAAATCCACAGCCGTCCTTTCGCAATAAATGGCAATCGGAAGTGATGGAGCCTAACTCAACCATCGTTTGACGGATTGGCGTGGTTTGGATACCCGGAACGGAACATGACCAATACCGCACGCCACACCACAGCCATCATCCTTGCAGCGGGCCTCGGCACGCGGATGAAATCACGTCTTCCCAAGGCTTTGCATCGCCTTGGAAACCGCCCGATGATCACACACCTCATCGATACTGCCCGAGAAATTTTTGACGACGTCGTTGTCGTCGTTGGACCCGATATGCCTGAACTGGAAAAAGCCGTTCAGCCATACCGGACAGTCGTTCAGACCGAACGTCTGGGCACCGCACACGCGACCAACACTGCAAAAGACCTGTTCGGAGACGGCGACATCGCAGTTCTCTATGCAGACAACCCGCTCATCACAGCCGATACAATGCGTCGTCTCACGGAAGCCCGACAGGGCGGGGCGAGCCTAGCACTTCTTGGGATGCGCCCGAGCAATCCAGGTCGTTATGGACGCATTGTTGAAGAACAGGGCCGCGTCAGCCGAATTGTAGAATACAAAGACGCAAACGAGCAGGAACGTGAAATCACACTCTGCAATGCAGGCGTCATGTGCGCAGGTGCCGCAGATTTCCGGCGGTGGCTGGCCGCTGTTGGCAACGACAATGCGCAGGGTGAGTATTATCTGACCGATGTTGTCGCAATGGCCGCTTCGGAAGGGCGCGTCCAGTGCGTCGAAGCGCCCGAGACTGAGCTGGCTGGCGTCAATTCACGTGTAGAGCTTGCCCAGGCAGAAGCCACACTTCAGCAGCGTCTGCGCATGTCTGCGATGGAAGGCGGCGTCACACTTGTCTCCCCAGAAACCACATTCCTCAGCACTGACACCTGCCTGGAGCCGGATGTCGTCGTTGAACCAAATGTCTTTTTTGGACCAGGCGTCACGGTTCGCAGCGGTGCCCTGATCCGTGCATTCTCTCATCTGGAAGGCTGCACCGTGGGCGAGGGCGCCATGATCGGCCCCTATGCACGACTAAGACCCGGAACAATCTGCGCTGCCGATACCCACGTCGGTAATTTCGTGGAACTGAAAAATGTCGATCTTGGCCCTGGCGCAAAAGCCAATCACCTGACCTATCTGGGTGACGCCTCCGTCGGTGCACAAACCAATGTCGGAGCAGGGACCGTCACCTGCAATTACGATGGATACCTCAAGCACCGGACGACGATCGGCGCCCGCAATTTTATCGGCTCTGATGCCATTCTGGTGGCCCCCGTCACAATTGGCGATGACGCGTTGATCGCTGCGGGAAGCACCATCACGGAAGACGTTCCGGCCGGAGCACTCGCTTTCGGGCGCGCTCGCCAGACAATCAAGCCAGACCGCGGACTTGAAATCAAACAGACCCTTAAAGCCAAAAAGGAGCAGGGCTGATGTGTGGAATTTGTGGCGTTGTAGGCCATCGTCCAGCCACCCCGATCGTCTTCGAGGCTCTCCGCAGGCTTGAATACCGCGGATATGACTCCGCAGGCATCGCCACGCTTACAGCCGACGGCACGATTGATCGCCGACGCGCTGCTGGCAAACTTGATAATCTTGAGGCTGTTCTAAAGGCTGATCCGCTAACCGGCACCACTGGCATCGGCCATACGCGTTGGGCCACGCATGGCGCACCGACAGAAGCCAATGCCCATCCCCATGCGGCAGGCCGGGTTGCCATCGTGCATAACGGCATCATCGAAAACTTCGCGACATTGAAGGCCGAGCTTGAAAGTGAAGGCCGGATTTTCCTGTCCGACACAGATTCAGAAACAGTCGCCCATCTCGTCGATTTCTACCTTGATCAGGGCAAAGCACCGCGTGATGCCGCTTTCGCGGCCATCAAGCGTCTTGAAGGCGCTTATGCCATTGCCATCATCTTTCAGGGTCATGATGGTCTGCTCATCGGCGCACGCCACGGTGCGCCTCTCGCTGTAGGTTACGGCGACGGCGAGATGTTCCTTGGCTCCGACAGCCTCGCCCTGGCACCTCTGGCAAGCCGCATCACCTATCTGGATGATGGAGACTGGTGCGAACTGACGCCTGGGAATGTCATCATCTTCAACGGGGACGGTCAGGAAGTCAGCCGTCCGATCCAGAACATTGCGTTCATGGCGGGGCAGGTCGGCAAGGATGGCTATCGCCATTACATGGAGAAGGAACTGCACGAGCATCCGGTCGCCATCGGCCAGACGCTCCAGCGGATCACAGACCCAGCTTCCAAAACAATTGCCCTGCCGAAAATGCCTTTCGATCCGGCACAGGTGCCCCGCGTCACGATTACCGCCTGTGGGTCTGCTTTCTATGCGGGCATGGTCGGGCGCTACTGGCTTGAATCACTCGCTCGCGTTCCGGTGGAAATCGATGTGGCGTCTGAAATGCGCTATCGCGATGCACCGCAACCAGACAAGGGCGTGGCACTGCTGATTTCCCAGTCTGGAGAGACGGCAGATACGCTTGGCGTCCTGCGCAGCCTCAAGAAGGCAGGACAGAGCATTGTGTCGGTTCTAAATGTCGAGCATTCAACGATGGGTCGCGAAAGCGATCTCGTCCTGGGCATGGTTGCTGGTCCGGAAATTTCTGTAGCCTCAACCAAGGCTTTTACGGCGCAACTCTCCGTTCTTGCAGCTCTTTCTGTTGATTTTGCACGCGCTCGTGGAACGATCGACAAGGCACGCGAAGAAACCCTGACAGCAAGCCTGCTTGATTTGCCGTCCCGGGCCGCCGAAGTGTTCACACGCGTTGAGGCCATTCAGGAAATGGCGCACATTGTCGCGGAAGCTCGCGATGTTCTGTATCTGGGTCGTGGTATCTGCACACCAATCGCGTTCGAAGGCGCTCTAAAACTCAAAGAAATCAGTTATATCCATGCGGAAGCTTATGCAGCTGGTGAACTGAAGCATGGTCCGATCAGCCTGATCGATAGAACCGTTCCGGTTGTCGCGATTGCTCCATCAACCATCCTGTTCGACAAGACGCTTTCCAATCTTCAGGAAGCCAAGGCTCGCGGCGGCCGTATTCTAGCCTTTACAGATGCCGCCGGCGCCAAGCGTCTGGAAGGTGTTGCGGAGCATGTTGTCATCCTGCCAGACGTCGATGCGTTCGTTGCCCCCATTCTCTATGCTATCCCAGTACAGATCTTAGCGTATGAAGTCGCACTTCTGAAGGGTACGGACGTCGACCAGCCTCGCAATCTGGCGAAATCTGTCACGGTGGAATAAGGACATTTTCTTTCCGTAAGGAAGGCTTTCCAAGACGCTTCATTTCGTCGAGGATAGTCTTCCAACACGCTATACGACCGGGGAGAAACGAACATGGGTGGCGATGCAGATCTGACAGGTGTGGCCGGACGGTCCGGCCTCTATCTTGCCGCATCTGAATTGCACATCCGCGATGTTTTCCTCGCCAGACTGGCTGCCGAAGGCTTTGAGGGTGATGTCACACCTCAGGTGTCTGCCCGATTAGTCGGAGCGACAGACAACAGCATTTACCAGCGCCTTCCACTGGCCGTCATCTACCCCCGAACAGCTGAAGACCTGAACCGTGCCGTGCGTGCGGCAGAAGACGGCTCTCTCACACTCGCCATGCGTGGAGGCGGCACAGGAACCAACGGTCAATCCCTGACTGCAGGGATTGTCGTTGATGTGGCCCGATATCTGGATCGCATTCTGGATTTTGACCCTGACACTGGGCACGTAACCGTCGAACCCGGCGTTGTTCTGGCCAGACTTAATGCCTTTCTCAAGCCCCATGGTTATTTTTTCCCGCCTACAGTTTCAACTGCGACCCGTGCCACGATCGGCGGAATGATTGCGACCGACGCTTCAGGCAAGGGCTCTCGCATTTACGGCCGCACATCCGACTACATTGAGACCATGGATGTGGTGCTGTCGGATGGCAGTAATCTCTCTGTTGAAAAACTGACCAGCGACGCTCTTGAGCACAAGAAGACCGGTAGCGATCTCTCTGCGCGGGTCTATCGCGAAGTGTACCGCGTAGTGACCGAGCAGGCGAACGAAATCCGCCGGGTTTTCCCAGACATGAACCGAGGACTGACGGGTTATAACCTCGAAAACGTTCTTCTTGAGAACGGCCAGTTCAGTCTGGCTCGCCTGCTGGCGGGTTCAGAGGGAACACTGGCCCTAACGAAGCGTGTTGTGCTGCGTGTTCGGAAGCTTCCGAAATATCGTCAGCTTCTCGTCGTGCGCTACGCCAGTTTCGACAGCACCCTTCGAGACGTCCAGACCATTCTTCCTGCCAATCCTTCGGCAGTAGAAGTGCTGGATGACCGTGTGCTGGAGAAAGCGTCACAGGATATTGTCTGGCAATCCCTGGAAAGCGTTCTTGGTGCCCGTTCTGAGCAACCCGTGCGGGGGATGAGTTTTGTTGAGTTCGTTGGAGATGACGAAGACCATCTCCATCAACAGATGCAGGAAGCCGTCACCCTTCTTGAAAGCTCCCCTTACGAAGTTATTGATTATAAACCCGTTTCTGATCAGTCGATCATCAACCAGCTCTGGACTCTGCGTGAAAAATCCGTAGGGCTTCTCGGCCGTCCGGATGGCCGCAAACAGGGCGTGGCTTTTGTCGAAGACACAGCCGTTCCACCGGAAGCCCTAGCTGATTATGTGTCTGAGTTCCGGGCCATTCTCGACGGATATGGATTGTCTTACGGCATGTTTGGGCATGCCGATGTTGGCTGCCTGCATGTCCGTCCTTTTCTGGATATGCTGTCCGAACATGATCGAGCCCTGATCCGCCCGATCTCCGATGCCGTGGCCAACCTGACCAAACGCCATGGTGGGTTGTTGTGGGGGGAGCATGGGAGGGGTTACCGCGGAGAATTTTCACCTCTTTTCTTTGGGGAGACACTCTTCGCAGAGCTCTGCCGCATTAAAGAAGTCTTTGATCCCAAAGATATTTTTAATCGCGGAAAGCTTGCGCCCGTTGGCGTCAAGTATCCAGTAGAACGGATAGACGGCATTCCGTTCAAAGGTCAGTTTGACGAGCAGATTTCCTCAGATCTGCGAGATGACTTCAGCCTCTCCGTGAGCTGCAATGGAAATGGGGCCTGCTATAATCGCGAACCTGACATGGCCATGTGCCCGTCTTACAAGGCTACCAAGGACAGGCTTCAATCACCTAAGGGCCGAGCGACCTTGCTGCGAAGCTGGGCGCGACTGAATTCGCTCCCAGATACCGCCGCTGACAAAAGTGCGCTTCCCGAGATGACAGCCGAGCTCAAAGCCAGTCTGGACACATGCCTGTCCTGTAAGGCCTGTGCCACGCAATGTCCGATCCGGGTGGACATTCCATCCATGCGGTCAAAGTTTCTGGACCTCTACTTCCTCAAGCATCGCCGCCCGGTAAGGGACTATCTCGTGTATTGGCTCGAGCCTCTCCTGAAAGTCGGTCGACAGATGCCGACGCTCGCCAATATTCTGATGCAGAACCCGATCTCGACTGTGTTTCTCAAGCAGCTGGGGCTTGTCGATCTTCCGAAGATCAGCCCCGCGAGACTGCCCAAAATCACGCAGGTCAGCACCGAATGGCTTGAACAAGCAGGAAACAATGACCGGTCCGTTGTTCTGATCCAAGACTCGTTTACGGGAAGCTTCGATGGTGGTGTCATCGAAAGCGCATATACGCTTCTCAAATCTCTTGGGATGGACCCGCGCGTCACGTCCGTTTGGGATAATGGCAAGGCCAGGCATGTACGAGGATTTCGTAAAGGCTTCTCAGCCACTGCTCGCAAGACCCTGAAGCAGCTCAAGAATATCGCTCGTCACGGCGTACCCGTTATTTCTCTGGATGCCGCTACAGGTCTGATGTTTGAACAGGAATATCGGGATGTCGCAGGGTCGGAAGCCATCCCAACCGTACTTCCACTGGAAGCCTTCCTGAAACGCCAGATCACCAAGGGCATCATACCTTCAAATGCGGTAAAACCTGACACAGCAGCATTGACCATCATCTCACATTGCACAGAGCAGGCTGTACGTCCGGGAAGTGCTGAGGACTGGAGCACCGTTCTGCAACACCTCGGCGTTCAGGCACATGCGGGCAAAGCTGGTTGCTGCGGGATGGCTGGCCTGTTCGGCCATGAGAAGGAACACGCCGATCTGTCCGCCAGCATTTTTGCCCAGAACTGGGCCAGCAAGGCGGAAGGCAATATTCTGGCAACCGGTTTCTCCTGTCGTTGCCAGGCAAAGCGTCTTGCGGGACGGCGGCCTGCTCATCCAGTCGAAATACTTGCATCTCACTTTCGGATAAAAAATGAGAAAGTCTTCTCAACTCAATGATATCAAAAATATTTCTTGGAAATTTTTCTTTTAGAAGCGGCTATTTTATTGCCTCGGTCATAGGGCTAACGCTTTATCTCGTTCTAGCGGTTTACGTCTGTTCGCTGTGGCCCAAGACATCGGATCAGGCGTCCTATTTCCTTGCCGGACTGGATGTACTGCATGGAAACTGGCGCCTGCATGACTGGGTTCTGACCCCGCCGGATTTCTGGACGTCCGATATCCCTCTCAGCGCCCTCCTGAGTGGACTATGGCACCTGTTAGGCAGACCGGCAGGCAGCCCATTTCTTCTGATGGTGCAACCCGCAATCCTATGGGTCGGCGTTGTCGCGTCAGCTTTCTCGGTGGTTTTTCTGCGCTTGCGAGGCATTGAGGAACGCCTCGGCGCAGCGACCCTCCTTCTGCCAGTGCTTGCCTTTCCCCTGATGCGCTCTCCGATGGCGTATTTCATCACGCTGTCTGCGATCCATATGGGCGCGCTGATTTACGGTCTTTGGGCACTTCACTGGGCTGACCGGTTTCTCTCATCGGGCTCCTACCGGTCACTGGCGGCCGTCGCAGTGATACTGTGCCTCGGGGTGATTGGAGACCCGTTACTCGCAGTGACAGGAGCGGGGGCGATCATCGCCTACGCTTTTCTGGCTCAGCACTTTGCTCTTCGCCAACGTGGGCTTTTGATCCTCGCATCCATGGCAGGCACCGTGTTGGCCAAAGCCATTCTGCACATCAATGCCGTGACCGGCGGCTTTGTCACGGAGCCGTTGGAAACCCGCTTTGCGCCGTGGGAACAACTGGGCAGCAACTTCGGGACATCCGTTCGCTCCATTCTTCTTCTCTATGGAGCAGAACCCTCTGGGCAGGCCGTAGCATCCACGATACCGGAATGCCTCCGGCTTCTTCTCGTTGCCCTTGCTCTTGCTGCAGCTTTCAAGATTGCCCGATCAGGATGGCAGAGCCAGCGCCAGATTGCCGCATTCCCCATGATGCTGCTTCTGTCCGCAGCCCTGAATTTCGTGGCGCTCTCTCTCAGCAACCGCATCGCTCTGGATGGGAGCCCCATTGCTGTCGCGCGGTATCTTTTTCCGCTTTGGATTGATCTGGCCTGCCTCACAGCGCTTGTCTGGCCGAAGAAAGGCGTAACCGTGAGTCTGGCAGCCATGATCTTGGTCGTTACCCTCATTACAGATTACCGGAACCTCCCAGCGCATTCGACTGGCCTTCTAAGTTCCGATGATAACCAGCTTCTCAGCCGACTTGAGCGCGATCTCCCTCCGGATGGTGTGGGTTCCTGGTGGAGTTCCGGCAATCTGGAAGTGGCCTCTCTCGGAAAAATACACATTTACCCCGGGATGAAGCAGGGAGACGGCACGGTTGCGCCGTTCGTGCACATTCGCAAGAAAATGGATTGGCATAGCTTTAATGGAAAAGCCTTTTTCGTCCTGATCCCACACCCGGAAGAAACCTTCGGGGAAGCTGAGGCGCTGCGAACATTTGGCACTCCGGCCAAACGTCTGACGGAAGGGCGCTATACGATCTTTCTGTACCCTGCCGATCATCTCCCCGTGCGCGCCTCCTGACCAAACAGTCAAGCCATGTTAAACACGTCCCGCTTTTACGAGGAGGACATGGATGACTGGACCTCGCATTCTGGTTCGAGGGGCTGGCGTAGCCGGAATGGTCACTGCTGTGGCTTTGGCGGAACACGGCGCGCACGTCACAGTTCATGACATCGGCGGCCGCGTTGGCGCTGGTGCCTCGTGGTTTGCGGGCGGCATGCTGGCACCCTGGTGTGAAGCAGAATCAGCACCAGACGAGGTCACTCAGGACAGTTTAACGTCGCTCGATTGGTGGAAATCCCACGTTCCAGACGTTGTGCAGGCGGGCAGTCTTGTCGTCGCGCCACCTCGCGATACACCAGAGTTAAACCGCTTTGGACGCCGCACCAGTCACTTCGAAATCCTCAACGCCTCCCAGATTGATACGCTGGAGCCAGATCTGGCAGGCCGCTTCGATAAGGCGTTGTTCTTTGCGGAAGAAGGGCATGTCGATCCTCGCAAGGCCCTGCTGGCTCTTGCTCAACGCCTCAAGCAACAAGGTGGCCAAGTCCTGACAGTTCAGGCGATTAACGATGATGAATTCGACTGGGTTGTGGACTGTACGGGCGTAGCGGCACGGACCATGCAAAATGACCTTCGAGGCATGCGCGGGGAGATGGTTTTGCTGCGCTGCCCGGAAATCAGCCTTCACCGACCTGTCCGCATGCTGCATCCGCGCATTCCGGTCTATATTGTACCGAGGGCAGACAGCGTCTTCATGGTCGGGGCCACTATGGTCGAGAGTGATGATACGCGCGGCATTACGGTGCGTGCCGTGACCGAACTGCTCAATGCGGCCTATACGCTGCATCCTGCTTTCGCGGAAGCCGAACTTCTGGAGGCTAATGCTGGCCTCAGACCCGCCTATCCTGACAATGTTCCACGGGTGAGGCAGAACGGGAAGAGCATCTCCCTCAATGGCATGTATCGTCACGGTTTCCTGCTTTCGCCAGCGCGTGCACAAGAAGTCTGTGACATCATTTTCGGAACGGATCGGGCCTGAGACCCTTTCTTCCTCTTATACCCCTGGATGGGAGAGACATCATGCAGATCACCGTGAATGACGAACTCCATGAAGTTCATGCGCGAACACTTGGCGCGGTCCTTGATGAACTGGGCTACGGCAAGGCGCGTGTCGCGACGGCCCTGAACGGTTTTTTCATTCCAGCCACCCAGCGGAGTGCACAAACAGTGGAAGAGGGCGCCGTGCTCGAAATTCTTGCCCCCATGCAGGGAGGCTGACATGCAGTTCTACGGCACTGAACTCTCTTCAAGACTGATGCTGGGCACAGCCCAATATGACAGCCCCGCTATTCTCGCAGACGCGGTAAAAGCTGCTCAGGCTGGTGTTGTAACCGTGTCTTTGCGTCGCGAAGCTGCGGGCGCTCAGGCAGGACAGGCATTCTGGTCTTTGATCCAGAGCCTGAACGTCCCCATTCTCCCTAACACCGCAGGCTGTCATGGGGTGCGGGAAGCGGTCACTACCGCACAGATGGCCCGGGACGTTTTCGGAACGGACTGGATCAAGCTGGAAGTGATTGGCCAGGGAGACCTGCTTCAGCCCGATGTCTTTGGGCTGGTCGAGGCCACACGCATCCTGACGGAAGATGGCTTCAAGGTCTTTCCATACACAACGGAAGATCTGGTTGTGGCAGAACGGTTGCTCCGTGCGGGTGCTGAGGTGCTGATGCCATGGGGCGCACCAATTGGTTCGGGCAGGGGGTTGAACAATCTCTTCGGCCTCCGCGCATTGCGCAGCCATTTCCCGGACATCCCCATGGTCGTGGATGCCGGCATTGGAAAGCCCTCTCATGCCACGGCAGCTTTTGAGCTCGGATACGATGCCGTTCTGATCAACACGGCCGTCGCCAAAGCAGGAAACCCGGCCCAGATGGCCACCGCGTTTCGTCTGGCGTGCGAAGCCGGGCTTGCCGGATTTGCTGCAGACCCTATGGAAGAACGCGATATGGCGGTGCCCTCGACCCCGACCCTCGGTCTGGCCCGCAGCCTCGGTGGAGAAATGCTGTAAATGTCCCGTCTGCCTTCGAAAATCTATCCCGTTGTTGATCATCCTCGTTGGGTCGAACGCCTCGGCGGAGCAGGCGCGCGTTTCATTCAGTTGCGCCTCAAGGACATGCCGTCGGAAGAAATCCGGGCACAGGCTGAAACTGCCCAGGAACTGGCCGCCCGCCATAATGTCGCCCTTGTGCTGAACGATTATTGGGAGCTGGCAATCGAACTTGGCTATGAGTGGCTGCATCTGGGGCAGGAAGATCTTGAGACCGCAGACCTTGAGGCCATCCGCCAGACGGGTATTCGCCTCGGCATCTCGACCCATAGCCATGAAGAACTGCAGCGTGCTTTGGCCTGCAAGCCCGATTACGTTGCACTCGGTCCGATCTGGGAAACGAAACTGAAGAAAATGGCGTTTGGTCCGCAAGGTGTTGAGCGCTTGACCGAGTGGCGTGAACTCAGCGGCGATGTCCCTCTGGTTGCCATTGGTGGCATCACGCTTGATCGGCTGCCGTCCTGCCTGAAGGCAGGGGCAGACAGCGTTGCCGCCGTAAGCGATTTCATTCGCGCCGAAGACCCGGAAAGCCAGGTCAGACAGTGGCTTGCCGCCGCTGACACATAATTTGCAAGACAGAGCTATCGTGGGGCGGCAACCGTCTCTAGGATGGTTTTCGAACCAAGGGAGTACGGAATACAATGATGGTGACAGGCCTTGCAGCCGTTCTTCTCGCGATTGCGTTCCTGCTCACGCTCGTCAGCATCATTCAGCCTCTGGCCAAACGGCTTGAGATTTCCGAAACGGTTCTGCTGGCCCTTGCTGGCATCGTTCTGGGTGGCGCTGCGTCTCTTGTTGTTCGTTCCTCCGCAACGGACCTGCTGGATGGCGCCGCCGAAGCCCTGATCTATTTCCCGATCAACAGTGAGGCCTTCCTGTTGATCTTCCTGCCCATTCTGGTGTTCCAGGGTGCCATGGGAATTGATGTTCGTCGTCTGGCCCATGAAACGGCGACAGTGCTTCTGCTGGCGGTTGTGGCGGTTGTGGTTTCCACAGCCACCATTGGTCTGGCGCTTTACCCCTTCGCCAATCAAAGCCTGGTGGTCTGCCTTCTCCTCGGGTCCATTGTCGCCACGACTGATCCATCAGCCGTGGCAGGAATTTTCCGGGAGATCGGCGCGGCATCACGTTTGACGCGCCTTGTTGAAGGTGAGGCGCTCCTGAACGATGCTGCCGCGATTGCGATTTTCGCAATTCTGCTGGCCTCCGTCACCTCCCACCGGCACATCCATCTCGGTGAGGCGGTCGTTGATTTTGCGTCCGCTTTTGGTGGCGCCATTGTTGTCGGCGTCTGTCTTGGCCGCTTGACCCTGCTGCTTATTGCGGGCCTGGGCGGCGCACCGGCAGCAGAAATCACCCTGACGCTCGCTCTGCCATACACGGTCTATATTCTCTGTGACGAAATGCTCGGCTTCTCCGGCGTTGTCGCCACGGCAGCAGCCGGCCTGACAGTCTCAGCTTACGGACCTTCCACCTTCCGTCCGCAAGTCTGGCGCTTTCTGAACGAGCTATGGCAGCAGCTCGTTTTCTGGGCAGGCTCTCTGGTATTCCTGCTTGCCTCCATGCTGGTTCCACGCCTCCTGATTGGCATGACCAAATGGGACTGTGTGCTCATCCTGATCGCAAGCGTAGCAGGCTTGGTCGCGCGCGGTGCCGTTGTGTTCGGTATGCTGCCGATCCTTGCGTTCACGAAGCTTTCGCCTCCTGTCCCAACGCCTTTCAAGGCTACCATGGTCTGGGGCGGACTTCGTGGCGCCATTACTCTGGCGCTCGCGCTGGCCGTGACCGAAAATCAGAGCGTCTCAAGCCCCGTGGCGCATTTCATCGGTATCATCGCGACAGGCTTCGTGCTGATTACCCTACTGGTTAACGGGACGACCCTGCGTTCACTCGTCCTGTTCCTGAAGCTTGATCAACTGTCACCAATCGATCAGGCAATCCGCCAGCAGATCCTCGGGATCGGCCTTGGTGAAGTCGCGGAACGGACGCGCGTGATGTCTGATGAGCTGGGCTTTAGCGAACAGACGCGCATTGGTGTCATCAGCCGGATCGAGAAGCGCGCTGAAAAGGAGAGGGCGGCCAATAACTTTGAATCTGCCCTGAGTGACCGCGCTCGCGTCAATATCGCGCTCATCACGATTGCCAATCAGGAACGCTCTCTTCTGCTGGACCTGTTTCGCATTCAGGGACTGTCGCGTCGTGTCATGGAAACGCTTCTGCGGACGGCTGAAGCCATGGCCGATGGCGCTCGTCTCGAAGGACGCTATGGCTATGTCCGCGCCCTAAAGCGCCGACTACAGCCGCCGGTGAGGTTCCGGGTTGCCCAAGAACTGCACAGCCGCTTCCATTTCGACGAACCTCTGATGTACGCGATGATGGAACGCTTCGAGATGCTGATCATCGCGCATCTCGTGTCACTGTCGTTACAGCGCTTTGTGAGGCAGCGCATGGAGCCAACCCTCGGCCCGCGTATTACGGAAATCGTGTCCGAGGTTCTGGGTCGTCAGCGCAAGCTTCTGGACGATGCTCTGGAGACACTCCGCCTGCATTATTCCGGTTACTCGGAAGCTCTCGAAAGCCGTATTCTTCGTCAGATCGCGCTCCGCCTGGAAGACGAAGAATATGATGCTCTTCAGGCTGACAATCTCATTTCCGAGGAGCTGCATCGGGAACTACACCGGGATATTGAACGCCGGAGCGCCCGGCTTGAAGCTCCTCTGCGCTTTAATCTCAAGAGCGGCATTGAACAGCGGCTGCGAGCTTTTCCTGCCTTCAATGGCGTACCCGACAGCGTTCTTCACACCCTTTCCCGCAAAGTTGCCATGCGATTTGTTTCTCCGGGAGAAGTTCTTTTCAAGCGCGGTCAGAAGGCAAGGATTGTCTACGCACAGGTCGCAGGCCTTGCCGAAGTTCATCTTCCTGAGCGTGAAATCCTGTTTGGCAGCGGAGACCTGATCGGCGCTGCCTCCGTGATCCGTGGAGAGCGGCTACCAGGCACGGTCCGTTCACTTCAGTTCAGCCATCTTCTGGCAATTCCCAAGCCGGTATTCGAGAAGCTGATCACCGATTATCCAATTGTCCAACGCCTCATCATCGCCCGCAGCAACAAGCGCGCAGACGGCCTGCTGGACCCGTACGTGGTCAAAACGGCAGAAGGTGTCAGGCTTGCCCCGGCCCAGGGACTCAAGGGAATAGCATCTTCCTGAGCCCCTAGACCCGACATTAGATAACCTTCTTTTGTGGGGCCAAAAGGTCCCGCCAAAAGAAAGCACATCCCATCAGAATAAATGCGGCCAGAAGGCAGGCCCCACTATGAATGAGCCAGAAGGGAACATCCCCGACATGGCCAATCAGGGTTGAAAGCTTTCCGATCATCAGGTTCGCCAGAAAGAGATGCAGGGTGAAGCAGGCGACAAGGATAGTATTAAGGCTCGCAGGAGCAGCACGAGAATATAACGCCATACCGATCGCGTAGCTCATGCTGAAGCCGATATCGTTGATCGTATGAAAAGCAATGCCCCATAACAGACTGACCTGGTGTGGCGCAGGGTACAGCCATGATGCCAGGGCAAGGATGAGCGGGGCACAAGATGCGACGAACGCCCCAATTGCAACCTTTGTAATTTCCGCGGGATCGGGACGTCGGCGATTGTACAGCTTCCAGAAACCAAGAACAGAAATCGTACAAACAGTACTGACCAGACCATCCAGCGACACAAGACTGCTGACCGGAAACGGGTGCCCCAGAAGTGTCAGTTGGTAATGCTCACGACCCCATAACAAATAACCATCGAAAATTTCAGAATTTGGCAGGGCACTCAGAGCCAGAACTGGCAAAAGCGCCAAAAGCAGAACTGTTGTTTTCTTTTCCGCAGGGGTCAAAGATGGGCGAGGGGCGATTGCTTTGGAATTGCCGTCCTCCGGTAACCAGCGCCTGCCCAGCATATAGACGAAAAGCCCCGTCAGCATCCCTAGACTGGCTGCCAGAAAGCCCCAGTGCCAGACCTTGATGGCAAGATAAGCGCATAGGGCAGGAGCTGCGATGACCGCAGCCTGAACACCCAACGAATAGATCTGATAGGCCTCTGAGCGTCGTGGATCGTCCAGTACATAAAGAGCGCCAACCTGCGCGCGTAGACCACCAGCCGCTCCAAGCCCTAACAAAAGCGTGGTGATGGCGATGACAAAACTCCAGTCAAAAGACATGAGAACATGCCCGACCGTCATAAGGATCGCACCGAGGAGAATTGTCCGGGTTCGACCGAGAAACCGGTCAGCGACGATACCGCCGAGAAGAGGGGTTGCGTAAATCAGCGCCAGAAAAAGGCCGGTAATCGCACCTGCCGTAGCCTGTGTCCCGACTGGTGCGTAAAGCGCGCCAAGGAAAGACTTTAACGCGCTCATACCCAGCACATGGTCCACATGCCCGGGTTGGAGCAGGTAGTCCGCCAGATAGAGCACCAGAATGGCCTGCATGCCGTAAAGCGAGAATGCTACGCAGCCTTCAGTCAGCACCAGGACCCAAAGCCCTCTGGGATGCCCAAACAAATCCCTGGAAGACGGCACTTTCACGGCATCGACCACAGGGTCGTTCGGAATCACTTCGGTCAAAGCAGTCTCACAGCCTGAAGAGAGGAGAGACCATGGGTAAAGGCCAATCAGACCATGGGTAAAGAGGCTCAAAAATTTATGGCAAAATGCCATCAACAATTTGCGATCAGCTGCCATGGCATTTTGCCACTAAACGAAAATTCTCACTCGACGACATGTCAAAAAGCCACAAACATCAGGCAGAGTGGCAAAATGCCATTAATCACTTAACTCAATGCAAAGAACGCCAAAACAGGCCAAAACCGTGGAGAATAAGCAGATTTTAGTCTCCGATGCTGGGTCTGCAAATGCGGAAGAGGCTCCATATTTTGCTTCACACACATGTCGTATAATATATATTATGCCAACTTATATATCAAAAACAGCCGGAAAACTCACATATCCGTGATACACGATGACTTGTTGCGAAGAATGTCATTTTTGGCGCTAACGTGAAACGAAGTTCAATTCTTCTGGTGAACGAACCCATTGTCGTGAACCGGATCCTCCGCTGGAGCGGTTGTTGCATGCCACGCCTTTCATTGCGCCAGATTGCTTTTCTGAGCTGCGTTTTTTCTGTTGGGTCTCTCACGGTTCTTCCTGCAACCGCACACGCCGACGATTACACCGAACTTCTGGATATCCTCCGGGCCAAAGGCAGTCTGACACACGGAGAATATAACAGCCTTCTGGCACACCATCTGCGACACACCCGATCCGAGGCATCCTCGAACCAGGATGGCACCTCAAGCCCTCCGACAAAACGCAACCGGTACCGCCGCTACAATCCAACTCAATATGATGGCAGCCTTGAGCCCCCCGACGTCACAACCATCGCTGCTGCTCAGGCTGCACGCCGTGCAGCCAGTGAAGCTGCGGCTGATGCACGTGACACACGTTCCATGCTCCGCCAGGCGCGCGCGAGCTACGATCCAGACAGTGTTGTGCGCGTCAAACCTTATGTCGCAGGCAAAGGCGTAACCGTTCAGGCCGGCCAGATCGAGATCAATCTCTCAGGCTTCGTCAACGGATTTTACACGTATAACAGCCCTGGTGGCGGCAAGCCCGTCGCCGGTGGCGTCTCCACCGGCTCCAGTGGATTTGATTCCTCATCCGTCAGAAACGGCCTGCTTCCCGGTGGCCTCATCCTGAAGCTGAATACGGTTCAGGATGGCATCAAGCTTGGCGCCGTCTTCGGAATGTATCCGGGACTGAACAACGCAGATGTCGGCGCGTTCAACGCCAACTCCGGTGGCAGCCCCGTGGGCCTCGGAACAGCGGGCGTTGATTTCCGTCAGGTGTACATGACAGCTGGCACCGACAGACTTGGTACGATCAAGATCGGTCGTGACATTGCCCTGTTCGCATCTGATGCCATTCTGAATGATGCAACACTGCTGAGTGTCGGCAGCACGGGCAGCAATGCCAACCCGGCCAATACGTCTCTGGGCCGCATCGGTGTAGGTTACGTCTACACGGACTGGCTCCCACAGATCACCTATATTTCCCCCAAATGGCATGGTCTTCAGGGATCTGTCGGCATCATGACGCCTCTGGATCCATTCAACTATGCTGGCGGTGGACTGTCTGCGACAAGCACGCAGCACAGCTCGCCAATGGTTCAGGGTAAAGTTACCTACGACGCAAAAATTGCAGGTTTCACCACACGCCTCTGGGCCAGCTTCCTGACCCAGCACGTCCAGAACCTGACAAGCTCAACCCTGGGTACAGACAGCCGCAAAGGCGCGACCGTCGCTGCGGGCGATGTTGGCGTCAAGCTCTCCCGGGGACCGTTTGAAGGCGTGGCTTATTACTATTACGGTAATGGTTTGGGCACGACCGGCCTGCTGTTTGACGGCATTTCCCAGTCCGGCCGCAAGCGAAACTCGGAAGGCTACTACGTTCAGGCCTCCTACAAGATTCTGCCACGCCTGAAGCTGGTTGGCAGCTATGGTGTCAGCAATCTTTATCAGGCTGCAGGCGAAGACAATCCATCGCTGGTCCGTCGCAATCAGTCCGAAGTCGGGGCACTTTATTACACACTGACAGACTGGATGTTCCTTGTGGGTGAATATGCCCATACGGAATCCGATGCTCATGGCCCGAACCATGAGAGCGATCACACCATGTCAGCGGGCGCGATGATCACCTTCTGAGCCCGGAAAAACCGGGCAGACCACCCTGCCCGGTTTTTTCAGAACGTCAGAACCATTCCGTCATAAGCCGGACGCACATCCGGCGGCAGTGTCTGGCATAGAATGTCGTAATCCATATCCGTGCCCATATGAGTCAGGATTGTCCGCCCTGCCCTGATTTTCGTGCGCCATTCCAGTACACGTTCCAGCCAGGCATGAGCTGGATGCGGTTCATATTGGAAGCAATCCACAACCCACGTATCCACGCCATCCAGAAGCGTCAGAGCGTCTTCGGACAATGTTTCCACATCCGTGGAATAGGCAAATTTTCCAAACCGCAGCCCCAGAGACGTGATCCGCCCATGTCGCTGCTCGAAAATACGCCCTTCCAGACCGGGAAAATCGACGTCTTCGCCAGCCGTAACAACCTGCTCATTGAAAACTGGACGATAAAAATCCGGGCCTTTCCAAGGCGCAAACGCATAGGCAAACCGCTGCCGAAGCTCTTCCAAAGTGCTTTGCGCGGCCAAAAGCGGAAGTGGTTTATCAATCACACGGTTGATGGCCCGCAGATCATCAAGTCCTGCGATATGGTCACTATGCGGGTGCGTGTAGAGCACTGCATCAATGTGGCTCAGGCCACAATTCAGCATTTGAGAGCGGAAGTCCGGCCCGGAATCAACCAGAAGCCGAAACCCGCCCTCACCTTCAACAACAATCGAAGAACGCGTACGCCTGTTCTTGGGGTTCTGCGGATTGCAGTGCCCCCAGATCCCCGTTTGTGAGCCGTTCTGACCGCCCAGCATTGGCACGCCAGCAGAACCTCCACATCCAAGGATTGTGACTTTCACAGGCGTGTCCTTGCAAAAAGGCGATGTACGTTTTCGGTAGTGATATCCGCGATTTTTTCAGCGGAAATCCCCCGCTCCTGCGCCAGTCGCGCAGCTGTGTGGGCCACATATCCCGGCGTATTCGGCTTACCGCGCTTTGGAACGGGCGCAAGAAACGGACTGTCTGTTTCAACCAGCAGCCGATCCTCAGGAACGATCCGCGCAACGTCCCGGATTTCCTCACATTTCGGAAACGTCAGAAGCCCGGAGAAGCTGATATAGCCCCCGAGTTCGAGCGCAGCCTCAGCGAGCTTGGGCCCCGAGGCAAAGCAGTGAATCAGAAAAGGAAACGCGCCCTTCCCGCTCTCTTCGCGCAAAATGGCGATCGTATCGTCGTCTGCCTGTCGCGTATGAATGACGACCGGCAAACCTGTCTCACGAGCCGCCGCAATATGCGTGCGAAATGCAGCGTGCTGCGCCGGTTTCGCCTCATCTCCACTGTGGAAATAATCCAGCCCGGATTCACCAATAGCCACCACGCAGGATGGCTCAGCTTTCTGAACCAGCTCTTCCACAGAAGGAAGACGCTCTTCACCCACATGATCCGGATGCGTGCCGATGGCACACCAGACGCGAAGGTCTGGCGCGTCAAAGCGCGTCAGACCAATCTGGGTCTCTGCCTGTGAAAAGCGCGTCCCGATCGTAATCATGCCAGCCAGACCAGCCTCACGCGCAACATCAAGTGCAGCGGGGACATCGTCCAGACGATCAAGATGGCAATGACTGTCGATCAGTCCCGTCATTCTGCGTCCTCGACGACGAAGCGCGGGAACAGCCCTTCCGGCTTCGGCAAGGTGCGACCACCTGGAAGCGGCGTTTCAAGAGCGGCGAATGTGCGCTCGTTCTCTTCCACACCAAGTTGGGTCAGCATCTTGTCCATCGTGTTGGGCATATATGGCTGAAGCATCGTCGCAATCGCACGGATCACATCCAGCAACACACGCAGAACATGCGCCATCCGCTCTGGATCAGTCTTCTTCAGCGCCCAGGGAGCCTGACGGTCAATGTACGAATTGGCCGCACGGATGATCTTCCAGACTTCCTCAAGCGCATCCGTAATGGCTTTGCGCTCGATCTGCTCGCTCATCAGAGACGGCAAAAGCTGCGCCGTGGCCAGAATGGCCAGATCGTCTTCCGTTTGTGGCCCGCGTTCCGGGACAACGCCACCAAGATTGCGCGCCACGAGGCTCAGCGTCCGCTGGCACAGATTGCCGAGATCGTTCGCAAGTTCGACGTTTGTGCGCGTAATCATCGAACGACGGCTGAAGTTTGAATCACCACCAAACGGCACTTCTCGCATCAGGAAGAACCGCAGTGCATCCAGACCAAACTCATCAGCCAGCGCCTTCGGGTCCAGAACGTTGCCGAGAGACTTGCTCATCTTCTCGCCTTCGACCGTCCACCAGCCATGGGCGAAGACGCTTTTCGGCAGCTCAATGCCCGCAGCCATCAGGAACGCGGGCCAGTACACGCAATGGAAGCGGGCGATTTCCTTGCCAACAATATGCAGGTCAGCCGGCCAGAACTTCGCACGCGGATCATTCAGATCCGGGTAGCCCACAGCCGTCAGATAGTTGGCGAGCGCATCGAACCAGACATACATGACGTGATCCGGATCGTTCGGAACCGGAATGCCCCATTTGAAACTGGTGCGACTGACGGAAAGATCCCTCAGCCCCTGCTTCACGAAGCTCTCGATTTCCCGACGCGGTCCATGCGGACCAATAAACTCGGGATTGGCTTCATACAGCTTCAGCAGACGGTCCTGAAACTCGGACAGTTTGAAGAAGTAGGACGGCTCCTTGACGCGCTCTACCGGCGCACCGGATGGCGCAACCATCGTGCCATCTGGCTTCTTGACCAGCTCATCTTCACCAATGAACGCTTCATCGCGTGTGGAGTACCAGCCTTCATACGCGCCGAGATAGATGTGACCATTGGCCGCAACTTTTTCCCACAGCGCACTTGCAGCAACCTTGTGGCGCTCATCCGTCGTGCGGATGAACTCATCCGTGGAGATCGCCATGTCCTGCTGCATCTGGCGGAAAGACGCAGAAATCTTGTCGGCATAGGCCTGCGTTTCCATGCCCTGAGCGGTCGCGGTCTGCTCGACCTTCTGGCCGTGCTCATCCGTGCCGCTGACGAACAGAACGTCTTCACCATTCAGGCGATGAAACCGGGCCAGAACGTCCGCCGCGATGGACGTATAGGCATGCCCGATATGCGGAGCGCCGTTCACGTAGAAAATCGGAGTTGTAATGGTGAAGCGCCGCGTCATGTCCACTCGTCTTGTCATGCCTGAGCCATTCACGTTCCGGCAGCGAGTTCCACTGCCTGACGGATGGCCTGGGCCTTGTCCAGATTAAAACCGTCTGTCTGCCGCCTCAGTGTATCAAGTTCCGAACACTGACGGGCAGAAGAATCAGCAACAGGCAGGTCGCCACGTCGTGCTGCCGAGCGTGCACGGTCTGCCAGTCCCTCGCCTAGCAAATCACAGAGCAATGCGAAACCTTCCGTCTCACGGGCAATCCGGTCAATGAAAGGAAGCATATCAGCCGTAAGCGTCTTCCCTGCCAGTATTTCCGCCACAAACGCAGCAATCGCTCCATCCCGATCCTGAGCAAGAAACAATGCGCGCCCAGGAGAACCATGAGACCGTGCAAGAACATCCTCCGGAACGTCAGGAACCAGAACGCGCATATCCGCGTCAGGCAGAGGCGAAAGGGCAAGCGCGCGACATCTGCTGCGGATAGTCGGAAGCAGCCGTCCCGGAGACGCGGTTGTCAGCAGCAGGATAGCTTTCGGAGGCGGCTCTTCAAGAATTTTCAGAAGCGCATTTGCTGCAAAACGGTTCAGATATTCTGCGCCGTCCACGATCACGACACGCCAGCCACCTTCCGTGGCTGTGTGGTGCAGGAAGGATTGCACGGGCCGCACATCTGCAGCGGTAATTTCTCCCCGCAAACGGCCTTTTTTCTCGTCCATAGCACGGGAGATTTCCAAAAGATCTCCGTGCGTCCCAGCCGTAATGCGCCGTGCGGCTGCAGATGCTGGATCTTCTCCATTCAGCAGTATCCGCGCCAGCCGGAACGCGAGCGTCGCCTTTCCAATCCCGGCGGGACCGGAAATCAGCCATGCATGATGTAAACGCCCAGATGCAAGGGCAGCACGAAACGTCTCTTCAGCCGCTTCGTGGCCTCGCAGGTCGAATGTATGCCGTGGATCCGTCACGCGTCAGACGCGCACGCCGTATGACCGAGCTTCTCCGACACAGCATCCAGAAGGGATCGGCTAACAGCTTCAGGAGTCCGGCCGGCGTTAATACGCTTCACGCGCTCCGGTTCTGCCTTGGCAATCGCATCGAAGCCAGAAAGCACACGCTGATGAAAAACCTCAGCCTGTCCTTCGTATCGGTCTGTCCGGCCTCCGCGGCTCTCCAGCCGCTCCAGCGCCTGTTCGCGTGGCAGTTCAAGCAGCAATGTCAAATCCGGCTCTCGCCCGACAAGACGTCGCGCGCCAGTAATGAAGTTCAGACGTTCCGTTGATCCTCGCCCAACACCGTAGCCCTGATAAGCCAGTGTCGAATCATGGAACCGATCGCAGACCACGACTGCGCCGCGCTGAAGAGCCGGAAGAATGAGATTATCCAGATGGTCACAGCGGGCTGCCATATGAGCCAGCACCTCTGCCCGCCAGGACAGCTCTTCTTCTCCAAACAGCAGAAGATGCCGGATTGCTTCTGCGCCCGGCGTTCCGCCCGGTTCACGCGTCAGAATGGCTTCGTACCCTAGCCCACGAATGTGATCTGCCAGAAGGCGCGCCTGCGTGGATTTCCCCGCGCCCTCGCCACCTTCCAGCGTAACGAACAAACCGTTTTTAATTTGCAGGGCCATGACCAAGGCGCGCCATTGCACGTCCAACCAGTCCGAGTTTTGCGACAGATGCACCCGCCTGAAGCGGCACACGAATATCACCCATGCCCGGCGCTGAAATTACGATCGCGCCACAGGCCTGACCTTCAACGACCGGTGCGATCACTGGTGACGCATAATCCACTGCAATATGGGAGCGCTGCTGCCAGCCCACCGGCATGGTCATCACAATGTCAGCACCCGCGACAAGCGGTACAGCCTTGTGTTCACCCATCCAGACCGGCGCATGATCGACAACCTGCCCCTTGCGGAACAACGTGGCATTTTCGAAGTTTGCAAACGCCCAGGACATGAGGCGTTCACCTTCATGCGCGCGCTCATTGCTGGACGCTGTCCCGTTAATCACGACAATCACGCGATTTCCGTTCCGGCTGGAGCTGGCACAGAGACCAAACCCACCAGCATCGGTATGACCCGTCTTCAGGCCATCAGCCAGTCCCTTGTCGACCAGAACGTTACGGTTGCCCTGACGGATCTTGTTGAACGTGAATTCCGTCTCACCGAAGAAATGGTAATATTGCGGGAAGTCACGGATCAGATGCATGGCTACGGTCGCGACGTCATGCGCGGACATGTAATGCCCTTCAGCGGGCAGACCTGTCACGTTCATGAAGTGCGAATTCGTCAATCCGATCTTCGGAGCTTCCTCGTTCATCATGGCGACGAAGCGCTCTTCAGAGCCAGCGATCCCTTCTGCGAGCACAACGCAAGCGTCATTGCCTGACTGAATGACCATGCCCTGGATCAGTTCAGAGACAAGTACGCTCTCGCCCAGCGGCACGAACATCTTGGAACCCTGCGTCCGCCAGGCTTTCTCACTGACCGGGAGCCCCTGCTCCAGGTGCAGACGTCCGGTCGCCAGCATGCCGAACACGATATAAGCCGTCATCATTTTCGTCAGGGACGATGGTGCCATCCGCTCATCTGCAGATTTATCCAGCAGAACTGCACCTGTGGTGGAATCTACAATGTAAGCCCAACGCGCAACAGTATCGAACGGACCAATCGGCGTATTGGCAGGCGTCCCTACCGGAGCTGCCGACACGTCAGAAGCAGCGGCTTTTGCATGAGCTGCAGCATGATGGTGGGGGCGTGCCAACGCACTCAGCGGCCCGCCAAAAGAAGCACAGGCTGCAAAGCCCGCAACACCACCGAAAAGAGAGCGTCTAGTCCGCACGTTCGTCCCCAGTTGTTCGGCCTTTGTCACGGCCGTCATTCCACAATGATCCGCGCGCCCTCTACCCCGCACGCATGGGTCCGGTCCAGTGCCGCATCGGCCTGGGCGGTATCGGTATAGGGTCCGGACCTTACGCGCCAGTCCAACCCTGCTCCATCTGGCACACGCTGAACCTCGCCGGAACAGCGCACAGCCACACTTGCGGCGGCCCCATGCCCGGAAAATTTTCCAAGAAGAACATATAGCCCCTGTGGACCTGTCATCCCCTGAGACCACGTTACAGGCAACGGCGTAAGCGCAGCAGACGGTTGGCCACCCACAGACGAGTCGCTGCCATAGACTTTTTTCGAAGCGCTACCATCAAGCGACTCTGCGCGAACTTCCCCAACCGGAGCAGACTGGACGTCCAGATGCGGCGCACCCGTCAGTCCCTCCATAACGGAACGGCTCGCGGTTTCGTCTTCAACAATCTCAACAGGCGTATCAGACGTCATGCCCAGCATATCTGCGGCCTTGGGGGACAACGCGACAACGCGCCCTGCACTTTCTGGCCCTCGTCGGGTCAGCCGGATCCGAACCACCCGCCCATTCAGCAGATTTCGGACAGTCACAATCGACGGCAGTTGAAGGGTTTGGTGTGACCCGGTCATTCCACCCGAAGACCAAGCCTCTCCGTCAGAAGCCAGTTGCCCATGTAACGGCGCCTCACGTGTCGCAAGACCCGTTGCCCGATAGTCGAACTGCTCATTGGGATAAAACCAACCCTGCGGGCCGTGCCACGCATTCCCCAGTTCATAGTGGGGATGCGGCGCAATAGCAGGCTCATCATCCTGATGACACGCCCCAACCAGGGGCAAGAACGCCAGAAGTGGCGCGAAATTACGGAGAAACAATGCCGGTTCCCAGAAGACCTACGCCCAGCGCGTAATAATCAGACGGGTTGTAACGACGGATCACGTTGAAATTATGGTAAACCATGAAGGCCTGCGTCCCCGGACCATCTGGCTGCACAATCGCGCCTTTTACGTCCGTACGGGAGAAACGCTCACCATCTGCCCGCCGCACGCCGCGAGACATCCACTCTGCCAGCGACTTGGTATTGGTCCGGCCAATCTCACTTTTATCTAACGCGCTGGCCAGTGTGACTTCCTGGCCCCATGGCTCGTAAGGCTGCCAACCGCATTTCCCGAGATAGTTCGCGATAGACGCAAACACATCGGGCTGGGACGTCCAGATATTACGCTTGCCGTCACCATCACCATCAGCCGCATACCGCAGATACGCGCTCGGCATAAACTGAGCCTGCCCCATGGCACCGGCATAGCTGCCCATCATGGCTTCCGGTGCGATATCACCATCATTCAGGATCTGGAGGGCCTTCATCAGCTCCCCACGGAAGAACGTTGAACGCCGTCCATCGAATGCCAGAGTCGCAAGGGCATCCACGACAGAGAAAGTGCCGGTATGCGCACCAAAACCCGACTCGAGACCCCAGATCCCCATCACGCCCCGATCGTCACACCCAAAGCGTTCACTGACAGGTGCCATGACGTTCTCTACGCCCGAATAGACAGTCCGGCCCTTCTGAAAACGCGACTCCGGCAGCACGCGATCACGATACTGCGCCCATGTCAGGGTGAACTCCGGCTGATGCCGATCGAGCTTGAGAACCTTGGCATTGGGTTCTCGCGTCAAAGCCAGAGCACGGGAGACGATGCTGGCAGAAAGCCCCTGCGCCAGTGCCTGCGATCGGACGCTGGCGAGAAATGCACCGTAGTCCTGAGCTTCAGCAGAGCGGATCCCCATCGCAGCCGCTCCGGCAACAGAGGAAAAGGCAGCAAGAAGATGACGTCTTTTAAGCACGGGAATATCAGCCCCCAGAGGGTGGTTCATTTTAAGCGCACGCTAGCAACCTGTGATGCTCCCTACCAGTCTTCCGCAAAACCTTTCGAGCATTCTCCGGTCAAAACGCCCGGCGTGAGATTGTCGCCAGCGCGCTGACATGCGACATCAACGTTCCATGATCATGGAACATCCCGCGGCATGATAGCCATTGGCCCCGCCCTGGCGTCACAGCCTGCCTGGCTGAAAGCAGTCAGCATCATTGTGGGGACCTTTATCCTCGAAGACGTGGCAACCGTTCTTTCCGGAGTGGCTGCGCGTGCGGGGCATGTCAGCATCGCCCTGGCCCTAGGAGCACTCTGGTTTGGCGTCGCAATCGGTGATCTCGGGCTATATGGCCTTGGGGCCGCTGGTGCACGCTGGCCCCGTCTTCGCCGTTTCCTGACGCTTCCCAAGCAGGAACGAACGCAGGACTGGTTTTCCAAGAACGTCATCCGCATCGTCGCCATCTCCCGCTTCGTGCCCGGCGCGCGCCTCCCACTCTACACTGCCTGTGGCTTCTTCCACGCACCGTTCCTGCGCTTTGCCCTGACAGCAGTGCTCGCCACCCTTGTGTGGACAACACTACTGTTCCTGCTGGCCATGCGCATTGGCGGCTGGCTTCTGGCGCATCAGGGAGGCTGGCGCTGGGCCGGACTGGCGGGATTTGTTCTGTGTATTGTTGTTGTCGGGCGCCTGATCGCCCGTATCCAGACCGTGAGCCAGTAACCGAATGTCCAAGACAGAGACTGAACAAAATCCCCTCTCGCTTTTCGAGTTCTGGCCCGGTTCCATCTTTTACACGCCCATCGTCCTGTACTGGATCGCAATGGGCCTGAAGTACCGGGATCTCAGCATTCCGACGGCCGCCAATCCGCGCATCGAGACCGGGGGTCTTTGCGGAGAGAGCAAGTCTTCCATTCTCGACATGGCTGGCCCAATCGCCCAGGAGGCTATTGCTCCTTACGCTGTTTTTGCGAGTGGCATGGGCGCGCTGGATCGTGCGCTGGCCGCGATGGAACGGAAGGAGCTATCATTTCCGGTGGTGGTCAAACCCGATATTGGCTGCAACGGAACAGGCGTGAAACTCGTCCGCTCCCGGGAGCAACTCGAAAACGTTCTTCCTCAGTTCCCGAACGACGTTGACCTGATGGTGCAGGAACTCATCGACTATCCTGTCGAAGCCGGCCTGTTTTACATCCGCCACCCCGATCAACAGCAAGGCCGCATCACGTCGGTAACATACAAGGAAGCCCCGGTTCTTACTGGCGACGGACATTCTACCATCGAAGAACTCATCATGAGCGATCCTCGCATGGGTCAGGTTCCGCAAATCTATCTTCCGCGTCTGGCGGGTCGGGAAAAGTCCGTTCTGGCAGAAGGGGAAGTTCTACCCCTCGTGTTTGCTGGCAATCACTGCAAAGGGTCTGTCTTTCGCGATGGCCGGGCTGATACCACCCCAGAGCTGACCGCGCGCCTGGACGCCATCATGAAAGACGTCCCGGACTTCTATTTCGGCCGTGTAGACGTGAAGGTTCCGTCGGTTGAAGCCCTGCAGCGCGGAGAAGGCCTTCGCATTATCGAAATTAACGGTGTCGGCTCCGAAGCAATCCATATCTGGGACCGCCGCACAACCCTGTGGGAAGCATATCGGGCGCAGTTCTCACACTATCACCAGACCTTCCTCATCGGCGCTGCCAACAAGGCCCGTGGATGGAAGACATCAGGCGCATTCGGAATGCTGCACTCCTGGCGCAAGCAACGCCGTCTGCTGGCGTCCTATCCAATGAACGACTGAGGGAACTCAGTTCCCGAGCTTACCACCGCCAAAGATATAGTTGCTGACCTGCTGCTCCAGCGAAAGCTGGTCGCGGGTGTCCTTGATGACCCCGCCAGCAGACAGCGTCTTAGGGTCTTTCCCCGGTTCAATCTGCAGCGCGTTATCAGCCGTCATGCTCGGCGCACCAATACCGACAGCCGTATCAACCGGAAGATTGAGCTGCTGATCAACGGAAAACGTCACGTCAGCCATCTGGGTTTGTGGGTTGAGGCTGATCGACTGGACACGCCCCACCGTCACTCCGGCGAGATCAACATCCGCCCCAGCTTTTAGGCCATTCGCTGAATTGAACTGCGCGTGCATGACGATGCTGTGCTGAACCGGCCCCTTGCGAAGCTCACCGCCATAAACAAGAAAAGCCCCGGCAACGAGAAGGACAAGACCGCTTGCCAGAATGGCGCCACCGCGCCCGCTGTATCCTGCCTTCATGTGGTGCCTCAACTTTCAAAAAACCCGGTAAGCTGGCGAGTTAGTCTTCCCCCACAGCACGGTCAAGGTTGCGTCCCTTCGCGCCATCAGGCAAGTGACTTCCTTTTCCGCCCATCCGTGCAGGCTCCATGACGCTTTTTCAGGCCATCATTCTCGCCATCGTTCAGGGCATTACTGAGCCCTTTCCCGTTAGTAGCCTCGGCCATGCCGTTCTGCTGCCCGGTATCCTTCACTGGAACCTGGACGAACATTCGGAAATGTTCCTGCCATTCCTGACAATGCTGCACGTCGGAACACTGGTGGCTCTGGCCGGTGTCTTCTGGCGCGACTGGATGGCCATCCTTCGCGGGATGCTCGGTCTGCACGGCCGATACAACCAGCTTGAATCGATTCGGGTTTTTGGTCTTCTCGTCATCGCGACAATCCCGGCCGTTATCTTCGGTGGGCTTTTTGAACATAGCCTGCGCTCCATTTTCGGGGCGCCTCTGGCCGTCGCAGGCTTCCTGATTCTGAATGGCCTGCTGCTTCTGGTCACGGAATGGCTCCGCAGACAGCGCGGACAGGCGGATCACCGTCCGATTTCTTCCCTGTCTCCCAAGGATGCTCTGATTATCGGGTTCTGGCAGTGTCTTGCCCTGTTCCCAGGTCTGTCGCGTTCAGGCGCCACCATGAATGGCGGTCTTCTGCGCGGACTGGATCACGGAACCGCCGCCCGTTTCTCACTGCTCATGGCCCAGCCGGTCGTTCTGGCAGCGACCGTCAAGGAAGGGTGGCAGATGCGGCATATGACGATTTCCCATGACGTGATGTTTCAGTGCGTCGTGGGAGCCATCGCTGCCGGTATCACAGCTCTTATCTGTTCTCTCCTGATGTTGCGCTTCTTCCGCAATCATGACGAATGGGCTCTCAAGCCTTTCGGCATCTACTGCATTGCTGCGGGCCTGCTGGCAGGCGTTCTCATCGTTCTATAAACCTTTCCAGACGCCGCTTTTCCCGGCAGATTAGGGATCATGCCACTTCCGATACAATCCAGCTCATCCGCCTCAGCCACGGCTGCCCGTCGAAAGAGTCTCGAACAGATCATGTCCGAGAATGAAGCGCACGGGTTGAAACGCAGCCTCACGGCCACGCAGCTTATTCTGCTGGGCGTCGGCTCCACCATCGGTGCAGGCATTTACGTCATGACTGGAACGGCTGCTGCCGAATATGCAGGGCCATCTGTTCTTGTTTCGTTCGTGGTAGCAGCCCTCGCCTGCCTCTTCACCGCGTTCTCATACGGCGAGTTGTCATCCACGCTCCCGGTCTCAGGCTCGGCATACTCCTACGCCTACATCTCCATGGGCGAGAAAGTGGCTTGGATCGTGGGCTGGCTGCTCCTTCTGGAATACGGAATTTCCTGTGCAGCCGTCGCTGCCGGGCTATCAGGGTATGCGTCGTCTCTCCTTGCCGTTTTTGGCATCCATATTCCCGCCAGCCTTACTCAGGCGACATTACAGCCCGTTCCCGGTTCGGATGGCACTGCCATTAGCGCCGGCTGGCGACTGGATCTTATCGGCCTGACGGCAGTCTTTCTGGTAACCGGCCTCTTGGTGCGTGGTATTGAGGAATCTGCCCGCGTTAATACGCTGATCGTTATCCTGAAGGTTGGCGTTCTTGGTTTGTTCGTTGCCTTCGGCATCCACGCCATTCACCCCTCAAACTGGCATCCGTTTATTCCACCCAACGAAGGTGGCTTCCACTACGGTGTCAAAGGGATCTTCCGGGCAGCGTCGATCATCTTCTTCGCTTATGTCGGATTTGAAGCCGTCTCGACTGCGTCAACAGAAGCGAAGAACCCGACACGGGATGTCCCCATCGGGATTATCGGCAGCCTTCTGATCTGCACGATTGTATACATCATCGTTGCTGCGGTTCTTCTCGGGATCGTCCCTTACCGAGACCTGGATGTTCCGGACCCACTGGCCATCGCTGTGCGCGTAATGAACACGCCCTGGCTGTCCATTTTCATTAATGTGGGCGCAACCATCGGACTGTGTTCCGTTCTGATGGGGCTGATGTATGCCCAGTCGCGTGTGCTCATGACAATGAGCCGTGACGGCCTGATCCCCTCGCTGTTCGGCAAGGTTCATACCAAATTCCGCACCCCTTGGCTCGGCACGATCGTTCTGGGAATCATCGTTGCCATCATGACGGCAACACTCCCCATCGACATTATCAGTGATCTGGTTTCAATCGGTACAGCGGCGGCTTTTGGTATCGTGTGCTTTACGGTCATTTGGCAGCGGAACACACGGCCGGATCTGCATCGGCCTTTCAGTGTCCCCTTGGGCGGGTTCCGGGTGCGTGGTTTCTGGATTGGTATAACACCACTGCTCGGGATTATTTTCTGCCTCTTCATGACCATTCCGCTCGTCACGGACATGATCCACTCCGTTGCCAATGGTAATCCCGTGCCGCTTATTCTACTCACCGGCTACGTCATTCTCGGCATCGTCACATATGTATTTTACGGACGCCGCAATTCCACAATGGCAGGGTGAAAATCTCGTTTCACGGTAGAATAGCGTTTATTCGGCAACGCTTTCTTCCGTGGAGCCATAACGTCCCATAGCCTGACCAAGAGATACACCGACGCTGTTTTTCCACTCAAACCATCCATTAGCCGACCGCCCGAGCAAATAAGCGGCGGATGAACTGGGGGATTTGTAGAGTGTGTCGCGCGTATAGATGATACGACTTCCCTCCACCTTCAGAATGCCTTGATCAATCAGGTTTTGACGCTTCTGCGAATAATGGTGCTTCAAAAAAGAGTTCAAAACCTCCAATCTTCCATAAGATCCCGCAAGAACAACTAGTCCTTCCTCTGTATATCGTGCCCGAGCGTTCACACCCGCAGCCACACAATAAAATTCCTGTTCTGCATCTTCCGATGCCACAGGATTATAGGTGTCATGCAAAGTGATGACTGGACTTTGAACAACACGAGCTCTGATCAATGGATCAAAGAGCGGATAGCCCAGCGTCGTCAGCAAAATATCGAATGTTTCAAAGATTTCCCGGCATTCGGCTTCCATCGCTGGTGGCGTATGCGGCTTGGTACCGATCGTACCGTTATCTAACTCAAAGCGTTGCGCTTTCGCGGCCCGAGTGATTGACAACCATTCCAGATAATAAGCGTGCGTCAGCGTCAGGCTCTGCGTCAAAGATAACGCCACAACTGCGCGGTTCCAGAAGTCTTTCTTCTCATTGTGCTGCTTCAGGCGCGTACCCAGGTTTCCTGTTTGCCCCACATAAGCCATGGGCGCGGCAGTCTGTTCATTCTCACCAAAAAGAACATACACACCAACAAACCCGGCTTCAGGCATCGCCAAAAAGGACTCAAGGCGCACTCGGGGAATTTCAATCACCTGCACAATACGTGTGGTAATGGCTGCGGTACGAATGCCCTGCGGGTCACCTGACGGAAGAAAGATCTGAATGGTTTGAGGATGTTCCGACATATCTTCTTCAGTCCTGCACAAGGTCCGGCATTCATGCGTAACGGCCATCAGCTGATCCGGCCAGATGCAGAGCGGCTACGTCCCTCAAAAGAAAAACCACCGCCGAAGCGATGGTTACTGTCTCAGGCCCCCGGTGTTCCTGGACCCATATAACTCCCCGGCGGCGGCCGATCGATCTTTGGAGACAAAAGCTCGCTTGGCCAGGCCTCAGCTCCTGGTCGGGGCGGCATCATGGCAAAACGTGCCCGCGGCAGAGCCTCCGGACATTCTTCCCGGATCCGCGCGATAATCTTTTCCCGGATATCACACCTCAGATCCCAGCTCTGAAGAGCATTGCGTGCACTGGCGATAATACGGATCGACATCACCTGAGAGTTACAGTCCGCCACCTGCGCATCAAAAACCTTGCCGTCCCAAAGTGGGCATGTGCGGATGATTTCATTTAGCATCTCCCGGATGCGATCCATCGGCGCCTCATAATCGAGCCATAGGAACACAACACCGATGATCGCCGCAGAATTATGCGTCCAGTTTTCGAACTGGTTCTCCAGGAAGTAAGAAATCGGTACAATATGACGGCGCCAGTCCCACACCCGCAGCACAACATATGTCGCGTTGATTTCCTCAACCCAGCACCAGTCACCATTGATGATGACGAGATCTTCCATACGAATGGGCTGGGTCACGGCAATCTGCACGCCTGCAATCAGATTGGTCAGCAAGCCACGCGCAGAAAGACCCACGATCAGTGACGCGGCTCCAGCCGAAGCAAAGAGCGACACACCATACTGTTTCACGGACGGGAACAGCATAAGGGCAGACGCCACGGTCACAATGCCCACCATGATTTCCGTCAGCCGCCTCAGAACGCGGATCTGCGTCTGGTGCGTACGGATCATGATGTCGTCGGTCTGTTCTCTTGAAGAAAGCCGATTGAGATACGCTTCCGTCATGATCCGGAAAACGATGATGGCAGAGAAGCCAAACGTCAGAACCAACAGGAACAGAAAAAAAAGCCTGAGGTTCTGTTCAGTCTCGTAGGCAAAGCCTGTCACGGCAGGCAAAGCCGCAATCATCGCTAGCAGTGCGATCATAATCCGTGTTGGACGCCGAAGCGCAGCCACGATCCGGCGGATCAGGGCACCACTTCGGGAGCCGGGTATCCGCAACGTCAGGGACGTTACGAGATTACCGCAATAAAAAGCCAGAATACCCACGACCGCGAGCATCAGAACAGAAACAACGGCTGCCGGAAGCCACGTAAAATAAGACCTTACGGCAAACAGCGTGCTGACGAAGTGCTGCGTCACTAGGCAGGAAGCTCCATATCAAGAGGGAATTGAGGGATTCAGAAAACCATAACAGATATGACCATTGTGAAAAATGCGGTGACTAAAATCCTGCATTTTCCTTTTGATAACGTGTTGACACACCAACAGATCCCCCTTAAAAACCCGCCTCAACGCCGGGTTGCCCGGTGGGATGGCGGTGTAGCTCAGTGGTAGAGCAGGGGAATCATAATCCCTTGGTCGGCGGTTCAAATCCGTCCACCGCTACCATCCTTATTTTCCTAAAATTAAATAAAAATCTTTCAGGTATCTGATCTGAAAGCATTTTTGTATCATGCTGACATGATCAAGAAGCCTCTTGCCGTCGTCACCATGGCCTATAATGAACCAGAACATCTTCAGATCTGGCGTCGACATTATGGCGCTCAGGTCGGTGAAGCGTCATGTTACGTTATTGACCATGGCTCCAATGACGGCTCGACAGATCATCTTGGTCAGGTCAACAGGATCCGAATTCCCCGCTCTCCTCAAGATGACGAACGACGCACGCGTGCCGTTAGCGCATTTTGTGCCAGTCTTCTCGAATGGTATGACAGCGTTATTTACAGTGATGTGGATGAGCTTCTCTTGGCGGATCCTGCCATCTACCCGTCCCTCACCCATTTTGCCATTGCAAATAGTAGCCCTGTCGTCACAGCTACCGGGCTGGATGTCATCCATCTGCCCAACAGCGAAACTGACTTCGATTATAGTCGGCTGGTTTCAATCCAGAGGCAGCATTTACGATTTTCGAGTGCGATGTGTAAGCCGGTACTCATCCGCGCGGCGGTGACGTGGGCTCCTGGCTTTCATTGCTGCAAAGAAGTCAGCCCTCAGCTGACAGCACCGTTGTTTCTTTTCCACCTGCGTTACGCCGACCTTGCCTCAGGCCTCAGGCGTCTGAACCGAACCCGAACGCAGCCCTGGAGCTCAGAAAGTGCCGGCCAGCATCAGCGCCTCCTTGATCAGGACTGGGAGAACATGCTCCGCAACATGGCAGGCCTCCCGATTGTGCACCCAACATTCGATCAGCAGGACCAGCGGCTGAAGAACTGGCGTCATGCCGTCGAACAAAGCGCAATTGACCGCGATCGTGACCAGTACCGGCTTGACCTCCACATCAATGGAACCGAGCTCTGGCACCTCCCCGAACGGTTTGTAGGGCGGATATAAAAAGAGCCGGTCCTGAAAAGGTCCGGCTCTTTTTCAAATCTTATTCAGCTTCGGCTGAAGCGTCCTGAGACCGCTGGGCCTCGAAGGAAGGCTGTTCGCCACCTTCACGGTCCCCGCCCTGATAATTTTCTTCGCCATGTGGCTCACGACGGTCTTCATAAGCGCGCTGACGCTGCGCCTGACGCTCGTTGCGCTCCTGCTGACTCTGCTGGGCCGCCTGATTCATCGCATTCAGAATGCGGAAATAGTGCTCGGCATGCTGGAAATAGGCTTCCGCAAGAATACGGTCCCCGGTTCCGGTGGCATCCCGACCAAGCTGGAGATACTTCTCGAAAAGCTGCTGAGCAGTTCCGCGAATTCTGAGGTCCGGGCCATTGCTGTCAAACACATGGTTGCGGTTCAGAGGGGTCTGGGAACTACTTGTGCGTGGTGTCCCGCCGCCTGCACGATGATGCCGGCCTCTTATACGCTTCATATTCATCGACCCGTGATGCACTTTCCTGATGGCGGGCCCCTCTTCTGCCCTTGCAGAAGGATGCATCCGCCGCTGTCGAAAAGACGTCTGTCTATCTCGCTGTGGCTGGACACTGGCCAGCCTTCTCATCTGTTACCGGCTTACTGAAAGACGGCCAACAGGAGCAACTCCGTGAGGAAAAAACCGCCATTACGGCTTTCGCTCCAAAACGTAGCTTTTGGGTCATACCAACTCTCGGACCTTAAGCCAACGTCTTTCCTCAGTTTTCTGTCCGCTGCAGAACAAGAGCGCGTGCAATGCCTCCCAGATCATCATGCCGCGCGACCTCTTTCAGCCCTCGCCGGCTCCCCAGTTCGGACACAGCATCGATCTGCCCAATGCCCATTTCCAGAATGGCATGTCCCCCGGGAACAAGCAGTCGAGGCAACGCGTCACACAACAACCGATAGGCATCCAGGCCGTCCGTTCCTCCATCCAGCGCCCGGGCGGGCTCATAACGCGAAACCTCCGGCATCAGGTCGGGCACGTCAGCACTCTCGATATACGGGGGATTGGAAATCACGACATCAAACTGCCCGTTCAGGGCAGAATCCCAGTTCCCTGCCAAAAACGCACTGCGTTTCTCCAGTCCGTTCCGAACCGCATTCCGCTGAGCCAGAAGCGCCGCTCCAGGTGCAAGATCAACGCCTACCCCCCACGCCCGGGAATATTCTGAAAGCGCGGACAACAGCAGGCACCCTGTCCCTGTCCCAAGATCCAGCATGGTAAGAGCCTCCGCCTTGTCCGGCCGAACGATCAGAAGCGCTTCAATCAGAGCTTCACTGTCTCCCCGGGGAATCAGCGTCTCGGGTGACGTAAAGACATCAAGAGTCCAGAACCCTGTTTCACCCGTGATGAAAGCCAGAGGTTCGCGAAACGCACGCCGCTGAACAGCCGCCTCAAAGCGATTCGCTTCATCCTCCGAAAGAACGTTCAGAGTGAACAATCCAGCCAGATCACGATGCGTAGCCCAGGACAGCAGCAGCCGGGCTTCACGACGAGGATCTTCAAGTCCAGCCTGCTGCAAGACCACTGCTGCACGCTGAAGAATGTCATCTTTTGCAGTCATTTTGTCAGTGAACCTGCTATACCTGTGATCATGAAGTCCAAACGTGCATTTTTCTTCTCGGTCCTTCTTCTGGGATGCGCACTGCATTCAGCCAGCGCCCAGTCTGAACTTCCTGGCACCTTCACCGTCACCGATGAGCGCGCTCCTGAAGAAATCTCCGAAGTCTCTCGCCTTTACCTGAACGGTAACCTGGTGGCGACCTTCCGCCTCGGCCTATCCAAATCGCGAGAAACGCAGACCATCACGCTGCCTGCCGGACGCAACGATGTTGACTACGCCCTGTGCGGCGAAATCACCATCATGCACAACGGTCATCAGGAAACGCATCAGGTCAGCAGCGACGGACAGCTTCATAGCCCGCAAGACCATGCCCTGGATGCTGTTGGCAGTAATAATTTCACAGACTTTTTTTTGGTAGACTACAACGACCCGTCCGTCGCCACTCATCGGCATGGACGGGCCGCTGTCTGCGCAATTCCCAGCAGCTGAGGCTTTAAAAGCCTTCAGCAGCCAGAAGCTCTGTCTGTTCTTCACGCGTCAGCGCATCGATAATCTCATCAAACTCGCCCGCCATGATGCGTTCGATCTTGTAGAGCGTCAGATTGATGCGATGGTCCGTCACGCGTCCCTGCGGGAAGTTATACGTCCGAATCCGTTCTGATCGGTCCCCTGTTCCGACCTGAGAGCGTCGATCAGCGGCACGGGATTCATGAGCAGCTGAACGCTGCCGCTCATACAGACGTGCACGGAGGATTTTCATGGCCTTGGCACGGTTCTTGTGCTGGCTCTTTTCTTCCTGCATCGCCACTACGACGCCGGTAGGAATATGCGTAATGCGAACAGCACTTTCCGTCTTGTTGACGTGCTGTCCACCCGCGCCCGACGCACGATAAACGTCAATCCGCAGATCGTCGTCATTGATCGTGACGTCCACTTCCTCTGCTTCCGGCAGAACAGCAACCGTCACCGTGGACGTATGAATGCGTCCCTGGCTTTCAGTCGCTGGGACGCGCTGTACGCGATGCACGCCAGACTCATACTTCAGGCGAGCAAACACGGAACGGCCGGAAATTGTCGCCATGCCATCTTTTAGGCCTGCAACTTCATTCTCGGCGTATTCCATGACTTCAAAACGCCAGCCATTCTGCTCCGAAAACCGGCGATAAGCATCGAAAAGCTGAGCGGCAAAAAGCCCTGCCTCGTCACCACCTGCCGCCGGACGAATTTCCAGAATAGCGCTGCGTTCATCCGCTGCATCTTTGGGAAGAAGAGCGATTCGGAGATTGTGCTCGAGTTCAGGAATCTGGCTTTCAATCTCTTCCAGCTCCGCCTGAGCCAGCTCTTTCATTTCCGGATCAGAAAGAAGAGCTTTGGCTCCATTGCGCTGTGTGTCGGCGTCCTGCCAAGCCCGGATCGAAGCAACGACAGGCTCGAGTTCTGCATACTCCCGTGAGAGACGCGTGAACTCTTCCCCCGTCGCCTCACCTGCGGACATCAGAGCCTGAATTTCCTCCGACCGCGCAACAATTCGCTCAAGCCTGTCGTCAAATGCCACGTGTCAGGCGCCCTTCAGTGCCTGAACCAGATCCGCAACAGATACTTCCTGCTGATCACGTGTTCCCAGATCACGAAGCTGCACGACATCGCGCGCAATCTCTTCATCACCCAGAACAACCGCATGAGATGCACCGGACTTCACGACGCGCTCCATGCGCTTCTTCATGTTCCCACGTGTCTCAATTTCAGCACGCAGTCCCGCTTCGCGCAGGGACCGGGCAATCGCAGCACCTTTGAGAAGAGCCTCGTCTCCCATAGGAACAATTGCAATTCCAGAAGGAACAGCAGGCGCGTCCTCAAGCAACAGGGCAAGACGCTCGATACCACCGGCCCAGCCAATTGCAGGGACAGCAGGACCACCCATCTGCTCAACCAGACCTTCGTAGCGTCCCCCAGCCAGGACAGTGCCTTGAGCGCCCAGCTTCGTCGTCACAAACTCGAAAGCCGTGTGACTGTAATAATCAAGGCCACGCACAATCCGCGGGTTCTCGACAAATTTCACGCCAAATGCCGTCAGGTAAGACCGCAGGTCGTCCCAGAATTTACGAGACTCATCGTTCAGATAATCCGCAAATGCCGGTGCATCTGCCAGCAGCGCACGATCCTGCTCGGACTTGCTGTCCAGAATTCGCAGCGGGTTTACCTCAAGACGCACACGGCTTTCTTCAGAAAGCGCATCTGCGTGCTGACGGAAATACGCCACCAGAGCCTCACGCCACGCCTGCCGGGACGCAATATCCCCAAGCGTGTTGATTTCCAGAACAACATGCTCTGAAAGACCAAGCGCTTTCAGAATGTCGTAGGCCATTGTGATGACTTCGGCGTCTCGCAGAGGGCCTTCTGCGCCCAGCAGCTCCGCACCAATCTGATGGAACTGGCGATAACGCCCCTTCTGCGGGCGCTCATAACGGAACATCGGCCCGTGATAAAACGCCTTCTGAGGTAAAGACTGGGTCAGGCCGTTCGTCACAAGCGCACGACAGATTGAGGCTGTGTTCTCGGGACGCAGCGTAATGCTTTCGCCGCCCCTGTCCTCAAAGGTGTACATTTCCTTGGAGACGACATCGGAGGTTTCCCCGAGCGTCCGCGAGAAAACCCGTGTGTCTTCGAAGATGGGGGTGCTCCACTCTTCAAAACCATAGGCTTCCAGAACAGCTCTGGCCGTCTGCACCACATGGTGGTGACGGCGCATCGTGTCACCAATAAGGTCGTGTGTGCCGCGAGGTGGCTGCAATCCAGACATCAGTGAGCCGCCGGGTCCAACAACTTGGCTGCTTCAGCTTCTGTCTGAGCCTTGTCTGCCTCAATGGCGGCAACTTTGGTCTCAACCAGGTCCACAATGTGCTCGATCATGTCTTCTGCCGGCATCGTGTGGTCCTGCCGCCCCGCTGAATAGACCATATGGCGACCAGAGCCACCGCCGGTCACACCAATATCGGTCATCAGGGCTTCACCCGGACCATTCACAACGCATCCGATGATGGACAGCGTCAGTGGCGTCTTGATGTGCTGGAGGCGATCTTCCAGTGTCTGGACCGTCTCAACCACGTTGAAGCCCTGACGCGCACAGGACGGGCAGGAAATGATCTTCACACCGCGATGACGCAGGCCCAGAGACTTAAGAATGTCCCAGCCTACCAGAACTTCTTCTTCCGGTGCGGCAGAGAGGGAAACGCGCATGGTGTCACCCACGCCCGCCCAGAGCAGATTGCCCAGGCCGATGGAGGATTTCACCGTACCGGCGCGCTTAGAGCCAGCTTCCGTAATGCCGATGTGCAGTGGGTGGTCACAGCAGTCTGCAAGCTGCTGGTAGGCCGCAACTGCCATGAACACGTCAGACGCCTTCACGCTAATCTTGAACTCATGGAAATCATGGTCCTGAAGGATCTTGGCGTGCTCCAGAGCACTTTCGACCAGCGCTTCCGGGTTAGGCTCACCGTACTTTTCCAGAAGGTGCTTTTCCAGTGAGCCCGCATTCACACCGATACGGATGGAACAGCCGTAATCCTTGGCAGCGTTCACAACTTCACGCACGCGCTCGGCACTGCCGATATTGCCCGGATTGATACGCAGGCAAGCCGCGCCGGCCTTTGCAGCTTCGATCGCCCGCTTATAGTGGAAGTGAATGTCCGCAACGATCGGCACGTTCACTTCATGCACGATTTCCTTCAGAGCGGCCGTGCTGGCTTCATCCGGACAGGACACACGAACGATGTCCACACCTGCCAGTTCGGCGAGACGGATCTGGTCAATCGTCGCCTGCGCGTCAGACGTCAGGGTATTGGTCATGGTCTGCACAGAGATCGGCGCATCACCACCGACCGCAACCTTGCCGACATGAATCTGGCGCGACTTGCGACGCTCGATGTGCTGATAGGGGCGGTAGCTGCTCATGATTTACCTCTTCGTGCCCGGGATAACCGGGTCCTTTGGGTCAGGGGCGTTACCCCCCTGTTTAATGCGATGGAGACGATTGATCCAGTTGCCGGGCATTCAGATCGTCAGCAGAAACTTCTGCGGAAGGCGTAGGAGCTTTTTTAGGGCGACGTATTACAGGCTTCACAGCAGGCGCCGCAGACGAATCATCTGGTGCGGCCGCAGTCGACCCGTCAACATTTTGCTCTGCAGGCGTAGGCACCACGGCAGACGGCTGTGCCGGAAGAGCAACACCATTGCCGAATGCACCTGAGCGGATGGCATCCGCTGTAACTTCAACATTCCGGCGCACTTCGCCCTGACGACCCAGAGGCGCACTCGTGCAGCCATCTGTCGAAAGGACAACACCACCCGCATTGCCGAAAGACATGCGAAACGGCGCTGCAGACGCGTCACCCTGCCAGCTCTCGCCAGCCTTGAGCACGCGAGACACAAGAACATGACCGTCCTTGTCCTTCACCTGCATCCAGACAGGCGCCAACAGACGCACGACAACAGCCCCAGCAGGGACAGCTGGAGCGGGAGTTTCGGCAGGAACATCTGTAGCGGGGCCAAACTGATCCGTATTGTTCGGCGCGGCATCATCATTTTCTGCGCTCTGCAAGGGAGACGCTGACGATGCTGCAGGCGGCTGGGATTCAGTTGGTGCAATAACCGGCTGAGGCGCCGGAGCGGGCACGACAGGCGCGACGGACGCAGGAAGTGGATCATGCGGCAAAGAGGGATCGGGAGTTGGCGCCCTGCCGGGCATAACAGATGCCACCTGAGGAGACGTGGTCGCAGACGTCGCAGCACCTGGCATCAATTCTGCAACTGCAGGGATGCGGCGATCTGCTGGACTGTCATGCGACGCAAACCGGTACCATCCAGCATAGGCCGCCACGACAACAACAAGCCCTGCTCCAACCAGCAGGCCAATTGGTAGCCCACGCTCTCCCTCAGGCTGCGGAAAGACAAGATCCGTCTTCCGATTGACGACCCCGCGATATTCCCGACGGAAACGGGCTACCAGCCCATCTGCATCCAATTGCATGGCATGGGCATACGTCCGCAGGAAGCCGACAGCATACGCCACACCTGGCAGAGACGAGAGATCATCAGCTTCAAGCGCAACCAGCAGACGCGACCTGATACGTAGCCACTGCGCAACATCATCTATCTGCCATCCCAACTCTTCCCGTCGCGTACGCAGAATCGTGCCAACACTGGGCTGGTCTGAGCGAAGCGGCATCGGACGGTCGGAGGGAGGAGACATGCTGATAAAACCTGATCAGGCAGAAGCGTGAACGCGATCTTCCCGCTTCGCAATGGCTTCGACAGCCTGCTCAACGAGTGTGGCAATGATTTCGGAAACCGGACGGACTTCCTTGACCATACCAACAGACTGGCCAGCCATGACAGACCCGTTCTCGACGTCACCCTCGATTACGGCACGACGAAGCGCACCAGCCCAGAAATGCTCGATGGAGAGCTGAGCATCTTCCTTGCTGACACCCCCGTTCTGGAATGTACGGATCGTCTCTGCCTGATGCTTCAGGAAGCCGCGGCTTCCAGCATTGGCAAGCCCACGCACCGGAATGACAGGAAACTGCTCATCAAGCTGCACAGATGTTACCGCATCGCGGGCATTGGCACGCACGAAAGCTTTTTTAAAGTTCTCGTGTGCAATGCTCTCTTCAGACGCAGCAAAGATCGTTCCAAGCTGTGCACCGGAAGCGCCCTGCTCGAGGTAGGACACGATGGCATCACCACGGCCCAGACCACCAGCAACAAAGACAGGAACATCCTTGATGTGCGGCAGGATTTCCTGCGCCAGAACCGTCAGGGACACTGGTCCGACGTGACCACCAGCTTCCGAACCCTCAATAATGAGAGCTTCAATACCCAGCTTCACCAGACGCTTGCCCAGAGCCAGCGCAGGAGCAAAACCAATCGCACGCGCTCCACCATCACGAACACGCTTGATGATGGCGCTCGTCGGAACGCCACCAGCCAGGACGACATGCGACACGTTGTGCGCAACACACACATCCACCAGACGCTCTAGCTCAGGATGCATGGTGATGAGGTTCACACCAAACGGACGCTTCGTCAGAGCCTGTGTGGCAACAATTTCTTCCTCAAGACGCTCGGGCGTCATGGCACCGCAGGCAATCACGCCAAAACCGCCAGCATTGGATATGGCGGAGACAAGATTGCGCTCGCTCACCCAGGACATCGCACCACCAAGAATGGCGACTTCGCTGCCCAAGAAGTCACATCCCGGCTTCCAGAGGCGGTTCAGGGTCTCGCGGGCGTCCGTCATTGCACTCACGTAGAGGGTTCCTCTTTCTTGTCCAGCCCGTACGCGGTGTGCAGTGCACGCATCGCAAGCTCTTTGTATTCCGAATCAATCAGGACGGAGATCTTGATTTCGCTGGTGGAAATCACCTGCACGTTGATCCCACGCTCTGCCAGCGTCCCGAACATGGTCGCGGCAAGCCCGGCATTCGAGCGCATACCCACACCCACAACGCTGATCTTTACCACATTGTGGGACGTCTCAAGCTCGCCATACTGGATAATGCCGTGAGCTTTTTCCAGAACGGCACGAGCCGCAGCCTCATCGCTTTTACCGACCGTGAAAGTCATGTTCGTCATGCGGTCAATACCCGTGCTCTGCACGATCATGTCCACGTTGATATTTGCTTCAGCCAGAGGTCCGAAGATGGCCGCGGCAATACCTGGACGGTCCGGAATGCGCCGGACGGAGAGCTTTGCTTCATCATGCGAGCTGGCAATGCCCGCAACCAGTTCCTTCTCCACGATCTCGTCCTCATCCACCACAATCGACCCACTGTCATCATCCGTCTCGGAGAATGACGACAGCACACGTACACGGACTCCTTCACGCATCGCCAGCCCGACACTGCGGGTCTGAAGTACCTTGGCGCCCACGGAAGCGAGTTCAAGCATCTCTTCATAAGTGATGCGATCCAGCTTCCGCGCACGCTTCACGATACGCGGGTCCGTCGTATAAATTCCATCAACATCCGTATAGATGTCGCATTGATCCGCATGGATCGCGGCGGCAATCGCTACAGCAGATGTGTCCGATCCGCCACGCCCCAGTGTGGCAATCCGGTTATCCGGCCCCACACCCTGAAAACCGGCAATAACCGGCACAATCCCATTATCAAGGCATTTCAGCAATTCAGTGCCGTCAACGCCATCAATGGATGCTTTTCCGTGCGCATCATCCGTTACAAGCGGGATCTGCCACCCCTGAAAAGAGCGTGCCGGAACGCCCAGTGCCTGTAGCGCAATGGCCACAAGACCACTCGTAACCTGCTCACCCGACGCTACAACGGCATCATATTCCTTCGGGTCCGCCAGCGGATCGAGTTCGGAACAGTATCCAACCATCTGATTGGTCACACCGGCCATGGCAGACACAACGACAGCCACCCGACGCCCAAGTGCATGCTCGGCCTTGACCCTCTGCGCAACGATCCGGATGCGTTCAATATTTCCGACGGATGTTCCGCCGAATTTCATGACGATCGTTTTCCGTTTCCCGCTATCCACAGACGTGGAAAGAGTATCGGCACGACCCGAAATCTGGTCGTGAACGGGAGTATCGGACATGGACATCGCGGATAAGGCTCCAGTACGTGTCTGGCGTTGCGCGCTCGGGTCTGGCATCGGATACGGCACAAAACAGATTTGCCGGCCGGTCTTCTGAACAGACTCTGCCGGTCCACATACTCGTCTCGCCACGCCGCGTCCAGCCGACGGCATCATGCGGGCACACAGAAGGACAGTTCTGATGGCCTCAGAAACCGTTTCCGGAAGCACCTCACATCGCTCTTCCGTTTCCGATTCCGAAATCGCTCATTTCAGTGCGCTGGCCAAGGACTGGTGGAATCCGCGTGGTCCGATGGCCCCTTTGCACGCCATGAACCCCCTGCGGACGGACTGGGTCGCCTCCCGAACGACCTCTCTCAAGCCGCCCGAAGGAAAACGCCTTTCCCTGCTCGATATTGGCTGTGGCGCAGGCCTCGCCAGTGAAGCTTTTGCAAAGCTGGGGTTCGAGACACTCGGCCTTGATGCAAGCCCGGACGGGATCGAAGCCGCCCGCGCCCATCAGGCTACCTACCCACTATCACCGAGTGCCGCACCTCTGATTTATCGCAATGGGAGCGCGGAAGATCTGGTCGAGGAAGGCGCAGAATTCGACGTCGTGTCAGCCCTGGAAGTCATCGAGCACGTCAACGATCCGCAAGACTTCCTACACATGCTTGCAACCCTGACCCGCCCGGGTGGCATGATTGCCGTCTCTACAATGAGCCGCACACCGCGTTCGTTCGCGATGGCAAAGCTGGGCGCGGAATACCTTCTGCGGATGCTACCCGTCGGCACACATGACTGGAAAAAATTTATCAAGCCGGAAGAACTGGCCGCCATGGCCCGGAACGCAGGTCTGCGCATGACCGATATTGCTGGCATGAGCTACCTACCCCCGCGCTGGCGCACGACCCGCGACACCGGCGTGAACTACATCGCCATGTTCACGAAGGGCTAAAATAAAAAAGGCGCTCCGATGAGCGCCTTTTCTACTAAAGGTCAGACCTGCGTATTCATGAACGCAAACGTCGTCGGACTACCAACTGGCGTGAAATTCTCGGTGAACGCAAGCTGCCCGGTGTTCTTGTCCACCTTGAAGGACGTCACCGCATCCGAGCGCTGGTTAGCGCAGAACAGGAACGTTCCGGACGGATCAAACATCATGGCACGGCCGTAATCAGCGTGCATCCAGACTTCGTCCTGCAGAGATAGCGTCCCATCCGCAGCAATAGCGAACACCGCAAGAGAATCGCCCAAGCGGTTAGATGCATAAACATACTTCCCACTGGCGGAGATCAGGATTTCCGCCGCCAGTGTCGAGCCTCGAAAGTGCGGCGTGACCGTGCTGACAGTTTGAATGTTTGTAATAGCACCCGTCAGAGGATCAAAGCTGGACACGACAATCTTCGAGTTCTGCTCACACAGATTGTACATAATGCGCCCCGAGTGGTTGAACTCAAAGTGACGCGGTGCCGACCCCGGCTCCATATCGTAATACGGTGTTTTCGCCGAAATAAGCTTCCCAGTCGCCAGGTTCAGCGTCCAGACATAAACTCGATCCAGACCCGCATCATCCGCGATCACGAAGCGACCGCTCGGATCGGAACGAATCATGTGTGGATGAGACCCGGAATGGTCAGAAACGGCAAAATTACCTTGCGGATTATCCGTTGCGCGCTCTGGCTGACGCGGCCCCGTATTGTGAACCACATCGGTTGCTTCACCCAGCGATCCATCGCTTCGGATTGGCAGGACTGCAACACAGCCACCCACATAGTTCGCGACCAGAACATAACGGCCTGAATGATGAACACTCAGATGCGCTGGCACAGCACCACCAGAGCTGACACTGTTCAGCTTGCGCAGGGAACCCGTCTTCTGATCGACGGCAAAAGCCGTGACAGATCCGTCTCCGGCCTTGTTGTAGTCGTCGATCTCACTCAGCGCATACAGAAAATGGTTATCTGCGGAGAGCGTGATGAACGAAGGACTGGCAATGTCCGTGTAGGTCGTGATTGGCGTCAGAACGCCTGAATCCCGATCCATCTCGAACACGGCAATACCCTGCCCATTTCCAGCACCACCTGCAGGGGCATGCTTGGTGTACCCCCCGACAAAACATACTGTTTTGGAAACCAGCTTGGGCAACGGCGGAGGAACAGGGACAATTTTTGGTTCGTCAGCGGCATAAGACGTGCCTGCCACGCTGGCGCCAACCGCACCAGCAGCCAGCCCGAGCGCAAAATCGCGGCGGGAAACAGTGTGGGACATAGTGGTTCCACGGTCCTTTCAGTTCGGCAGAAGCAGAGACCTGAGATTGGCCTGCATGTTCCTAGCAAACCATATCAGAGAGATATGGTCTGCCATTGTAGTTTCTCAGTGAGGCTGCGGAGGCATCTTACACTGTGGCCCGAACGAGCCCCCGGTATATCGCGTCCAGGTCTCGGTCTGACCCAGCAGAGGCATTCCAAGAACAAAGCCACGCAGCTTTAGAACATTTGGCTCAGAGAGCCAGATGTACGCCTGATAGATACGTCCGCTCCGAGGATCAAGGATGTGTCCCCGCCATTTCTGGTCTTCTGCTGCGACAAAATCTGTCAAAATCCAAAGATGGCATTCTGCCCGGCCCCAAACGTCCTTGGGCATCTCCCCGTCATAATCCATTCCGACGAGCTTGCCGCACAGGGCATTGCCGCAGTGTTCGATCGAGAAAACACCGTCTTTACCCGCAGATAACCAAAGGCCCAGCTCTGACGGCGTGGTCGCGGCCTGAGAGACTGCCGGCGCCTCGGCATATCCCATAAAGGGAGTCAGGCAGAGTAATGCGCCAGCGAAAAGCCGTCCCCAGCGCATTCAGGCACCGCCAAGCAGAGAATCAAGCTGTCCGGCTCGATCCAAGGCCATAATATCGTCACAGCCCCCCAGAGATTGCCCATTCACAAATACCTGAGGCACTGTTCTACGACCCGAACGACTCATGGATTCTTCACGCTCTCTGGTTCCGTGTGGCGCGTTGATCTCCTTAAATGCCACACCTTTTGATCTTAGAAGATCGACAGCGTGAACACAGTAAGGGCATCCCGGTTGGGTAAAGATTTCAATTTCTGACATAAAGTTCTTACTCCTCGGGATACGGAACGTCCTGTTCATCGCCTTTGCAGGTTCGCGCTGCAACAAGAATATCCACTGACAATGCCCCGGCCTTCAAAAGAGCACCAGTGCAAACAGAAGCAGTAGCACCGGTCGTCAGCACGTCATCCACCAGAAGGACGGCCTGCCCTTCAATTTGTTTTTCTCGTTCGGCGCGCACAATAATTGTACCAGCAATCTCCGTTTGACGTTCACTGGCGGACAAGCGTGCCAGAGGTCTGGTTGCCTGCTGCCTCATAAGTCCGTCCGCAAGCAACTTAATGCCCCTTCTCCGAGACAAACCATGCGCCAATAGAGCCGCCTGATTGTATCGCCGCCGCCACAATTTGGTTCGGTGCATCGGTACGGGGATTAAAAGGGTCGCCTGATCCAGCAAGACAGAACCTGCCCGAGACATTTCCTGCACAAGAATATGTGCGTTCTCAGTCCGGTCGGCATATTTCATGGGCAGAATAAGGCGCCGTGACCAATCATCATATTCAAAGGCAGCACGGGCAGATCGCCAGGCCGGGGGGCGCAACTGACAGGATACACAGGTTTTCTGCGGCCCTCCAAAAGCCTCACCAGGCAGAGAAACGCCACATTTTTCACAGCAGGGAAAAATAATTCTCTTTGCTTCAGCAAAGCAGTCAGAACAGAACGCGCCGTTCGTCATGACGTCGGCTCCGCACGCTCCACACACTGGAGGAAGGAGAACGTCCAGAGCACCGCGGCCAAGCTTCGAGAATAGAGAATGAGCCAAAGGCCGGAATCAGCCTTGAACCAGTTTCAGCTCCACACGTGACGCATCAATCAGAACTTTTCCCTCGTTCTGAAAATTGACCGTAACACGCTCACCAATCGCAGATTGCACCTGCCCCCATCCCCATTCAGGAAAATCAGGATGCTGCACAATCTGACCCGGCTCTAGAAAAGACTGGAATGGCATGGACATGACACTCTTCATGCCATGAGATTTGCATCACTGCCCAGCGTTTTCACAAAAACATTAAGGCGCATTCGCGTTGAGTCTTAAAATAGAGAGCGGAAGGGTGTTGCCGTAATTAAAACGACAACACCCTTCCGCACTTATTTAAATCGGCCCCAACATCATGAGCAGATAATGCTGTTTCCCAAGATGTCAGACGACGTCGACATATTTCTTGAGGAAGGCTTTAACCGCATCGCCAAGGTCAGGACGATCAATGGAGAAAGCAATCTGCGCTTCCAGGAAGCCAGCCTTGTCACCGCAATCGTAACGCGTGCCTTCGTAACGCAGCCCGTGGAACGGAACATGCCCGATCATCTTGGCCATAGCGTCCGTAAGTTGCACCTCATTACCGGCACCGCGCTCCAGCTTGGCGAGATGCTTCATCACATCAGCCGTCAGCACATAGCGCCCGATAATAGACAGGTTTGAGGGAGCATCCTCAGGGTTAGGCTTTTCAACCAATCCCTTGACCTCAACAAGCTTGCCGTCATCTGCGCCGACATCAAGGATGCCATAACGATTTGTGTGCTCACGGGGCACTTCCGTCACCGCGACAACATTGCCACCAGTCTGGTTGTAGGCGTCTACCAACTGAGCAACGCAGCTACGGCCACTTTTTACGATGTCGTCCGGAAGCAGGATCGCAAATGGGTCGTCTCCAATAAAGGAGCGCGCACACCAGATTGCATGACCAAGGCCTAGCGGCTCTTGCTGACGCACAGCAACAAGAGATCCTGCCTGCACGCTGCTTGGCTGGAGTGCTTCAAGCGCACTTTTTTTGCCACGCTCCCTCAGCGTTGCCTCAAGCTCATAAGCAATATCGAAATAATCGATCAGGCTGTCTTTGCCGCGCCCTGTGACAAGACAGAATTCTTCGATGCCAGCTTCACGAGCTTCGTCGATAGCATACTGAATCAGAGGCTTGTCGACGACAGGAAGCATTTCCTTCGGCATAGCCTTGGTGGCCGGAAGGAAGCGCGTTCCTAATCCAGCAACGGGAAGAACTGCTTTCTTTAAGGGCTTGATCACGAAACCTCACACATCAGCCAAGATATCATTTGATTACCGAGCACAAAGCTAACAGCATTCAAATGAAAACATAGTCAGGCATAACGGTGGACGAACAGTCTGGCAATAAAATGGCACAGAATAAAACACCACACTGGATGCCTTAAAATCGGCATTCAGGGTGTTTTTTGTAATTGTGATTTTTTCGAGATTTTTTCCATCATCTCCGAAGAGTGATGGTGCGGCCGAGAAGACTCGAACTTCCACGGGGTTGCCCCCACAAGCACCTCAAGCTTGCGCGTCTACCATTCCGCCACGGCCGCCCCGTGACAAACCGTCTTGTGTAGTGCAAGACCGTCCGGTGAGGGGCGATATAGCTGATGCCTGAAACGAGAGCAATGACCAGAAACGATATTTGTGAAGAAATTTTGTGGAAAAAATCTGCCGGGCTAACACCCTACCCTGATGCTCTGGACTTCATGGCCATCCGCTCGCGCCAGATTTACGAAGGAACAGCTGATCCCGTCGTCTGGCTCGTAGAGCACCCCCCCGTCTTTACGGCCGGAACGTCTGCGAAGCAGGAGGATCTTTATAACCCACATCACTACCCGACGTACGAAGCGGGCCGAGGCGGCCAGTGGACGTATCACGGCCCGGGACAGAGACTGGCTTATGTTCTTCTGAATCTCAGCCAGCCCAATGGTACAATACCTCCCAGGGATCTTCGTGCCTTTGTCAAAGGGCTGGAAACCTGGATCATTGAAACTCTCAGACGCCTCGGCGTAACGGCATTCACAAGAGAAGGACGTATCGGCGTCTGGACTTTTGATCCTCTCACAGGCGAGGAAGCCAAGATCGCAGCGCTTGGCATCCGGGTCAGCCGCTGGGTCAGCTGGCACGGCGTCTCGATCAATCTTGACCCAGCCCTGGACGACTTTGATGGCATCGTCCCCTGCGGAATCCGGGAATTTGGTGTCACCAGCCTCAGGCGCTTCAACCCGGCTCTTTCCATAGAAGATCTGGATCGTGCGCTGGCCGCATCTTGGCCAGCGCATTTCGGCTCTATCCCCCGGGAGGAGTAAAGACGGTAGGGGTTACTGTTACCCCCTCCACTACATTCCCAAGAGATACGCTGAAATGATTCTGCCGGGCATCCACACCCTGCAGACCAATGAGCAGCAGTTTTCCAGCCGTGTCGGAGAACTGGAGCGTCAACAGCCCTTGGGAAGGGTTATCCGCCTCAGCAACTGAAACCTGAAGCGATCCCTGCCCGCGCCGCACGTCAGTCACCTGGATCCCACGGTCAAACCGAATCGGGTAATGAAGAAGGAGCCCCAAGGGGTTTCGCTTCAAGGATAGATGGGTCACCGCCCCACTATCCATATCATCCAGAACCAGATGACCATCCCCGGCAACAAGTTCCATCGTATGCGGCGTCACGTAATCCAGTCGCAGATGACCGGGCATATAGACGAATCGTCCAGCGCTCACCCCATTATCGGGGCCAGTCTGATTGAACGACGCCTGCATCCCGGTCACGCCGTTCATGTAGGTTTCAATTCGGTGTACATCCGCCTGCTGGTCTGCAGGAAGGTGCCCGTACCCATTCGTGGCGCAGCCAGACAGAAACAGAAGAGCCAGAAGGGCACGCTTCATGGAGTGGTTTCTCCGTGCAGAACAAGAGACAGGGCATGTAGTCCTGTTTCAAACTCCCCGGCGAGCAATCCGTTCACAAGACGGTGCCGGGCAATCCGGTTTAGTCCGTCAAATTTCGCGCTGGTGATCGCCACATTGAAATGCGTTTCTCCCGTACTCCCCAGAGCTTTTGCTCCAGCATGATGGGCATGCCGGGCACTATCATCTTGAATTTCAAGAACGCTCGGCGCCAGTTCCCGGTGAAGAATTTCAGCAATTCGGTCCCGTCTGGTGAGGGGCTGCGTCATGGTCAATTAAATCCGACTTGGTTTGTCCGCTTGCATCAAACGGCTCACATTGCCCATATCAGACACCATGCAGCGTAAATCTACCAGACATCGGGCTTTTGATCCCGATCCAGAGGCACCAGACCAGACCTGCGATCATCCAGGCTGTGCGGAGCCTGCCGGCTACCGTGCTCCCCGTGGGCGCGATGCCCTGCGGTCCTACTTCTGGTTCTGCCTTCAACACGTTCGTGACTATAACGCGCGCTGGGACTTCTATCGCGGCATGACACCGGCCCAGATCGAAGCCCAGCTCAGAGCTGACACGTCCTGGCAGCGCCCTTCGTGGAAACTTGGAACTGGTGCGGCACAGAAAGCTGAATTCAACGAAGAAGATGTTCTGGACCCGCTGGATATTCTCGGTGCCAGCCGCCGCGACCGCGCCCAGCGTGCCAAGGATAGTGCCCGTCAGCGCGCTGCTGCCAGTGGCCCCCCTGAAACGCTTCGGCTTCCCCTCGCAACGCTGGACCTGACCTGGCCGGTCTCACTCGATGAAGTCAAAAGCCGATATCGTGCCCTTGCCCGGCGTCACCACCCTGATGCGAACATTGGCGACAAGCAGGCTGAAGAGCGTTTCAAGGCCATTGGATCCGCATACGCCGTGCTGAAAACGCATTTCAGTCGTGAGACAGAGTTCGTTTCCTGATTTTCTCTCTGGAAGAATAGCGCCTAAAGGCCCATCTTTTCAGAACATTCCTGAATTCAATGAAAGTCCGCCAGTCTCATGAGTGATTTCGCGACGATCGACGCCCCGGAAACCGTCACCACCGCCGAAAATTCTGCGGTCCCAACCAGTGTTCTTGGTGCGCCCGACCTCACGGTGTCTTCGCGTGAAGTCTTTGGCATCAAGACCGATCTTCAAATCCCGGCCTATTCAGTCCGGACAGAGCACGTTCCTGACATCGATCCATCCTACAAGTTCGATGAAGACACGACGCGCGCCATTCTTGCGGGTTTTGCCTATAACCGTCGCGTGATGGTTCAGGGCTTCCACGGGACGGGTAAATCTTCCCACATTGAGCAGATCGCTGCGCGCCTGAACTGGCCCTGCGTCCGTATCAACCTCGACAGCCACGTGTCCCGTATTGATCTCATCGGCAAGGACGCCATCGTGCTGCGCGACGGCAAGCAGGTAACAGAATTCCGTGAAGGTTTGCTGCCTTGGTGCCTGCAACATCCCTGTGCGCTGATTTTCGATGAATATGACGCAGGCCGTCCGGATGTGATGTTCGTGATCCAGCGCGTTCTCGAAGCAGAGGGTCACCTTACCCTTCTTGACCAAAACCGCGTGATTCGTCCCAACCCGGCCTTCCGCCTCTTTGCGACAGCAAATACCGTTGGCCTTGGTGACACGACAGGCCTGTATCACGGCACGCAGCAGATCAATCAGGGCCAGATGGATCGCTGGAACATCGTCGCGACCCTCAACTACCTGCCGCTTGAACAGGAAGTTGCGATTGTCACCTCCAAGCTGAAAATCGGCGCGGAAGACAAAGACGAGACGAAGATGGTCGAGCGTATGGTCGCTCTAGCCAACCTGACACGCTCGGGCTTTATGGCCGGAGACATCTCCACAGTCATGTCCCCACGAACTGTCATTGCCTGGGCTGAGAACTTCAACATTTTCAACGATGTCGCATTCGCGTTCCGCCTCACGTTCCTGAACAAGTGTGACGAAGCCGAGCGCGGTATTGTTGCGGAATACTATCAGCGCTGTTTCAACACCTCCCCGGTGGAGTAAAAAAACCTTGTCCGCGCCCAAGAACTCCCCTCCTGACGAAAACCGTCAGGAAGGTTTCCGCCGCGCCACAATCGCAACCCTTCGCGCCATGGGCGGCACGCCTGAACAGAGCGTGGATTTTCAGGGTGCGGTTGTTGGCAACAGGCTGCCCGCTCCGCCGGCGCCTGATGCCGTGCAACTGCCTTACCTGTCCCGCAGCATGCACGACCGCGAAATTCAGAAAATTCGCGGTGCGGCCGATGCTGCGGCGCTGAAACTGCGCTACCACAAGAGTGGCCTGAATGCGCAGTTTCCAGAGCCACAAGCGCAGGAGGCGTTCAACGTCCTCGAACAGGCGCGCTGTGAAGTTTACGGCTCCCGCCATATGGCTGGCGTTCGTGCCAATCTTGACCAGCGTGTCATCCAGCAGTGCGCCGAAGCGGGATGTAACCGCATGGCGACCAAGGACGAAATGCCTGCCGCCATGGCTCTGAGCCTGCTAGCTCGAGAGGCCATGTCGGGGGAGCATGCCCCTTCGCAGGCCGGCCCGGCGCTGGAAGCCTGGCGCGCGTCCCTCTCTCCGTCAGCCAAAAACGCATTGGCGGAAATGGCTGACACGCAATCTGACCAGAAAGCCTTCGCGCGCGCGATCACGCACCTGCTCGGAGCCTGCCAGCTCACAGAACTTCCAGAGGAAATCGAACAGCAGGCCCCGTCAGACGATTTATCTGAAAACGAACAGCCTTCCGAAGACGAAGCCGCCATCCCGCAGGAAGATCAGCAGACACCTGCTGGCGATGACCCTGATGAGGAAGATGGTTATCAGCCAGAAAGCGGTGAAAGCGGAATAACAGGCGAAACAGAGACGTCTTCCGACGCGCTCGATTCCCCTGAGACAGGATCGGAAGAAGCTGCTGGCCCGTCTGACCAGTCAGGCGAAGGCACGGCCATCGGCAGCGGCTCGACCTACAAAGCTTACACCACAAGGTTCGATGAAGAAGTCGGGGCTGCTGACCTCTGTGACCCGGACGAACTAGACCGGCTACGCCAACAGCTCGACCAGCAGCTTGTTCAACTTCAGGGCCTGATTTCCCGTCTTGCGCATCGTCTGCAACGGCGGCTCATGGCTCAGCAACAACGCCGCTGGGAGTTCGAGCAGGAAGAGGGCATCATCGATGCCGGGCGCCTCTCCCGCGTCGTCACGAACCCAACAATGCCGCTCTCGTACAAGTATGAGTGCGAAATGGAGTTCCGCGACACGGTCGTCACACTCCTGATCGACAATTCAGGCTCAATGCGTGGCCGCCCAATTGGAACTGCTGCAATATGCGGCGACATTCTCGCCCGCACGTTGGAGCGCTGCGGCGTGAAAGTCGAAGTTCTGGGCTTCACGACGCGTCAATGGAAAGGTGGTCAGAGCCGGGAGCAATGGGTGAAAAATGGGCGCCCACCCGAGCCAGGACGCCTAAATGACCTGCGTCACATCATCTACAAAGATGCAGATACGCCCTGGCGCCGGGCCCGGAAAAACCTTGGCCTCATGCTGCGTGATGGTCTCCTCAAAGAGAACATTGATGGCGAATCGCTGCTCTGGGCTTGGAAGCGCCTCAAACGGCGTCCGGAACACCGTCATATTCTCATGGTGATTTCAGATGGTGCGCCTGTGGATGACAGTACGTTCTCCGCCAACCCGCACAACTATCTTGAAAACCATCTGCGTGAGGTCATCAAGCGGATCGAAAGCGATCGGAACACGGAACTTCTGGCTATTGGTATCGGCCATGACGTCACGCGTTACTATCGACACAGCGTAACCATCAGTTCCGCCGAAGACCTCGGCGGCACCATGATGGCACAGTTGAGTGAGCTGTTTACCCCCGCCGGTCAGCGGCGAGTGCGATAACGGCATTCAGCATCCGGTCGGTATCGACGGTCGTGGTGCGGTGATTAACGATCGCCGCCCTCACCGCCAACCGACCGTTAATCCGCGTTGTAGATGGGGCCGCCACACCGCTTTCATGCAAATCCTGCACCAGCTCGGAAACACCTTGATCTGACAGGCCATCTATTCCGAAGCAGACAATATTCAGCGTTACTGGCGCGAGCAGAACGAGCCCGGGCGTAGCCTGCACGCGGCGCGCAAGATGCTGTGCAACGTCACAACATTCTTCAACCATCTGCCCCATACGCTGTGAGCCATAATGGCCCAGCGTCATCCAGACTTTGAGCGCCCGGAACCCGCGGGAAAGATCTGGCCCGAAATCACAGAACCAGGGCGCGCCACTCGCAAGTCCTCTGGCTTCACGCGTCAGATAGTCGAGCGACTGAGCAAACGCCGCCGCATGAAGTTCACGATTCCTCACCAGAACGCAGCCCGCGTCGTAGGGAACTTGTGCCCATTTATGAAAATCGAATGCCAGACTATCAGCCTTTTCAATGCCGGAAAGCTGCGCCTTCAAACGTGACGACAAACAGGCCAGCGCCCCAAAAGCTGCATCTACATGAAACCAGAGGCTGTTCTCCCGTGCGATAGCCTCGATCCCCTGAAGATCATCGATAGCACCGCAATCCACCGTTCCGGCCGTTCCGGCTACCATGAAGGGCACCAACCCGCTCTGTCGGTCTTCGGTGATCATCTGGCGCAGGGCCGCAAGATCCATCCGATGATCATCCGTCACCGGAACACGGCGCAAAGCCTCGCTTCCGAAACCAGCAAGATCAAAGGCACGAGGCAGACACCCGTGGGCTGTTGTCGCGGCATATCCAACCATTCTGCTCTGCCCAACACCATGCCGTCGCAATGACGGATCACGCGCCCGACTGGCCGTAATGATGCTGATGAAGTTGGCCATGGATGAGCCCGTCACCAGACAGCCCGACCCATCTTCCGGCATTCCAACCATGGAGAGAGCCCAGCGAATAACTTCACGCTCGACTTCATTTGCGGCATGGCTGCGGCCACCACAATTGGCGTTCATACCGGCCGCCAGCATTTCTGCCAGCATCCCGACGGGTGTTCCAGCGCCATGCACCCAGCCCATGAAACCCGGATGAGTATTTCCATTGCCATAGGGAACAACGAGCTCAGTGAAACGCTCATGCAGCTCTTCCAGAGAGGTGCCTTCGGCAGGAAAGCCGGTTCTCAGCTCATCCTTGGCTGCCTGCGGCATAGGGCGCCAGACCGGGCCTTCCCCGACATGTTCCATGCGGTCAAACAGAGCATCCAGCATCTGATGACCCATGGCACGAATGCCGCTCCAGTCTTCAGGGTCCAGTCCCGCCATGAAAAGATCCTTTTCGCTGCCACGTTTCCCTAGCCGCGATACAGGCCTCGTCTCAGGATGTCACGCAACCGGATCAGAGAAGTGCGGAATACAGCGATGACGAGGAACTGCTACTGCTTCCTGTAAAAAGGGACAGAATACCGTCCGATGTCCCTCCACTTCCGTAAAGTGTGAGCATACTGGCAGGCGTCGTAGATGCTTCAGGGCTGATTTGCAGAAGCGCCAGATATTGTTCAGCAAACCGCTGCACACCTTGGGACGTGCTGAGACGTGAAAGATCCAGCTTGTTCCCCAGCAGTCGAACCTGCTGGTCGTAATCCAGTGCGCCAAACTGGGTTGTATCGAACCCACACACTTTTTCCGCCACCTTCAACAGTTTCGGATCTGCCATGATGCTGGAAAGCTTCATGTCTGACGTGACGGTTCGGGTAAAATAAAGAGCGTCCCCAAGGCCCGGCGTCTCGTCCTGAACGCTGCTTTCATACCCGTTCGTCAGGTAATTCTGGGCGATTTTAGACAAAGTGTCTTCTGACGAGAGGGGAGACGTCGACCAGTCTGAAAACGCGGTCGCAAACGCTTTCCAGGATGCATTCCCGCTTCTCTGTGCCAACGACTTGGAAGACGTAGGGTCCTGCGTCATGAGCTGCTTAAGGACGGCCGTCTGATCAATATTGGAAGACATGTTATAGGCGCCAAGAACGACTTTCAGCGCCTTGTAGTTCTTCAGAAGCTGATCAGGCGTCGTGATGGAAGAAGCCTCAGCTTTGAACGCCGTCAGTGCCTGCTGCGAAGATGAGCTGGTCTTTTCCCACCGATTCACGGAGGCCTGTTCGTCTTTCACGATGGACAGGTATTGCGGCACCGCTGGCATGGCGGAAATGGACGAAGACATGCACACTCACCCGCAAGGAAGGATTATGGGGAACCATTGTCTCTCCATAATCCTAAGAGAGTCTTAACAGTCTTTCTGTCTGAGAGATCAGACACCACAGCATTGAGGGCATGATGTCTTTTAAAACCCTTCTCGTAACAGCATTAGCAACGGCTCTGCCTTCCTTCGCGTCATCTGCTCTCGCAGACACGCTTCCGAACATTCCTGCGTCCTGCTTCACCTATTCCCTGAACGGCCATCAGGCTGCCGCGCACGGCTTTTCAGCATCAGGCCTGCACGCCACCCTGACAGGAACCGGCATCGGCCTCGATATCGGGCCTATCACCCTGAAAGACCCCAAAGGCGCAGTCACGGAAGCCAAACTGGAACAGTTCAATGCAACGGCAGCTTATGCAGCACTGAGCGCTTTTCGTGGCGGTATCAGCCCGGCCTGTCAGGGGCAGGATGCCACCATTACAGTCCACAACATCCATGAAGGAACGCCAGAAGCCTCATGGAGCAGCGTAAAACTGTCCCGCCCTGGTCACACAATGACCATCCAGCACGCGACGATCAACGCAGTCCAGACCAGCCCTGAGCTCCGCATCAAGGTCAATGGAACAGGCATTCACGACTCGAAACAGCCACTCATTCCGTCGTCCCTGTCCGCCGATCTGTCCGTAAGCGGCCTCTCCGGCTCCTCACAGCAGATCACGATCAACGCCCTGCACGCCATTTCCGGAAGCAGCACTGTTGATGGCACAGGAACCATTCAGATCGGCTCGTCAGCCGCAACATCGACCGCAGACACCCATGTCAGCATCACCAATGTTGCACAGTTGATCGAGGCCATTCGCCAGACAGCCCCGACCAAAGTGGTCACCGCCCTTACCATTGCCCGCCTGATGGGACGCCAGAGCGGCGACACCACCACATGGGATATTGCCCTTCAGGGCGGCGTAGCGACGGTCAACCGTATTCCGCTCCCTATCGCCGTTCCCTGAGTGCCACTGCGGAAGCTGGAAAAACGCTTAGTCGGCGTCTTCCAGTTTCCGCACGAGTTTGCACAGAACGGTCGTTACTTTCTTCGCAAAACCAATGCGGGTAGCGTTCGTCATTTCGCGAATAATAGCCAGCTTCTGATCGGGGCGGATCTTCACGCCCGAATCCTTCTTACGAGTCGCCCAATCGATCAGCCCGGCGGGGTTCTGGAACCGGTTCTTGCGGAACTGAAGCACCATACCCTTCGGCCCGGCTTCCAGACGCTCCACACCAGCCTCACGGCACAGACGCTTGATGAGCACGACGTCCAGAAGATTCCCCACCTCTGGCGGCAAGGATCCGAACCGGTCCACGAGTTCAGCGCGCATGGCCTCGACTTCCGCTTCTCCGGTCAGGGACGCAATACGCCGATATAGCCCCAGTCGAACCGGAAGATCAGGCACATAAGTGTCTGGAATCAGCACAGGCAATCCGAGGATAATATTCGGCGTCCAGCTGTCTTCTTCCTCTGCCTTTCGACCGCGTTCGCGACGCAGATCCAGAACGGCATCTTCCAGCATCTGCTGATACAGTTCGATCCCGACTTCCTTGATATGCCCGGACTGCTCATCCCCCAGCAGATTTCCGGCACCACGAAGATCCAGATCGTGCGATGCCAATGTGAAGCCTGCGCCGAGCGAGTCGAGCGTCTGCATGATTTCCAGACGTTTTTCAGAAGCGGCCGACAATGGGTTCGTCTGCGGCCAGGTCAGATAGGCATAGCCACGCTGCTTGCCGCGCCCCACGCGCCCGCGAAGCTGATAAAGCTGCCCCAGGCCAAACATATCTGCCCGATGAATGATAATCGTATTCACGCTGGGCATATCGAGACCACTCTCCACGATATTGGTGGAAAGCAGGATGTCATATTTGCCGTCGGCAAATTCGGTCATGACGCGTTCCAGTTCGGTCGGCGTCAAACGGCCATGGGCCTGAATGACCTTCGCATCCGGAACAATCTCGGCCAGGCGCTCTGCCATCCGGTCCAGATCAGCCAGTCGCGGCAACACGCAGAACACCTGCCCACCGCGGAAACGCTCACGCTGAATCGCTTCGCGGATCATAACGCTGTCAAACGGAGTGATAAACGTGCGAACTGCCAGACGATCCGTTGGCGGCGTCGCAATCAGGCTCATTTCCCGCACACCGGACAGGGACAGCTGGAGCGTACGTGGCAGCGGCGTGGCTGACAGTGTCAGGACGTGCACGTCTTCCCGCAGGGCTTTGAGCTTTTCCTTGTGAGAGACACCGAAATGCTGCTCTTCATCAATGATCAGCAGGCCCAGACGCTCGAAAGAGACCGTCTTGGCCAGAAGGGCATGCGTCCCGATGACGATATCCAGCCGGCCATCCGCCATCTCTTCGCGCACCTTTGTCGCTTCCTTGGGTGTCACCATGCGTGACAGTTGTCCGATCCGAACCGGCAGACCTTCGAATCGCGCCACAAAGCCACGGTAATGCTGACGAGCCAGAAGCGTCGTCGGAACAACAACAGCCACCTGCATCCCTGAGAGGGCGGCGACAAAAGCCGCACGCAAGGCAACTTCGGTCTTTCCAAAGCCGACGTCGCCACACACCAGACGGTCCATCGGGCGACCGGAGCTCATGTCTTCCAGAACATCAGCGATGGCACGGGACTGATCTTCCGTCTCCACGAACGGGAAACGGGCGCAGAACTCGTCCCACAGTCCCTCTGCCGGCGCGAGCGTCGGAGCTTCACGCAATGCACGCGCAGCTGCCGTCCGAATCAGTTCACCCGCCATGATGCGGATGCGGGACTTCATCTTGGCCTTGCGGGCCTGCCAGGCCGTGCCGCCGAGCTTGTCGAGCTGGACGCTGGCCTGCTCCGATCCGAACCGGCTCAGGAGTTCGATGTTTTCTACCGGCAGAAGAAGACGCTGCTCTCCATCATACAGAATGGAAAGATAGTCATGCGCAACCAGCCCTTCGCGGATGGTCTCAAGCCCGACATACCGTCCAATCCCGTATTCCTGATGAACAACGAGGTCCCCTTCGGAAATCTCGCCCACCTGAGAAATGAACTGTTCACCACGCTTCTTGCGACGGGGCGGCCGGGAAATACGCTCTCCCAGAAGGTCCTGTTCAGACACAAAACACAGACGATCTGAAACGAACCCACGCTCCAGCCCGAGAACGAGCAGACCAACTGTCCCGCGGGACATGCCTGCTGCGGACGGCCAGTCGTCATAACTCTCAACGCCAACGCCATGTTCCTGAAGCAGATGGGCAATCCGCTCCCGCGAGCCACGGCTCCAGGCCGTGACATACGTGCGGCGCCCGGACTGCGCCCACTCTTCAACCTGCTTGCCAAACGCTTCAAAAACGCCCTCGCGAGACCCGTCCTTGGCCCGGGCAAAAAGCGGTCCGGGACGGCTTCCGGCTTCTACACCTTCTCCCAGATCCGGCTTGCCAAATGCATTCAGCAAAACAGATGGTGCCCTGGCGAGCATGGCATTCCAGCCATGCTGGTCCAGATAGAGACGATGCGGCGGAAGCGCCCGATACGGCATCTCGCCATCACGAACAGGAACACGACGCGCCTCATAGTGGTCGGCGATCATGTCCAGACGGGCTTTCAGAATCTCCGGTGCATGGCTGTCGAAGCTGATTGCAACGTCTGGCAGATAATCCAGCAGCGTTTCCATCTGATGGCCATCACCATCATGGAAAAGCGGCAGATAGTGCTCCAGACCCGGATAACGCCGCCCGTCAGAGACGTTCTCATAAAGCGTGTCAGAGGCGGCTGATGGCCCAAACGTATCACGCCATCCCGTGCGGAAAAGACTGATACTTTCCGGACTGAGAGAGAACTCCGAGACAGGTCGTAACTCGAAACGCGCAAGCTTTTCTGTCGAGCGCTGAGTAGCGATATCAAAGGCACGGATATTTTCGACTTCATCGCCGAAAAGGTCGAGGCGGATAGGGTCTGGTGCACCGGCTGGGAAAAGGTCGAAAATGCCGCCCCTCGCCGCGAACTCACCCGCTTCCATGACTGTATCAGTCCGCGTGTAGCCATTGGCGACAAGAACTTCGATCAGGAGAGACTGATCCAGCATTTCACCCGTAGCCACACTGATGGACTGGCCTTTGAAAGCCGATCGCGGTGGAACGCGCTGCAACAGACTGTGCACGGTCGTTAGAACGATCCGGCGGGCTTTCGTCGGCTCCAGCAGGCGGCACAATGTTCCAACACGCTCCGCAACCAGTGCAGCGTTGGGAGAGACACGGTCGTAAGGCAGGCAGTCCCACGCAGGCAGGCGCAGAACCTCAACTTCCGGCATCAGATAGGACAGCATGTCCATCAGAGCCGCAACAGCAGCGTCGTCCCGCGCAACATGCAGCAACGGCCCTTGATGCTCTGCCAGCCGCTGGCGAAGCAGCAGCGCCACACTCCCGTCCGGGACACCCCAGACGGTCGGACCAAAGGATGTGAGGGGCATTTCGCGGCTCATGGTTTCGTTTTGTTCCATCCTGCTCTTGCCCTATACCTGCCGTTCCAGACCCTGCCATACCAAGAAAAGCCCCGGGGAGCGCCCGTTGCAATGCAGTCCGAACAGCCCTCTCCAGATTTTCTTGCTCCACTCTTCGCACCATTGACGTCCCTGCCCGGAATCGGGCCAAGACATGCAAGTCTGCTGGAAAAGATCGCAGGGGGACGGCGCGTCCTGGACCTGCTGTTCACCCTTCCAGAGCGAATTGTTGACCGTCGTATTCTGCGCACAGTTGCCGCAGGACACAATCTCGCACCCGGAGAAATCCTGACGACGCGTGTCCGTGTCCTCTCAATCCGCAAGGCTGCACGCCCCGGCCAACCCTCCATCATTCGCACAGAAGACGACACGGGAAGGCTGGATCTGGTTTTTTTCCAGCAGAAAAACATGCCTGCCCCAACGGTTGGGGCAGAGCTTCTTGTCTCTGGCAAGACCAGCCGGTTCCAGGGTGAATTGACGATGCCCCAGCCGGATCACGTCACAACATGGGAAAAGCGTGACAGCTTTCCCAGACTTGAACCCGTCTGGCCCCTGACCGCAGGCCTGTTTCCCTACACCGTGCGCAAAGCCATGCGCGCTGCCCTGACGCTTCTGCCCGATTTTCCAGAATGGCAGGACCACGCCCTTGTCCAAAAGCGCCGCTGGCCAGCTTTTACACAGGCGCTGCATATCCTGCAGGCCCCGGAGAGCATTCCTGCTCATGTCGAATGGGCGCCAGTGCGAGAGCGCGCACTTTCACGTCTTGCTGCGGATGAACTTCTTGCTGACCAGCTCTGTTTTGGACTGGCTCGCCTTAAAGCACGCAGCCGGATAGGCCGCAGCATGCCGGGCACGGGCACACTCCAGGCAGAGCTAAATCATCGTTTTGGTCACAAGCCAACGGCGGCCCAGTCTTCAGCTATCATTGAAATCCGTCAGGACATGGCGGCCACTGCTCCCATGATGCGTCTGCTGCAAGGAGACGTGGGCGCCGGCAAAACATTTGTCGCGATGAATGCCATGCTTCAAGCCGTGGAATCCGATGCCCAGGCAGCCCTCATGGCGCCAACGGAAATTCTGGCACGCCAACACTTCGAGACAGTGTCACGCCTTTGTCCCACGCAATGCGTTTATCTGAGCGGGACGATCAAAGGCGCAGCACGCCGCGAGACACTGGCGGCCATTGCCGATGGAACCGCGCGCATCATCGTCGGGACTCACGCCCTGTTTCAGGAAGGCGTGATATTTGCGGACCTTGGACTGGCCGTCATTGACGAGCAGCACCGTTTTGGCGTGAAGCAACGGATGAATCTAAGCGCCAAGGGACAGGCGACAGACATTCTGGTCATGACCGCCACTCCCATTCCCCGGACACTTCAGCTCATGGAATGGGGAGAAATGAGCGTAAGTCGGCTGGATTCCAAACCTGCAGGCAGGCAGCCCATTCGCACGACTCTGCATAATATGGATGCCATGCCAGACATTTTGGCCGCCATATCCCGCGCAGTCACAGATGGCGTGCAGGTCTTCTGGGTTTGTCCTCTCATTGAGAACAGTGAAACCCAGTCTGCCGCTGCGGCCGAAGAACGCTGGGCGATGCTTGGAGAGCGATTTCCCCATATCGTTGGGTTGGCGCACGGCAAACAGGACATTGCCATCCGGCAAGCTGCACTTGAAGCATTTCGACAGGGTGAAACGCGTATTCTCGTTGCCACAACCGTTATTGAAGTCGGTGTGGATATACCGAATGCTTCGGTCATGGTGATTGAACAGGCAGAACGCTTCGGGCTTGCTCAGCTTCATCAGTTACGAGGCCGCGTCGGGCGTGGCTCGAAAAAGTCCTTCTGTCTGCTGCTCCATGATGGAATGGCGACACCAACAGCCGTGAGACGGTTAACGCTTTTGCGTGACACCAACGATGGATTTATGATTGCTGACGAAGATTATCGAATCCGCGGCGGAGGCGATCTTGCTGGAGACCGTCAGTCCGGACTGCCTGGCTTCCGATTGGCTCAGGGCGCGAGAATTTCGTTACTTTTGGCGGCAATGCAACAAGACAGCGAACGAGAACTTATGCGTAATCCGTCCCTGGAGGGTGCTCGAGGGGCCGCGTTGAGAATTATGCTAGCACTCTTTGACCGCTCTGAACCCGACAGGCTTTTGATTTCTGGTTAAAGGACCTTTAAGAAAGAATTGTTAATCTGCATTCCGAGAAGGAACTTTATCGTTCTTTGACGGTTTTACGACTTATCCATATTCGGGTTTACAGTATGTTCTCAACTGGTGACGATCAGCATGCAGCTTCTTTCCCAACAGGGACGTCGTCCGCCAGTTACCTGCCTCTCTTGAGACTGGCACGCCTGCTCACTGGCGCTTCGTCAGCGGGAATAGTGGCCCTGTCAAAGGACTCTGCGCCGCTTGAAATTGCCTCCGTTGGTGTATTTTTAGCCGATGCGCTGGGTGAATTGCCGTGCGAAGAACTTTCAGAAAGCACTTCGCCTAAGACTTTCAGAATAGCAGGGCGATCTGTTGCCGGGATTAATGTCGGAAGCCTGCCCCGACAGAAACGCACTTCTACATCTCTCTTTCTTTTTGCTGCGTGCGAGACAACTGACCTTTCAAGCCAGCAGACTTTGGGTGCACTTGCAGATCTCGCAGACCTGACCCGGAACCCGATTTACAACAGCGGTTCAGTTCTGCCGAACCGCATGCAGAGCATGGAATCTGTTCAGTGGTACATTGAGCAGACTGCCGGCCTGACAAGACGAGCAAAATTCGGATTAATTCGCTTCAATCTTGACCATCTGTCTTTCATCAATGAGCGTTACGGCTGGGATGTCGCCGACATCATTCTGGAAGAGATTGTCCGAAGGATCGAAAAGCTTCTCCCTCAGGGCGCGTTCCTTGGCGGCATGGGCGGCGGCAACTTCATTGTCTTGACGCCACCAGGCTACACGCAGGTCACGACACGATCCTTGATGACATCCATTCTTCGGATTTCTGAAGTCCCTGTTGCCCTTGCCAGTTCTGCCCTTCCATTTTCCCTGTCCATCGGCTGGAGCATGTTCCCGGAAGATGGTCACACGGTTGATGGCCTTCTCACCAGCGCCAAAGCTGCGCTTATGGAAGCCCAACGTTTGGGCGGCGGTCACGAGAGACGCGCGGACGAAGAAACAACACGGATGCATATCCTGTCTTCCAGCTTGGAGCAGGATCTTGCCGTTGCCGTGGAACAGAACGGACTCTTCCTGAACTGGATGCCGGTTGTTGACACCGCATCACAGCAAATCGTGGCCCATGAGGCCCTCCTAAGATGGAATAGACCAGGCTACGGCGAAGTCCCGCCAGCTCTTTTTATTCGCTGCGCAGAAGAGGCCGGTCTGGTTGAAATGCTCGATAGCTGGAGCCTCAGAACAGCCTGTATGGCTGCCGCGAGCTGGGATGTCCCCCACAGAGTTTGCGTCAACATTTCGCCAGTCTGGCTCGTAAGTGAGCGCCTCTCAAAACTCATCAAGGAAATTCTTCAGGAAAGCGGTCTCGCGCCGGAACGCCTGCAAATTGAAATGTCGGAGCCACGTTTCTTCGGCCCAGAAGACATCACATTCCGTGAATTATCGCGCGTCCGCGCGCTTGGCGTCAGGCTGGCACTTGATGATTTCGGCTCTGGCTTCTCGTCTCTTGAGCGCCTTCGCTTTTATCCGTTAGATCAGATCAAGCTTGATCGCAGATTCATAAACAGCCTCGGCGAAAACAATCGCGCAAATGAAGTTATGTGTGCGATCCTCGCTCTCGCACGCGCCCTGAACATCACAACGTGCGCCAAAGGCGTAGAGACCGAGGCCCAGATGGCTTTTCTGGATGCGTACGGCTGCGAAGAGGTTCAAGGATATCTCCTTGGCTCCCCAGTTAGAGATCAGGCCAAACCTGCCTCACAGTCCGCTTAAGAAAAAAGCCCGTCCCGCTTTTGGCGGTCGGGCTTTTTTCTTGGTATGACGCTTCAACTAAAAATTATGCTTTAGAATTTAACAGAAAGCTTGAGGGACCCGTAGTTGAACAGGCCTGCTTTCTGTGACTTGAACTGAGCCGTCTGCCAGTTCTGGCTGTAAGAGAGGCGTACGCCGTGCCACATCACGGCTACACCGGCATGAATTTCGCCGACATCCCAGACTTTTTCAACATGAGGTGAGTCGGGGCGCACGGTATTACCCTGAAGCGTGGCGTCGTACCCAACGGCCTGCCCCTCTACACCACCATAAAAGTACCAGGCGACAGGACGCGTTCCACGGAACGCATCTGTACCATCCAGTCCCGGCCCAATCGTCGAGTTACCGAAATCGCTGTCCAGACCTTGTCCAACCCGGAAGGTGGCTGCCGCGTCAGCGTATGTTCGGTAATCGCCAGCTGCCCCTGAAACAGCAGGCAAAACATCCATGCCGATGCCGTAAACATTCACGACTGGCAGACGCCAGATTCGACCAGCCTGAATCTGCATGATCGGCTGATTCGCCAGCTGGTGCACCCAGCCCTTGTTCGGCGTGTCGCTGATCAGGTTATGGAATCCGTTTTGCACCTGACGCCCGAGACCTGCAGGGCCCATGACACCAAACTGAATACCCATGACGGTACGGGACAGATCCGTATCATTAATGAGATTAACGGTCCCAAGCATCAGCCCCGCGTAAGGGCGGTCTCCCAATGGCGGCTGAGCCATCTGGGTCTGGCGCGGCGTATAGATCAGCTGCTGCAAACCGATGCTGATACGCTGCATGCCATTTCCCATCAGGAAATGATTCAGATTCGCAATCGGTTCTGGAAGGTTATCGGTCCCCGAAGTCCAGTTAATGCGCAGACCAGACGTATAATACTGATCTGACGTTCCCTTCAGAGTGGAGACAGCATCGTTCTCACCCTGAATGGTCCACGTCCCATATGGATCCTGTAGAGGAGTCGCCAATGCAGACGAGGATGCCAGTGCAAGCAGGGCAATGGCCCCGAAGGAAAGAGTCAGTCGGGTCTGCATGGGCACCTCTGCATCTCGCGTGCGATCAGGGTAATGACGCTATTAATTTGTGTCTTTATGTCATTACTGGGCATCAAAGCAAAGCCTTCGGAGCCCCTTGCCGGACTGAGACAATCTTAAAATCCGCGCGAGTTGGGCACTTCTCGCACTTTCGTTGTGGCAGTGCGGGAAAAAACCATGCTAGTGATTCCCTCAGAGGAAGGCCTGAGGCTTTTCTCACCTTTTTGAAATACGTCATGGCAGGGGATAGAAGCCCTCCGTGGCACCCCAGTCTCGGGATTAGACCGTTGAGAAACAACAGAACCGACCGCAGCTTTAACTCACCTCGCCGCGGCGGGTTTGACGGGGACTATTCGTCCCAGCCATCCTATGGTGACCGTGGCGGCTTCGGCGGCGGCGATCGTGGCGGCTTCGGCGGCGGCGACCGTGGCGGCTTCGGTGGCGGTGGTGGTGGCTTCGGCGCACCTCGTCGTGGCGCTGGCAGCAGCTTCGTTACCGCTTCCGGCCCAGAAATCAGCTCCCGCGTTAAGTGGTTCAACACCGAAAAGGGTTTCGGTTTCGTTGAACTGGCTGACGGCTCGGGCGATGTCTTCCTGCACGCCAACGCTCTTGGCAATGCTGGCGTAAGCAGCGTCAATCCGGGTGCAACCGTGGTTGTTCGCATTGGCCAGGGTCCGAAGGGTCGCCAGGTTGCTGAAGTCATTTCCGTTGACGAAAGCACCGCTGAAGCTCCTCGCCCGCGCGCCCAGTTCGGCGCAGCTCCGCAGGCACGCTTTGGTGGACCGTCTGCACGTCCGGGCCGTCCGGCTCCTGACCTGTCCGACGCACAGGACATCCGCGGCACCGTGAAGTGGTACAATGCCACCAAGGGCTTCGGCTTCATCACGCCTGACTCCGGCGGCAAGGACATCTTCGTCCACGCTTCCGCTCTCGAGCGTTCACAGCTCCCGACCCTCGACGAAGGCCAGGCGATCAACGTCAAGGTTGTTCAGGGTCAGAAGGGTCCGGAAGCTGCTGCAATCAACGTTGATTGATCGGTAGCTTCGGCATCTCGCTGAGCTTTAAAAAAAGCCGCTGTGGATTTTTCCACAGCGGTTTTTTAATGACTGCTAAAAATTACGTATCGTAGCCAAACAAACCGGTATCGCGAGAGCTCAGTATTCCTTGCCCTTGTTCCGGATCAAGCGAGCCTTATCACGTTGCCAGTCGCGCTCAGCGATTGCATGTCGCTTGTCTTCTTTCTTGCGCCCCTGCCCCAAACCAATCGTCACTTTCGCGACTCCGCGGGCGTTAAAATGAATGTCCAGCGGCACAAGCGATGCACCGGCACGCGTCACAGCGGACAGATAATGCGCAACCTGTTTCCGATGCAGCAGCAGTTTGCGAGGGGCTCTGGGCTCAAAGCGGGAAAGAACGCCCCCCTGATATTCCGGAATATAGGAATTAAAGAGCCAGATTTCTCCATCCCGCTCGGCAGCATAGGCCTCGGTAATGGTTGAACGTCCCAGGCGGAGGCTTTTGACCTCCGGCCCCTTAAGAACGATTCCAGCCTCTACAGTTTCCAGAATCGTGTAATCGAACCGGCCTTTACGGTTCTGAGCGACGATCCCGTGAGAGATCATGCCGCTCTTCTCTTTTTTTCCGGCCATTAAAAATATCAGTCCAATAAATCGAGAGATCGTAAAGCAGCATCGATAGCCTTCCGCGTTGCCTCCTGAGGCTCCACAAGTGGAAGGCGCAGGGTCGCATTGCACAGACCCAACCGGGACATAGCGTACTTCACCGGTCCCGGGTTGCTTTCCATGAACATGGCATCATGTAGCGGAGAGAGACGATCCTGAATTTCGATCGCGTCTTCGATTCGCCCTTCCTGCCAAGCGCTGTGCATTTCCGCGCATAACGCAGGAACGACATTTGACGTCACGCCGATGCAGCCATCGCCACCTGCCGCAAGAAACGACACCACTGTGTTGTCGTCACCAGAAAGCTGGTTGAACGGCTTCTTCACGTTGCGCCGCACAGCGATGGGACGAGCCAGATTGGCCGTAGCATCCTTTACGCCAGCAATATTGGGATGCTGCGCGAGGCGTCCTAGTGTCTCCGGCGTGAGATCCACCACAGACCGACCCGGAATGCAGTACACGTGAATCGGAAGTGGCGTCGCGTCGGCGATCGTCATGAAATGGCGATACAGGCCTTCCTGGGTGGGCTTGTTATAATACGGAACCACAACCAACAGGCTGCTCGCCCCCACAGAATGAGCATGTCGAGCCATCTGCACGGCTTCAGATGTGCTGTTTGAGCCAGCTCCCGCCATGACCGGAACACGACCGTTCGATGTCTCGACGCAGTGGGCAATGATCTGGCCATGCTCCTCGTGCGACAGCGTCGGGCTTTCGCCGGTTGTCCCTGCCGGTACGAGCCCGCTGGTCCCAGCTTCAATCTGGCGCTCAATAAGCTTTGTCGCCACCTCGAAATCGATACGCCCATCCGTACCCATAGGAGTGATCAGAGCCGTCAGCGACCCTTGATACATGCCCGTCTCCACCATTGCCTTGCCTCTGCTCATCATGCGCACCATCCTGCTCTCTAGATCCGTCAGCGTCATGCGCTGGAACGAGCAAGACTGCGTGGGTATGCACCCAGAATCTTCAAATTATCGCTGACATGCTCCAGCTCTTTCAAAGCGGCCGCCAATGCAGGCTGCTCTGGATGTCCTTCAACATCCATCAGGAACTGCGTGGCCGCGAATGAGCCGTTAAGCATGTAACTTTCAATTCTCGTCATATTAATACCATGACGTGAGAATCCACCCAATGCCGCGTAAAGCGCCCCGGGTTTGTTGCCGACTTTCATGAGCAGCGTCGTCAGCGTGTCATTGCGTTGAGAATCAGGAAAACTTGCCACAGGCGCCACGCGATAAAAGCGCGTCGTGTTGTGCGCCGCGTCTTCAACGTTATACCGCAAGATGACGAGACCGTTCAGCTCTCCTGCGAGCGAAGAAGCGATGGCAGCATCTTCCTTCCGGCCCCATTTCGAGACCATTTCGGCAGCACCAGCTGTATCGAACTCCGGCACGACTTCCAGATCCAGCTCATGGATAAGCTTACGGACCTGCCCGAGTGCAACTGGATGCGTGTGAAGACGCCGGATGTCAGAGATTTCGGTGCCCGGCACTGCCAGCAGGCAGTGCTCAACACGCTGAAAGTGCTCTCCAACGATGTGCAGCCCTGCATCCGGCAGCAAAGAATGAATGTCAGGCACACGCCCGGCAAGCGAATTTTCACAGGCCAGAAGCGCTTCATCTGCCCGACCATCATGCACAGCCTCAATCGCAGCTGCGAAGCTCGCGCAAGGGAGCGTCGTCCAACCCGGACGAGCCTGTCGACATGCAAGGTCCGAATAGGCGCCAGGCTGCCCCTGAAAAGCAATTACCGGCATCAGACCAGTCCTCTCACTCGTTCCAGATCCTCAGGCGTATCAACACCTTGAGGAGCATGTTCTATCCGGGTACACCCGATGCTCATTCCTGCTTCCAGCGCACGAAGCTGCTCCAGACTTTCACGCTGCTCCAGAGCTGACTGTGGCAGACTGACAAAGCGCTCCAATGCGTTTCGACGCCAGGCATATACGCCAACATGATGCCAATGCTGCCCCGCGCCCCACGGAATGGGCATACGCGAAAAATAAAGTGCGCGCGTCACCGCGGCGTCGCCAAAATCACAGGCGATCTTGACCACCTGTTCGGCATCTCTTTCCCAGTCTGACTGAACGGGAGCAGCAAGCGTTCCGATATCACAGGATGGATTTTCCAGCGGCTCGAGCACGGCAGTCAGACTGGCCGGATCAATCAAAGGCAGGTCTCCCTGCAGATTGATCACCACGTCATAAGTTCCAGACGGATCAAGCATCTGGATGGCTGCATGCACACGATCCGAACCGCTGGCCAGCGACGAGTCGGTCAAGACACCTTGCACGCCCTCCAGTTCACTGACGGCATCAAGAATGTCCTGATCGCCCGCAGCAACAACAACTGGCCCGATCTTTGCTTCCAAAGCCCGTTTCGCAACGCGGACAATCATGGGAAGGCCGCCAATATCCGCAAGGGGCTTGCGTGGGAGGCGGGTCGAGGCAAGTCTGGAGGGAATGACGATGATCGGACGCATGGCCCTTCTGATGCCGCCCGCCTGATCGGGCGTCAATCTCACACACGGCTTTCTGGCAGGAATTGAAAGAAAATATGAGCGAAACAGTTCTGGAAAAGGCACTTGTCGTCGCCGAAGCCTGTGCAGACGCTGCCCGCGAGACGGTCATTCCCCATTTCCGCACCTCACTACAGGCTGATGCCAAATCCGATGACAGCCCGGTCACTGTTGCAGATCGTGCGGCTGAAAAAGTCATGCGCTCCATTCTGGAAGATGCTCTGCCAGAGCACGCTATCCTGGGCGAAGAAAGCGGAATGAGCGGTCACAAAGGAGACTGGCTCTGGGTGTTGGACCCGATCGACGGAACACGCGCATTCCTGACCGGCCGCCCAACCTTCGGAACCCTTATTTCGCTTTTCCATAAAGGACGACCTGTCCTCGGGTTGATTGACCAACCGCTGACGGGCGAACGGTGGATCGGCCTTGCCGGACAGCGGACACGCTTTGTGTCCACCCGACTGCCCGGTCAGATTGGCACACGCGTATGCCCGGTTCTTGGGCAGGCTGAACTGTCCTGCACATCCCCGGAAATCATGACGCCCGATCACGCACCACGCTTTGCGAACCTCCAGAAGCAGGTCCGGCGGACATCATGGGGCGGCGACTGTTACGCGTACGGTCTACTGGCGCTTGGCCAGATCGATGTAATCGCCGAATGCACCATGAACCCATGGGACTGGGGGGCGCTTGTTCCAGTCATTGAGGGCGCAGGCGGCAGCATCACGGACTGGCAGGGCAAGCCTCTTACGCTCGAAAGTGATGGAACCGTTCTGGCGTGCGGCAACCCTGCCCTGCTCACAGACATCGTGAACCACCTTTCCCATCCGGGAACGATGGGCTAGGCATGACGCCCCGGTGATCATGGGCCGGGACAGGTTGGAATGAGAGCCGGAGCCTTCCGGTTCAGGACCGGGATGGAAATATGGAAACGCACTTCTCTCTCCCCAAGAACAAGATCCGCATCCTCCTGCTTGAAGGCATCCATGAGAGTGCTGTCGAGCATTTTAATGTGCAGGGTTATGCAGAGGTCACGCGTCTGAAAGGCGCTCTTGAAGGCGATGCCCTCAAGGAAGCACTGCAAGGCGTGCACATGGTGGGTATTCGCAGCCGGACGCAGTTGACGCGCGAAGTCATTGAATCCGCTGATCGGCTGATGGCCATCGGCTGCTTCTGCATCGGGACAAATCAGGTCGATCTGACCGCCGCCCGCATGGCCGGTATTCCGGTCTTCAACGCGCCTTACAGCAACACGCGCTCCGTCGCCGAACTGGTGATGGGTGAAGTAGTTATGCTGATGCGCCGCATTCCATCCCGTTCTGAACAGTGCCACCAGGGTGGCTGGGACAAATCCGCCATTAATGCGTGGGAAGTCCGTGGTAAGACGCTCGGTATCGTCGGTTACGGTTCCATCGGTTCACAGCTTTCCGTTCTGGCCGAAGCCTTTGGCATGCGCGTCCTGTATTACGACATCATGCCCCGCCTCCCGCACGGTAACGCCGTTGCAGTCGCGACGCTCAAGGACCTTCTTGCCAAGTCCGATATCGTCACACTGCACGTTCCCCAGACACCGGACACAGACCTCCTGATCGGAGAAGCCGAGATCCGGGCCATGAAGCCCAACTCGATTCTCCTCAATAACGCCCGTGGCAGTGTCGTTGACCTTGAAGCTCTGGCTGCAGCCCTCAAGGACGGCCATCTCATGGGTGCTGGCGTGGATGTGTTCCCAGTGGAGCCCAAAGTTGCAGGAGAGCGTTTCGTTTCCCCGCTTCAGGGCCTGGAAAACGTTATTCTCACCCCGCATATCGGCGGCTCTACCATGGAAGCACAGGAGCGGATTGGCGTTGAAGTCGCCCGCAAGCTTGTGGATTACTCCGATGTTGGTTCCACTATTGGTGCCGTGAATTTCCCGAGCGTGCAGCTCCCGGAGCGGCCACGTGGCACGCGTTTCATGCACGTTCATGCCAACCGTCCCGGCATCATGCGCCAGATCAACGAACTGTTTGCAGCCGAGAACTGCAATGTGACGGCACAGTATCTGCAGACGGACGGTGAAGTCGGTTACGTTGTCGTCGAGGCTGAATCTACGGGCCCCGATATGGACCAGCACCTTCTGGATGGCCTACGCGCCCTTGATGGAACGCTTCGTGCGCGCCTGATTTACCAGCGTTAACCATCCAGTAATATGTTCTGGCTAAGATCTCGTTCCATGACGACATCTGGCCAGAACACTCCTACCCTTGCCCGTATCCAAAGCTTTGCCTTTTCTGGAATCGAAGCTGTTCCGGTTACGGTTGAAGTTCAGGTCTCGACAGGGCTTCCAGCGTTTCTGCTGGTCGGCATGGCGGACAAATCGGTCGGCGAAGCACGCGAGCGTGTCCGTGCTGCTCTGACATCCATGGGCCTGGCCCTTCCTCCAAAACGTATTCTGGTCAATCTCGTCCCCGCAGACCTCGCCAAGGAAGGTGCACATTTTGACCTTCCCATCGCGCTCGGGCTTTTGGTCGCCATGGGCATTCTGCCGTTCGAGGCTGTCTCTGCCTATGCGGCCGTCGGTGAGCTTTCGCTGGACGGACGGATCAACCCGGTTAACGGTGTTTTATCCGCAGCCCTTGGTGCTGCAGCACATTCTCTAGGGTTAATCTGCCCGGCGCTGCAGGGAAGAGAGGCACGCTGGGGCAATCCAGACCAAGACATTCTGGCTCCAGACACCCTGCTCGGCGTTGTGTCTCATTTCCGTGGCGAACAGGTTTTAACGCCCGTTCCCGCGGCAGAAGGATACACTCCGGATTATGGCCCTGACCTCGCTGACGTGAAGGGCATGGCTCTTGGGCGTCGAGCACTTGAAATTGCCGCCGCTGGCGGACATTCCGTCCTCATGAGCGGACCACCAGGTGCTGGAAAATCCATGCTTGCGTGCAGATTGCCCGGTATCTTGCCGGATCTGACGACTGAGGAAATGCTGGAAACAAGCCGGATCCACAGTGTGTCAGGGCTCTTGAAAGGCGGTCGCCTGACAATCCGGCCGCCCTATCGTGCGCCTCATCACAGCGCCAGTTTGCCCGCGATGGTCGGTGGCGGAGCCAAAGCACGACCCGGCGAAGTCAGCCTTGCCCATAATGGTGTGCTTTTCCTGGATGAATTGCCCGAATTCTCGCGGTCATGTCTGGAAGCACTGCGACAACCTATCGAGACCGGCTCAATTTCAATCGCCCGCGCGGCCCAGCACACAACCTACCCAGCCCGTTTTCAGTTCATCGCGGCCATGAATCCCTGCCGTTGCGGATATCTGGGAGACCCGGAACGGAGTTGCCGCAAAGCCCCTCGATGCGGAGAAGATTACAGCGCAAAGATCTCAGGTCCGATGATGGATCGCATGGATCTCTGCGTGCAAATTGACCCGCTCTCGCCCATCGAGATCAGTCGTGCTCCCCGGGGTGAAGACAGTGCAACCGTCCGTGCCCGCGTTGAAAAAGCACGCGATCGACAGATTACCCGTCAGAACGTGTGCAATGCCCAGGCCTCGCCAGACCTGTTTGTCATGGACGATGACGCAAGGTCCCTGGCTGAACAGGCTGCCGAAAAACTGCGCCTTTCAAATCGCGGCCTGACACGCCTGATGCGCGTCTCCCGAACAATTGCTGATCTGGAAGGAACGCAGCAGATCCAGCGCCACCATGTGGCAGAAGCGCTAGGGTTTCGGCGGCGGTGATCCGTTCTTGCGACGCTTCAGATCCAGAAAGGATGGAATCATTGCGGCCATGATGAACAGCGTGATCCAGAAATTAATCCTCAGGAAAAACGCCGTTCCAAACAGCCAGACGCCATACAGCAAGGTCGCAGTCATCAAGACATACCCGCAGACCATGACCCACCAGATCATCCATTCCTTGCGTGGCATTACTGATCGACCTGCCGCAAACCGTCCAGGCCCCGCGCCAGATCCGCCTTGAGATCATCTACACTTTCAAGACCGATATGCAGACGGAACGTCGCGGCCTTTGGAGCCCCAGCTTCGGTCACACGCCGGACATGGCCTGTGGTCGGAAGAACAAGGCTCTCGTAACCGCCCCATGAGGCGCCGATCCCAAACATGCTCAGACCATCAATCATGCGTTCCGCAGCTTCGACACTGATATCTGGTTGCAGTTCAACACCGAACAGACCGCAAGCCCCCGTAAAATCGCGCTTCCAGAATTCATGCCCGGGGCAGTCTTGCAGAGCGGGGTGCAGAACCCGGGTAACTTCGGGGCGCGTCTTTAGCCACTGTGCAATCTCAAGAGCCGAACGCGACTGATGTGTGAGGCGCACTCCCATAGTTCGCAGGCCACGCAAGGTGAGCCAGCAGTCATCCGGGCTTGCGCACTGACCTAACTGGATGGACGCATCCCGCAGGGTTTTCCAGTGTGTCTCATCATTAACCGTGATCGACCCGATAATGACGTCCGAGTGGCCACCGGGATATTTCGTCAGAGCCTGAATGGACACGTCCACGCCATGTTCAAACGGCTGAAACACGCCAATGCCCCAAGTATTATCCAGAAACAGCAACGCGTCCGCCTGATGAGCGACATCTGCCAGCATCGGCACATCCTGCACCTCGAATGTATGGCTTCCCGGACTCTCCGCCAGAATAATCCGGGTCTCGGCTCGAGTCAGCGCCTCAATCTCTGCACGCGTCGCCATGGGAGCATAATAGGTTGTGCTGATGCCCATCCGCTTAAGCATCGTATCTGCGAAACGACGTGTCGGACCATAAACCGAATCGGGAAGCAAAAGATGATCGCCCTGCCCCAGAAATGCCAGAAGCGGCGTCGTGCAGGCACTCAGACCAGAATTGACGACCTGCGTATGCGTTCCCCCCTCAATGAGCGACAGGAGCTTTTCCAGCTCATGCTGAACGGGCGTACCCATGGCGCCATATACGGCCTTATGCGAATGGCTTCGACCATCCATCCGGTTCATGGCTTCAAGGCTTGGGAAAAGAACTGTCGAGCCCCGTGTGACAGGAAGGTTCACAAGCGTGCCGCTCTCCCTGACGTCGGCCCGGCCACCCTGCACCAGCGTTGACGCCAGACGGTTCCAGCCAGCACTCACCTTCGTTTCAAGGTCGCTCATGTCTTATTCTTCTCCCGTCACGATGGGTGCTTGTGGATCGCTACCCCATTCAGCCCATGACCCATCATATAACGCGCCATCTGGCAGCCCAGCGATTGCGAGACCAGCAAGGAGCGTTGCCGCCGTCAAACCTGACCCGCAACTGGTAATCACCCGCCGCCCAGCGACCGAAGCAAACAGATCTTGCAGAGACTCAACGGGCAGAAAATGACCGGCCTTATCCACAAGCTGCGTCCAGTCGAGGCTGAGAGCTCCCGGCATATGCCCCCCTCGGACACCAGAGCGAGGTTCTGGCACAGACGCTGTGAAACGGGCATGGCTTCGCGCATCCAGCACGACAGTGTGCGCGTCAGCGTTCAGAATGTCGCCGCTTCCAGCGAGTAACCGGTATTGTGGACGCGCCCTGTAGGACACTGGCTGTATCGACACCGGGACACCGTGTTCCAATGCGCCGCCCGCGATTTCCCAGGCTGCCAGTCCGCCATCCAGAACCTTCACGTTCTGATGCCCGAAAAGACGGGCCAACCACCACCCCCGGCATGCCCCGACACTTCCTTTGCCGTCATAGAAGACAAGAGGTGTCTCTTCACTCAGCCCCAGTTCACCCATGAGACGGGAGAACCGGGCGGCACCCGGCACCGTATGTGGGAGCGGACTGTCTGGATCGGCAAAAACATCAATGTCGAATCGGCGCGCATTTGGAAGGCGACGTTCAAGAAAAGCTGCGTCCACATCGCCCTGCTGACCCGGCAGAAGAACACTGGCGTCGAGCGGAACATATGCCGTCCCAACAGAAAGGAGGTCTTTTGCGGTGATAAGGGGTGAGTTCGTCATGTATCCACCATAGGTCGAGGGATGCGCAGAACGCCAGAGCGTGGCACACTGTCCAGTCATGAACATGCAGGTCCCAGCCTTGAAGCCTCTGACCGTCCGGAAAACCATTGCATGAAGACCGAACGGATCATTCTTGGCTTCGTCCTTGTCGGAATTGCCTATGGATGTGGAATCATCCTCTGGCCATTTCTTTCGGCCATCCTTTGGGCGGCAATTCTGACTTTTGCGAGTTGGCCCATCTATCGGTGGCTGCGACGCCATATTCGTCCGGCTCTCGCCGCACTCACTATGATGATGCTCAGCGCCGTGACCATTATCGTGCCTCTGTCAGTTCTGACATCTGCCGGAATCAGCGATATTCCAGCAACCATCGCAAGCCTGGACACGCTGCTTCTCAAAGCCGCCTCAGCTGGCCCACCCCCGGCATGGATGGGGCGCATCCCTATGGCTGGTCCACACCTGGTCGAAGGTTGGTATCATCTGACGCATGACGTGGGTGCCGCCACGGAGATGCTGCGTCCTTACTTCGGACAGATCGCTCATTTCACGCTTGCCGTTCTTGTGAAACTGGCCAGCGGTCTCGTTGAGCTGGTCATGGCGCTGTTCGTCGCATTCTTCCTCTGGTTGAACGGCGATGCCCTTGGCATGACCATTACGGCCCTCATCGCTCGCATTGCTGGCCCACGCGCTACACCGCGCCTCATCAACGTCATTGGTCGGACCATCCGTGGCACTGTGTACGGCGTGCTCGGAACAGCCATCATTCAAGGCGTCCTGACCGGGATTGGCCTTATGATTGCAGGTGTCCCATCGCCCGTTCTCCTGGCAGGTATCGCAGCTTTCGTGGCGGTCTTTCCCATCGGAGCACCGTTGATCTGGATTCCCGCCGCCATCTGGCTGGCCATGACCCATCATGTCGGACATGGCCTTTTTCTGGCGGCTTATGGTGTCATCGTCATTTCAGGCGCAGACCACCTGATCCGCCCGATTTTCATTTCACGGGGAGCACAACTCCCTTATCTCCTGACCGTTCTAGGCGTTCTGGGAGGCGTGGTGGCCTTTGGCGGACTGGGGATTTTTCTCGGCCCGGTTCTTCTGGCCATCGGCTACACCCTGACAAGTGAGTTCGCTGCTGGTCCGCACAGGCCACAATCAGGCCCCCTTTATATTTCGGAGTCTCCCAAGTGACGGCATCCCTTATGTCTGGCGCGCCGTTCCGCGTTCTAAGCTGGAACCTTCTGCGCTGGGACGGCGCATCACTGGAAGACATTCTGACCGTCATTCGCTCGGAAAACCCGGACGTCGTTCTGATGCAGGAAGCTCAGGAGCCCGTAGATGTCCTACCGGAAATTCTGGGCGGATATTATGATCGTATCCCGCTTCCTGGTCGGCCACATGGCACAGCCTGCTGGAGCCGCCTGCCCTTTACGCAGCCTCCGTCTTTCTGTCATCTGCCGCGTGGCCTGATGGTCAAGCGTACTGCGCAAATTCTCGATTTCGGAAATTTCTCACTGGCCAACGTCCATCTGTCGCACGGTCAGATCCTGAACCGCAGGCAATTACGTAGTCTGACAGCTAACATGCATCGGCGTGCTGTCATTATGGGGGACTTCAATCTTGTTGGCCCTGTGCTTTTGCCCGGCTTTCACGATGTTGGCCCTCGTGAAAAGACACATCGCATGCTGGATCGCCTTCCCTTGCGACTGGACCGATGCCTCGTACGTGGCGTGAACCGCCTTGAGGCGAAGGCCCTGCCACGCTTTGGCTCTGACCACCGACCAATTTCCGTGACGCTGCGCCTCAATCCCTGACGGTTACAGGTAAGGAAGAAAAAGCCGAAGCGCAGAATTGCGAATCTGGATCAGATACGGCGTCCGATCAATATCGTGATGGGTCAGGCGGTTTTTCCGGTGACTATCCATGAACGCAGACAGGTCGCGCGCGACCCCCGTATCGTAAATTTCCAGATTGATTTCGAAATTCAACCGCAGAGACCGTACGTCTAGATTAGTGCTGCCAACAAAGCTCCATTCATCATCCACAACCATGAGCTTGGAGTGATTGAAGGGCGGGTCGGCCATCCATACGCGGCACCCGGCATCCAGAAACGGCCTCAGATTGGCATCCCGTGCATAATCAATGATGGCATGGTTGCTGCTCTTGGGCACGACAACGTCAATCACCACACCTCGTAGAGCGGCCAAATTCAATGCAGCTGAAAATCGATCGTCTGGCAGAAAATATGGCGTCATGAGGCGAACATGCGTCTTTGCCAACGTGATGGCCTGAAGCATTCCATATTCAATCTTCTCCAGATCCGCATCCGGCCCAGACGTGACAATCCGCATGGGCACGTCCCCAACCGGAACTGGCTCAGGCAGATACGGCTCCCCACGAAGCTCTTCTCCGGTTGTAAAAGACCAATCCCAGGCGAATGCTACGGAAAGCTGGTGCACTATCGGCCCACGCAACTGGAAATGCGTGTCCGCAACCGGAAGTTTGGTGCGGAGACGAAGCATGTTCTCCTCACCAATATTCAGCCCACCCATGAAACCGAGACGACCATCCACCACCAGAATTTTACGGTGATTGCGGAGGTTGATGAACGGCATGCGCCACGGCCACACAGAATGCATAAACCGCGAACACTTCACACCGTCCCGTCGCAGACGGCGCTCTATCGCACACCTGAAATATCCACTCCCGATTCCATCGACCAGAACACGAACTTCGACGCCCCGTTTGTGTGCTTCGACCAGAGCTTCCGCGAACATTTCTCCGATCCTGTCGGCCCGGAAAATGTAAGAGCACAGCACGATCGACGTCTGCGCGTGATTGATGGCTTCGATCATGACGGGATAGGCGTTATCCCCATCATGCAACACCTTGACGGAGTTCCCCCCCATCAGCGGCCGCTCTGTCAGTCGTCCGAGCATCTTCGCCAATGGCGCCAGATGGCCGTCCATCACCTGCCGGTATTTGGCGAGCAGCTCCCGTCCTTCCCAGGAATGATGATCGATCATCTTCCGGGCTCGGCGGTGCACCCGGTTGATGCCGAACATCAGATAAAGCGCTGTCCCGACAAACGGCCCGACCCAGCACACGCCAATCCACCCGGCACAGGCAGACGTATTCCGTTTATGCCGCAGCGCATGGAGCGTCACGCAAATGGGAAGCGCCCAGCGAAAAAACGTCAGAACACAATCCAGAATGGTCCAGTGCCTCATAAAACTCCCAATCAGGCCGAGGCTAAACTCTTCCCGCAAAGATGATGGATGCGCCAGCGTCCTGTCTGGGTTAGGCTGAAGAACGCATCTGGTTTTCCATTGGAGGAGCGGCCCTGTGCAACACCGCCCACAGCTCTTCTATACAACCGAGCCAGCACCATGCCCGTACCTGCCTGATCGCATGGAGCGCAAGGTTCTGACTGATCTTTCCGGCCCGAATGCTTCGGCATTGCATGACCGTCTGTCTCAGGCTGGCTTCCGGCGCAGCCATACAATCGCTTACGCCCCTGTCTGCATCGACTGCCGGGCCTGCAAACCCCTGCGCCTTCCTGTAGGACTCTTCACGCCTTCGCGTGCCCAGAAGCGCGTCTGGAAGCATCACGAAAATACCAATGCTGTCATCATACCGCCGGTGCCAACGCAGGAGCAGTTTGCCCTGTTCCATGCCTACCAGGAAAGCCGGCACACGGACGGCGACATGGCCCACATGTCCTGGCAGGATTACGTCGAACTGATTTCCAACACGCCGGTGGAAACGGTTGTCGTGGAATTTCGAACCCCTGAAGGCCAACTCGTCTGCGTCAGCCTCGTGGATATTATGTCTGACGGCCTGTCCGCAGTTTATACGTTCTACGATACATCCAGCCCGACGGCCTCCTGGGGAACCTATTCAATCCTGACGCTGATCAATCTGACCAAGCGGCGCGGAAGCCTTCACCTCTATCTGGGCTATTACGTCCCCGGCAGCCGGAAAATGGCTTACAAGGCCACCTTCCGTCCGGCTGAGATCTTCCAGGCCGGTCACTGGGAAACGTTGGCCGCACCGGTCTGACATCAGCTGGGCTTGCGCAGGATCCATTGCGGAGCGGCACGCCCAACTGCACCGCGCCGTCCTTCAAGCGGGGCCAGATCAGCAGCAGGTCGTACACGCTGCCCGGGCTGCCACAGAAGGCCATCTTCAAGCGTAAACGCTCGAAGATCCCGCAATGTGCTATCTCCCAGCTTCTGCAGAGAGACGCCTGACCCACGCGTCATCTCAGGAACCTGCTCCATTGGGAAAATAAGAACGCGCTTGTTATGCCCAACCGCCAGAACATGCGTTCCAACTGCCGGAATACAGGCAAAAACGCTTTCCCCATTCTTGACGTTAAACACCTGCTTGCCTGTCCGCTTTTCAGCAACGATACCGGCCTCAGAGACAATCATGCCACGCCCGCTTTCGGACGCGATCAGGCGTCTGCCATCTTCCGTCACGGGGAACATCGCCACGATGCGTTCTTCCTGCGCGATATCCATCAGCGTCCGTACCGGCTGACCGAAACCACGTCCGCGGGGTAGATCCGCAGCCTTGAGTGTGAACGCCTTTCCGCCGCTGGCGATCAGGCAGACCCGGTCTGTGCTCTGACACTCCGCCATCAGCCCTGGTGAATCGCCTTCCTTGAAGCGATGGCCTTCCGGGTCCAATCCGTGACCTTTCATGGCCCGTATCCAGCCTTCGCTGGACAGCAGGATTGTCAGAGGCTCACGATCAACCTCCAGAGCCGCTGAAATGTCGATGGCTTTGGGCGGTTCAGCAATTGTTGTCCGGCGATCACCTAATGGGCCACTGCCGAATTTCTTGATCGTGGCGTCCAGATCTTTGCCGATCCGTGTCCAGCGCCGCTTTTCAGACCCCAGAAGGGTTTCAAGAGACTTCCGCTCATCCGCCAGCGCATCACGTTCTTTGCGGATTTCCATCTCTTCCAGGCGCCGCAAAGAGCGCAGACGCATATTCAGCACAGCTTCCGCCTGAATATCCGTCAAAGTAAAGGTCTTCATAAGGCAGACCTTGGGCTCATCTTCTTCTCTGATGATGCGGATAACCTCATCAAGATTCAGATAAACCGCCAGAAAGCCGTCAAGAATTTCCAGTCGACGCAGGACTGCCGCAAGGCGATGGTTGGAACGTCGAACCAGCACTTCATGCACATGTGCCAGCCAAGCCTGAATGACCTGCTTGATCGACAGAACACCCGGTACACGATCCCCGCCAAGAACATTCATGTTCAGACTGAACCGGCTCTCAAGTGCCGTGTTGCGGAACATCGTCTCCATCAGGACCTCAGGATCACACCCCTTGGTCTTGGGCTCCAGCACCAGACGAATTTCCATGGTGCTTTCATCCCGGACATCCCCGAGCAAGGGCAGCTTACGCTGCTCCATCAACTCGGCGATCTGTTCGATCAGCCGGGATTTCTGCACCTGATAGGGAATTTCAGTGACGACAATGCACCACGTACCGAAACGTCCCTGTTCAACTTCCCAGCGCGCCCGTGTCCGGAAACTGCCTCGGCCGGTTTCGTAAGACCGGATAATCGAATCCCGATCTTCCACCAGAATGCCACCGGTCGGGAAGTCAGGGCCTGGGATGTAATCGACAAGTTCCGCAACTGTTGCTTCAGGCTTCTCAATCAAAAGCTTTGCAGCGCGGCAGATTTCACCAGCATTGTGAGGCGGAATGCTTGTCGCCATGCCCACCGCAATACCCGCGGAGCCATTGGCCAGAAGGTTCGGGAACGTCCCAGGCAGGACAATCGGTTCGTGATCTTCGTTGTCGTAAGTAGGCCGGAAGTCGACAGCATCATCGTTGATGCCATCCAGCAGCGTCTGGGCAATCTCTGTCAGTCGGCTTTCCGTGTATCGCATGGCAGCCGCGCCATCACCGTCGATGGAACCAAAGTTACCCTGCCCCTCAACCAACGGATAACGGACGGCAAAATCCTGCGCCAGACGCACCAGCGCTTCGTAAACGGACGCATCACCATGCGGATGAAACTTACCGATCACGTCACCGACGACACGTGCACACTTTTTAAACCCTGATGTGGGATCAAGGCGTAGCTGCTGCATCGCATAGAGGAGGCGCCGGTGCACCGGCTTGAGACCATCACGCACATCCGGAAGGGACCGCGACATGATCGTCGACATCGCATACGCAATATATCGCTCGCTCAGAGCCTCCGCGAGCTTGGTATCCTCAATATGACCCGCCAGATCAACGCCCATGCACTTCCCCTTTTCTCCGCAGGAATTAGACACTGGCGCCCGCTTCTGTCCAGCGCCGCCCTCGTTCTTCTTTCGGCCTGTTCACCCTACCGACCCATCCTCCATGAGGAGGATACACTGGCTCGCAGCGGCTTTGTCGCCCATCCAGCCGATACAACAGCCCGCTGGCAAATGATGAACCTGCTTCCTGCCAACACCATGACGTACCGCATGCAAGGCAATATTCCGGTCCTGCTCTATGCGGATCCGACAGCCTGCGGGTGCGTCTATATGGGCAACATGTCAGCTTACCACGCTTATCAGTCCGGCCACCATGTCTCTGCGAATGAAGAACAACGTATGACCGCAGAAATTAATCAGCATCCGGGATGGGACTGGTCAGTCTGGAGCTGGCGCGCAGACCCGGATGTCGTCAGTGGCCTTCGCCCAGGTCCGGTTCAGGTGCAATACTGACCGCATCACTCTGCAACTCGTTTGGCTCCGTCAATTTACGGACGCGTTCGAAAAGCCTTTCGCGGGCTGCAGGCAATGGTTGATGCCGCACGCCAAAGACCCAGCGTGCCAGGAAATGACCTGTCAGGGTCATTCCCTGTAGCCATTCGTCAGGCAGGCCTTCTTCTTCGTCATCTCGGAGGAAGGCCGGAAGCGGCAATAGACGGTCCCGCCATTCTCCTGCTCCCGCAACGCTGACAGCCCGGCCAGATCGTGGAGAGACAAAATCCAGATCTTCAGTCATCTCCGTAACTGCACAGGTCGAAAGATCAAGACCGTACCCAAGGCCACCGAGCAGTTCACGTTCCCAGCGAATATAGGCCGCCATGGGGGGCGGCTCCGGAGCAACAGCGATCAACGTCAGCAGGCGGATCAGACGCATGAAAAGCTCAGGATGAGGCTCCCCCTGTGGGAGTGCCCCGTCAGCGAGAGCACATGCACTACTGACCATCGCCAGTTGCAACGGCAAGTCCAGCAATCTGGCTCCCACACTTTGCACCGGCTCGGCAGTCACCCCTCCAAGTTGATCAGACAACCGAGCGCGCCATCTGGCCATGACAAGATTACCGGTTTGCCAAAGCGGGGCCTGTTTCCGTGAACCACCCCCACGGACCATTCCATGCGAAACACCGTGCTCTTCGCTCAATAAGTGAACAAGTGCGCTGCCTTCGCCGTAGGGTCGAACGGAGAGAACAAGCGCAGCGGCTTCCCATTCCATCATTGCAAAGCAGCCCCACAGCCCCTCAAAACAGAAAAACTCCCGCACGATAACCATGCGGGAGTTTCCAGTCTCTCGTATCCAACTGAACAGGCAAGCCCATCAGCCGGAAAAAGAAAGATCTTACTTCGTGCCAGCAGCAGCAGCCACTTCAGCAGCGAAGTCGTTTTCTTCCTTTTCGATGCCTTCGCCAAGCTGGAAGCGCTCGAAACCAATCAGCTTCGCGCCAGCCTTCTCAACGACCTTGGACACGCGGCTTTCGCCGTCCAGTACCCAGACCTGCTCAAGAAGAACAACTTCTTCATAGAACTTGCGGACACGACCTTCGACCATCTTTTCGATGATGGCTTCCGGCTTACCGGACTCACGAGCCTGCTCGATCAGAACAGCGCGCTCACGCTCCAGAGATTCCGGATCAACGCTTGCAACATCCAGAGCGGCCGGACGGGTTGCAGCAACGTGCATACCAATCTGGCGGCCAAGTGTCAGAATAGCTTCGCTCTCGGACGGTGCTTCAAGAGCAGCCAGAACGCCGATCTTGCCAATGCCCGGACGCAGTGCACTGTGCACGTAGCTTGCGACAACGCCGGTCTCTACGGACAGAACCTTGGCGCGACGGATGGACATGTTTTCACCGATCGTGGCGATCAGATGCGTCAGTTCGTCAGCAACCGTACGGCCAGACGGAACCTTGGAAGCCTTGATGGTTTCCAGGTCATCACCAACTTCCAGAGCTACCTGAGCAACCTGCTCAACGAAAGCCTGGAATGCTTCGTTACGGCCAACAAAGTCCGTCTCGGCATTGACTTCGACCATAGCGGCGCGGTTCGGGCCGGAAACAACGCCAACCAGACCTTCTGCCGTGGTACGACCAGACTTCTTGGCAGCCTGGGACAGGCCCTTCGTGCGCAGCCAGTCGATGGCGGCTTCCATGTCGCCAGAGGCTTCAGTCAGAGCCTTCTTGCAATCCATCATGCCTGCGCCGGTGCTTTCGCGTAGCTCGCGAACCAGGGCTGCGGTGATCTCTGCCATGTTCTCTTATCCCTCGAAAAGATCATGCGGCCGAGCGTAAACGCCCGACCGCATGCATGTTTTTCAGTTGCCGTGCCATCAGAGAGAACACGGCACGCTGTCTCAGTTAGCGGCTGGAGCCTGCTCACCTTCGGCGACGGCAGCTTCAAGAACTGCGGTCTCAGCCGGAAGCTCTTCTTCAGCGCCGATATCGTGGCCGGAAGCAGCCAGCTCAGCAGAAATGCCGTCCAGAACTGCGCCAGAAATCAGGTCACAGTACAGGGTGATGGCGCGGATAGCGTCGTCGTTGCCCGGGATCGGGTACGTGACACCGGCCGGGTTGGAGTTGCTGTCCAGAATGCCAATGACCGGAATGCCGAGCTTGTTGGCTTCTTCAACAGCCAGCTTTTCCTTGTTCGTGTCGATCACGAAAATCAGGTCAGGCAGGCCGCCCATTTCCTTGATACCGCCGAGGGAGCGCTCGAGCTTCTCACGGTCACGCGTGATGTCGAGAACTTCCTTCTTCGTCAGACCAGCCGTGTCACCGGACAGCATGTCGTCGATCTGGCGCAGACGCTTGATGGAGCCCGTGATGGTCTTCCAGTTCGTCAGCATGCCGCCGAGCCAGCGGTGGTTCACGTAGTACTGGCCGCAACGCTGGGCAGCTTCAGCAACATGCTCAGCAGCAGCGCGCTTCGTTCCAACGAAAAGAACGCGACCACCGTTTGCAACCGTCTCGCGGACCAGCTTCAGGGCGCGGTCCAGCAGGGGAACGGTCTGCTGCAGATCGATGATGTGGACCTGATTGCGAATACCAAACAGGTACGGCGCCATTGCAGGGTTCCAACGGCGGGTGTGGTGACCGAAGTGAACGCCGGCTTCAAGGAGCTGGCGCATGGTGAATTCTGGCATTGCCATGATTCAAATTCCTAGCATCTGGTTAGACCTCCGCATGACGACGTCCCTTGCGGAACACCAGAAAACCTCATGGTCATGCGTGCGGATTGTCCGCCAACCTCCTTGAAGGGAAGAAAACGGACGAGCGCGATATGGCTGATACGCGCCCTTATTGCAAGAATTTTCTCTGGTTTATCGTTGTTCAGCCTTCTCTACGCCACGGATGGTGCGCATCCGCTCAGCCAACCGAGGCGTCACGCGATATGTCCCAGGCAGAAGGATTTCCACATCCTGCGTCTCCTCCAGAGAAGGAAGCAGTACGACACGCCCATGTCCGCCACGCATTTCTTCAAGCATTTCAGAAAGGCTGGGCAAAGCGGCTGACTGGCGGAGCCACACCCGCATTTCAGATCGCTCTGCGGCGGCTGCGACCTCCAGATCCATGACGCTCTGTGCCGTAATCCGCAGAGCGTCCCCATCCAGTTTGAGTTCAGCCTGCACAAGAATAGCTTGCCCTGCGACCAGAAGATCCCGGCAGGACATCAATGTCTCAGCAAAGAGCGTAACTTCACAGCCACCACCACTATCCGAAAGATTGACCCACGCCATCTTCTTACCAGTTCGGGTAGGGCGCTCTTTTTTATCCACGACGCACCCAGCGATCTTGACGCGGGTACTTCCTGTTTTTGCAGCATTTTCCAGCGCGTTGGACGGCGTGACACCCAGGCGTCTAAGGACCGTGCGGTATGCGTCCAGAGGATGGGCGCTCATATGGAAACCAATAGCAGACGCTTCCAGCGAGAGCCGTTCGAAATCCGGCCACGGGCGCCCCTCATTCAGACGAAGAATTTCCCGTTCCTGTCCGCTGCCGCCAAACAGACCCGTCTGACCAACCTGCTGTTCCTGCGCTCTCGCCTGCGCCCGGCGGATGAGGATGTCCGCACTCGCGAATACGGTATGACGATCTTTAAGAAGACTATCAAAAGCTCCTGATTTTGCGAGATTTTCTATCTGAATTTTGTTAATGCTTTTAGGGTCACATCGCTCTGCAAAATCTGTCAGATCCTTGAAAGGACGGTTCCCGCGAACGGCTACAACCGCCTCCATGGCGGCAGTCCCCACGCGCTTGATGGCTGAAAGCGCATAACGAATGCCCTGACGCCCGTCCTCCAGTGTTTCAATGGAGAAATCCGCCATCGAGCGATTGATATCAACGGGAAGCACCGAGATTTTCATACGCTTTGCTTCCTGACAAAGCGCAGCGAGTTTATCTGTCTTTTCCCGCGCCAGAGACATACAGCCAGCAAGGAATGCAACTGGATGGTTCGCCTTCATCCAGGCCGTTTGATACGAAACCAGTGCATAGGCAGCTGCATGTGACTTGTTAAAGCCATAGTCAGCAAAACGAGCCATAAGATCAAAGACTTCTACGGCTTTATCTTTTGGAATTCCTCGGGCGGTAGCGCCTTCTGTGAAGATCTCGCGCTGCTTCTCCATTTCAGACGCAATCTTCTTGCCCATGGCGCGTCTCAGAAGGTCAGCACCACCAAGGCTGTAGCCCGCCATTTTCTGGGCGATCTGCATGACCTGTTCCTGGTAGACCATGATCCCATAGGTCTCTTCCAGAATATCCCGAATTTCTTCGTGAGGCGGCTCCCATGCTTCGCCATGTTTACGCCGACAATAATCCGGGATGTTGGCCATCGGCCCCGGTCGATACAACGACACACCCGCAATCAGATCTTCCAGACGGCTGGCCGCCATCTGTTTGAGCATGTCGCGCATGCCCGCGCCTTCAAACTGGAAGACACCAGCCGTGTCTCCCTTCGCGAGCATTTCAAAAGTCTTTTTATCATCTAATGGAATCCGTGAGAGATCGACGATAATTCCTTGTTCTTTAAGGAAATCCAAACCGCGCTTCAGAATTGTTAACGTCGTCAGACCAAGAAAGTCGAACTTGACCAGTCCAGCCTGCTCAACAAACTTCATGTTGTACTGGGTGACCAGCATGTCGCTCTTCGGGTCTCGATAAAGCGGCACTAGCTCGACCAGTTCTCGGTCACCAATCACGACGCCAGCGGCATGTGTTGAGGCGTGCCGATAAAGACCTTCAAGCTGAAGAGCAATTTCCAGAAGCCGTTTCAAAGCTTCATCGCTGTCTCGCATCTCTTGCAGGCGCGGTTCGCCCTCAATCGCCTGCGCCAGCGTCACTGGTTTGGCAGGATTATTCGGGATCAGTTCTGCAACCCGGTTCACCATGCCATAAGGCAGACCAAGCACACGACCGACGTCACGGACAGCAGCTTTGGCCTGAAGCTTACCGAAGGTAATGATCTGAGCGACACGGCTTCCACCATATTCCTCACGGACATAGCGGATAACTTCGTCTCTCCGGTCCTGACAGAAGTCGATATCGAAGTCAGGCATCGAGACACGTTCCGGGTTCAGGAAGCGCTCGAACAGCAAACCGAAGGGTAGCGGATCAATATCGGTGATGGTCAGTGCATAAGCCACCAGTGAGCCTGCACCCGATCCACGCCCAGGCCCGACGGGAATATCATGCGCTTTTGCCCACTGAATGAAGTCAGCAACGATCAGGAAGTAGCCTGGGAAGCCCATCTTCGCGATGATGTCGAGTTCAGTTTGCAGCCGATCTGAATAGATTTTTCTTTTATCTTCGCCCGCACTGATAGCTTCAAGGCGCTTTTCCAGCCCTTCCCATGCCATGGCACGAAGCGTTTCTTCTTCCGTTGAGCCCTCACGAACCTTCGGGCAAATCGGCAGAAGTGGCTTTCGCGTGCACGCAGCAACGGCACATTTCTGCGCAATAATGAGCGTATTGTCACAAGCTTCTGGCAGATCCTTGAAGATCTCACGCATCTCGGCCGGCGTCTTGAACCAGGCCTGTGGGGAAACGTGCCAACGATCGGCTTCGGCCATCGTCCGCCCCTGCGCGATACAGATGAGCGCATCATGCGCTTCATGCATCTGCGGGGTCGGGAAGAAGCACTCGTTAGTAGCCACAAGGGGAATATCAAGCTTGTCCGCGAGTGGGATCAGAACGTTTTCGATTTCGCGTTCACCCGCCGCGCCAAAGCGATTGAGCTCCACCGCAATATTACCCGGAAAAGCGTCTGCCAGACGACGCAGCAGTTCTTCTGCTTCACCTTTCTGTTCGTCGTAAATCAACCGATTGATTGGCCCACGATTACCGCCTGTGAGAAGAAACAGTCCTTCAGCATGCTGGCACAGCACATCCACAGCAACTGTTGGATCAGCCGGATCACCGTTCAGAAAGCCCTCAGAGGACAGGATCTGGAGATTGGCCAGCCCCGTCTCGTTCCGGGCCAGCACCACAAGTGGCTCAGAAGGAGCTCCGGGCTTGGTACTGCGCGATGGGAGTGAGAGCTGGCAGCCGACAATCGGCTGCACACCGCTGCTTCGGCAGTAAAGAGAAAATTCCAGAGCACCAAATAGGTTGCCGCTGTCCGTCAATGCAACGGCAGGCATACCATTCTTCACAGCCAGACTGACCAGATCTGAAATGCGAATGGCGCCCTGGCTCAGAGAGTAGGCTGAGTGATTACGGAGATGGACAAAATCGGCATGAGACATGCCGCTATTCTATCAGGACCGGCGAGCAGATACAGCGCTCTTCTTGCCGGTCCCCTCAACTCAGAACGGTACGAGCTTCCCATCCCGTAACGTCACCGTCCCGTCCATACGGGCGGCAAGTTCCTGATTGTGCGTTGCAATCAGTGCTGCAACACCTTCCTCACGAACGACACGCAACAGCTCATCAAAAACGTGATCAGACGTTCCGACATCCAGATTGCCGGTTGGCTCATCCGCAAGGAGAAGTTTCGGCCTATTGGCCAATGCCCGCGCGATAGCAGTCCGCTGCTGCTCACCACCAGACAGGCGGCCGGGCAGAGAATTCAGGCGATGAGACAAACCAAAACGTCCCAATAGATCTTCGGCACGCGCCTTCGCCACCTTTGCGGACACACCCGCAACCAACTGGGGCAACATGACATTCTCGCGTGCCGTGAACTCACCTAACAAATGGTGAAACTGATACACAAACCCGATTTGATCACGCCGGACAGCAGTGCGAACGCTATCACTCAGTCCACTTACGGCCTTGCCACCGATATAAACTGTACCTTCAGTGGGAGCTTCCAACAGCCCAGCAAGATGCAAGAGCGTAGATTTTCCGGTTCCGCTCGGCGCCACAAGAGCGACAATTTCACCGGGATAAAGCGTAAACTCAGCACTCGATAGAATTTCGAGTATTTCTTCACCTGACCGAAAACGACGCGTCAGATTCTCCAGCTTTAATGCTGGCACCTGTGTCTCACTCATGACGCAACGCCTCAATTGGATCAGTTCGCGCTGCTCTCCAGGATGGATACAGCGTTGCGAGAAGAGAAAGCACCAGAGACATGGCAATTACTTCTCCAACCTGCGACCAGACCAGCTTCGCCGGAAGACGCTCGAGAAAGTAAACTTCCGGGTTAAACAGATTGGTCCCGGTAAGAGACTGGAGCCACTGCCGGATGCGTTCGATATTCAGGGCAAACGCAATACCAAGGGCAGAACCGGCAGCCGTCCCGACAATCCCGACAAAAGCACCATTCATGAGGAATATCCGCATGACTGCGCCGCGGCTCGCACCGAGCGTCCGCAAAACCGCGATATCACGCGTCTTGTCCTTCACCATCATGATCAAGGATGAGATGACGTTAAAAGCAGCCACCAGAATAATGAGCGTCAAAATGAGGAACATGACGTTCTGCTCGACCGTCACAGCATCCAGGAAGCCATTCGCGCTCTGTGTCCAGTCCAGAACTCTAAGACGTGGGTCATCAAGGCGTTGTACAATGTCCTGACGCGTAGGCTGAACGTTCGACGGGTCATTGGTCGAGACCTGAATGAGGGAAACGGCGTTCCCAAGCATCAGAAACTTCTGTGCAGCAGGAAGCGGCACCAGAACGATATTTGAATTATAATCATTCCAGTTAGCATCGAAAATCGCAGCCACATGATATGTCTTCACGCGCGGCATCGTGCCAAAGGGCGTGGCCTGCCCGTCCGGAGACAGCAGCGTTATAGGAGAGCCGACCGTCAGACCCGCGCGATCCGCCATAGTCGTTCCGATGGCAACGGCATCGTCACCGGTGAAGCGATCAATCGAGCCAGCGATGATACCGCTACTCAGAGCGCGCCAGTTACGAAGATCCTGTTGGGCAACCCCCTGAACCTCTGCACCCGTCGAGTATCGTCCTGCTTCCACGAGCACGGTCCCCTGCGCCATGGGAATGACAGACTTCACCCCCGGCACAGAACGAATTGCTGCAACATCGTTCTGATAGGCTTCGATAGGGCGACCATAGCCAAACACGGTGAGATCTCCGTGCAGCCCCAGGATCCGCCCCATCAGATCAGCCTTAAACCCGTTCATCACCGACATCACGATGATGAGTGTGGCCACTCCGAGCGCAATTCCGACCAATGAGAAAACTGCAATGATCGAGGCGAAGCGTTCGCCACGGCGGGCACGCAGATAGCGCCCCGCCACCATACGCTCGAAGCGGCCAAACATCAGGCGGCTCCGATCTTGGCCAGCGCTTCAGCCACCGGCAGTTCGAACCGCTCGCCATTTGCACGACGCTTCAGTTCAACCTTACCTTCCTTGGCACCACGAGGACCGACAATGATCTGCCAGGGATGCCCCATCAGGTCAGCATCATTAAACTTCACGCCCGCGCGTTCGGAGCGGTCATCGTACATGAAGTTCTCTGGATCAGCCCCGTAGATCTCTTCGCAGATGGCATCACAGACTTCATCACCCGGACGCAGGTTGAGGATCGCAGCTTTGTACGGCGCAACAGAATCCGGCCAGATAATGCCAGCGTCGTCATGCGACGCCTCAATGATTGCACCGACCAGACGGGAGACACCGACGCCATAAGACCCCATGTGAGGCGAGAATTTCGTCCCGTCGGCACCGCTGACTTCGATACCCATGGATTCCGTGTACTTGGTGCCGAAGTAGAAGATGTGGCCGACTTCGATGCCACGCCCTTCCCGCTTCCGGCCATCCGGCACTTCCGCCCAGGCAGCCTCGTCGTGCTTCTCATCCGTTGCGGCATAGTGATCCGTCACAGAAGAGAAGAATGCGGCGAGATCTTCCTCGTTATCACAATCAACCGGACGGCCCAGCCAATCCTGCTCTTCAAGGGCAGCGTCAAAGAATACGCCGCTTTCACCTGTTGGCGCGAGAACCAGGAACTCATGGCTGAGATCACCACCGATCGGGCCGGTATCAGCAACCATCGGAACAGCGCGAACACCGAGACGCTGGAAGATCCTCAGATAAGACAGCATCATGCGGCGATAGCTGTTAACCGCGCCCTGATAATCCGCATCGAAGGAATAAGCGTCCTTCATGAGGAACTCACGACCGCGCATCACACCGAAGCGCGGGCGAACCTCATCACGGAACTTCCACTGAATGTGGTACAGCGCCTTAGGAAGCTGCTTATAGGAACTCACGGACGATCCGAAGATATCCGTGATCATTTCCTCGTTCGTCGGTCCGTAAAGCAGCTCACGACCATGGCGATCCTGAATGCGCAGCATCTCCGGACCATAAGCGTCATAACGCCCTGAACGACGCCACAGATCAGCAGATTGAAGCGTCGGCATCAGGACTTCCTGTGCGCCAATCGTATCCTGCTCTTCGCGGATGATCTGCTCGATGTTCCGAAGAACACGCAGGCCCGCTGGCAACCAGGCATAAATACCCGAGGAGGTCTGGCGAACCAGACCTGCACGTAGCATCAGGCGATGAGACGCAATTTGCGCCTCCGCCGGAACTTCCTTCAGCGTCGGCTGAAAGGCTTTACTCAGACGCATACTCTATTCTCTCAGACGCGCAGCAGATGAACATCGACAAGCGGACGCTTCTGGAGCTTGCGCCCCAGGGCACGGCGCAGGGCCGTCTTGGCCGCATCACGGAATGCCGTGTCGTCCTTTCGCAGTTCATCAGGAATTTCGTCAATAGAATCAGCGAATTCTTCCTGAATGCGAATGCTTTCCGGGTCTTCCGATTCCAGAAGACCTGGCGCACTGATCTTTGGCTCACCAATTACATAGCCTTCGTCATCAACAGCGAAGCTCGCAAGAACCATGCCGTTGAAGAGCATCTTGCGACGTGCCGCCAGAACACCACCCGTCATGGGCAGAAGACGACCGCCATCCAGTGCCAGACGACCAGTCGGTGCCGTATCGACAACCTTCACTTCACCCGGCGACAGGTTCAGGATGTCACCATCTTCCAGCAGGATCGGATCAGAACCCATCTCATGGGCCAAAGCCGCGTGCGCCGTCAGATGACGCCATTCGCCATGCGTCGGAATGCTATATTTCGGACGGACAATGCCATACAGAACGCGAATATCATCGCCCGTTGCATGACCAGACGTATGAACCTTCGCGTCCTTGTCCGTCAGAACAGTCACACCACGACGGGACAGGTTGTCCTGCACAGCCATGACAGCCTGCTCATTCCCCGGAATGACGCGTGAGCTGTAAATGACCGTGTCACCCTCACCCAGCGAGATGTTGGGATGAGTATCAGACGCGATACGGGACAGGGCAGAACGAGGCTCGCCTTGGCTTCCCGTGATGATCATCAGAAGGTTGTCATCATGGACGTCGCGTGCGTCCTGCTCCGTCAGGAACGGCGGCAGATCGCTGAAGTAACCGCACTCACGGGCAGCAGTTTCAAGATTACGCAGGGAACGGCCCACGATCATGACAGCACGACCAGCCGCCATGGCAGCCTTCGCAATGCTCTCAACGCGCGCCACGTTGCTGGCAAAGCACGTTACGGCCACACGCCCCTGAAGGCTTGTGATCAGATCCGTCAGTCCTTTGCGGACGTCCGCTTCGGACTCTGAACGGCCTTCCTTCATGACGTTGGTGCTATCACCCACCATCGCCAGAACGCCTTCGTCACCCAGACGACGGAACTCTTCCAGATCAGTGACCGGGCCAACAAGCGGATTTTCATCCAGCTTCCAGTCGCCTGTATGAACGATCAGCCCATGGGGTGTCCGCAGAGCAACTGCCTGAGCTTCCGCGACAGAGTGCGTCACCGACACAAACTGAAGATCAAACGGGCCGACATGGAAACGTGAGCCCGGCATCACCACATGAATTTTTACCTGATTAACCAGATGCGCTTCATGCAGCTTACGACGCAGTACTGCGGCAGCGAACGGCGTGGCATAAACCGGGCAGCGCAGATAAGGCCAGAGATGAGCTACTGCCCCCAGATGATCTTCATGGGCATGTGTAATGACCAGCCCACACAGATCCTTTGCACGGTCCGCGATAAACGTTGGGTCCGGCATCAGCACTTCAGCTTCAGGCGTGTCGTTACCTGAGAAGCCAATGCCGCAATCGATGGCGAGCCAAGTTTCCTTATTGTTTTTAGTGAGGCGGTAGAGATTGAAATTCATGCCGATCTCGCCCGTCCCGCCCAAAGGCAGGAAGGACAAACCGTCAGGTGTATCCGTCATAGTTATTCCTTACGTGTGTTACCATCATGAGCGATATTCATTGCCGAAAGCCTACATGCCTTCGGGGGAATTTGAGATCGGCAGGAGCGCATTGCGATCCGCCAGCAGACGGAGGCCATCCAGAGTCAGATCCGGGGCCATCACGTCAAACAGGTTGGTGCCCTCTGAAAACAGAGGCGCAAGACCGCCTGTTGCAACAATCTTGGGGCGTCCGCCCATTTCTTCGGAAATTCTTCCTACGATCCCTTCAACCAGGCCAACATAGCCCCAGAAGAGTCCGGAACGCATGGCAACGCTTGTGCTTCGGCCAATTGCGTTCAGAGGGCGCCCGATGCTCATCCGTGGCAATCGAGCCGCCGCTCTGTGCAAGGCATCAATGGACAGATTGACGCCCGGAGCAATCGCTCCACCACAGTATTGACCGTATTCATTCACGACATCAAACGTTGTTGCCGTGCCAAAATCAACAACAATGAGCGGGCCACCATAAAAGTGCTGGGCTGCCAGACCATTCAATCGACGATCCGCACCAAGCTCTGCCGGATTATCGACTAGCGCCTCAATGCCCCAATCCAAGCCAGCATTGGCCACAAGTGGCTCCACATCGAGCCACTGGCGACAGAAACGCCGCAAATCATATAATGCTGCGGGAACAACAGTTCCGATAATCGCGCGCGTGACAGACGCAGGCGTCAGCCCGATACGATCGAAAAGGCCCAGTAACCAAACGGCATATTCATCTGCTGTACGGGAGTCGCTGGTGGACATGCGCCACTGACCGATCCACGACTGACCGTCGTGGACGGCAAACACAACGTTGGTGTTGCCAGCATCAATGACGAGAAGCACGTTCCGATCCGGTCCCTTTAACCCAGCAGGATATCACCTGTTACGACCGGTATGGTTTCACCACCCGGGAGAGCGAGAAGCAGTCGCCCCTGTTCATCCAACCCTGAAAATGAACCTGTTATATAAGTTTCACCACGCTGAACCGCAAGATGACGTCCAACCGGATGCGCTCTTTCGAGCCATGCCCGACGAATGACTTCGAAACCATGATCATTCCACGACGCAATCCAGCGATCCATTTCCGCCGTCAGCGCAGCGCCAAACTTAATGGGATCGACTGCAGGAGCGACCTCGGAAAGGGCTGCCAACTGACGACCAGGGACGTCAGGCGCCTGCGCCAGGTTTGCACCAATACCGACAACAACCCACCTGTTAGACGCAACACCACCAGCCTCAATCAGAACTCCCGCCATTTTGCGTTCATTCAGGAGTAAGTCATTCGGCCATTTCAGCAAAAATTCTGCTTTCGAACGGCAGAAACTCTGCGCTGTTTCATAAAGCGCCAATGCGGTTAGAAACGGGCAGGCTGTTACAAAATTTTCGGGATTTTTTGGTCTCAACAGCAGAGAAATAGCCAGATTACCACCGGGATCTACCCAGATACGACCTCTGGTTCCACGCCCTGATGTTTGGAGAAGTGCCTGAATGGCGAGCCTCTCGGGGGCTCCAGCCTCGGCTTTCTCTTTGCAGAGATCGGAAGTCGATCCCAACGTCTCATAAACTTCGAAACGCCAGGCCATAGTCAAAAAACAGTCTTCATGTGGTGGGCGATGACAGGATTGAACTGCCGACCCTCTCGGTGTAAACGAGACGCTCTACCGCTGAGCTAATCGCCCTCTGAAAACACGTGGCCTATATACACGGTTCTGAGCGCCCGTAAAGGCACTCAGAACCAAAAAAGCGAAATTATTCGCTTACGGCGTCCTTAAGACCTTTGCCCGGCTTGAAACGGACAGAGGTGGATGCCGGAATGTCGATCTCTTCGCCCGTACGCGGGTTACGACCCTTGGCGGCCTTACGCGTAGCGGTCACGAAGCTACCGAAACCAACCAGACGAACTTCCTGCTTCTTGGCAAGCGTCTTCTCGATCGTGCTGAACACCGCATCGACAACTTCGCTGGCCTTAGCCTTCGGAAGATCGGCGGCGTCAGCAACGGCGGCGATCAGTTCCTGCTTGTTGAGGGGCTTCTCCATGATGTGCCTTTCTGGTGTTAAGAGCACCTGAGCCAACCTCCGAAGAGTCTTGCGGCTCAGGCGCTTGTTCGATCTGCGGCCGCACTATGAAGCGCTTTTTGGCCGCGTCAACTGTTAGAATCGTATAAGAACCCAACCGTTAGTGCGGAAGTGCCCTTGGAGCCACTTTCTCAGCCGGAATTCCGCCTACAGGATCGACATTTTCATCCCATTCAATCGCCTCAGGCATACGCGTGAGAGCAATTTTCAGAACGTCGTCGACGTGGCTGACTGGAATAATCTTGAGAGCATGCCGGACATTCTCAGGAACCTCGGCAAGATCCTTTTCATTATCCTTCGGGATAAGAACAGTTTTGATCCCTGCCCGCAGCGCTGCAAGCAGCTTTTCTTTCAAGCCACCAATTTCCAGCACACGACCACGCAGCGTAATTTCGCCCGTCATCGCCACATCTCTACGGATGGGAATCTGCGTCAGAATACTGACGAGAGACGTAGCAAGCGCGATACCTGCGGACGGACCGTCCTTTGGCGTAGCCCCTTCTGGAAGATGCACATGGATGTCGCGCTTCTCGAAGAGAGGTGGCCGGATGCCGAAGTCCTGAGCTCGTGATCGGACATAAGACAGGGCGGCCGAGATGCTCTCCTGCATCACTTCCCCCAGCTTGCCAGTCTGCTTCACCTGCCCCTTACCAGGCACCATGACGCTCTCAATGGTCAAGATCTCGCCGCCGACCTGCGTCCAGGCAAGTCCGGTCACGACACCGACCATATCTTCCGTCTCGGTCTCACCATGACGGAAGCGGCGGACACCTGCGTATTTTTCCAGGTTGTCCGGCGTGATCTCAACATGCGTCACACCCGTCGTGATGATTTCCTTCACGGCCTTACGAGCCAACCGGGCAATCTCACGCTCGAGATTTCTGACGCCAGCCTCACGCGTGTAGGACCGGATCAGCTCCAACAGCGTCTCATCGGAAACAGACCATTCATTCGGCTTGAGATTGTGGGCCTCAGCCTGCTTTGACAGCAGATGACGACGCGCGATCTGGACCTTCTCATCTTCCGTATATCCGGAGAGATTGATGATCTCCATACGATCTAGCAGTGGCTGCGGCATGTTCAGGCTGTTAGCCGTCGTCACGAACATGACATCCGAGAGATCGTAGTCGACTTCCAGATAATGATCGGCAAACGTCGAGTTCTGCTCTGGGTCCAAGACTTCCAGAAGCGCAGACGAAGGATCGCCTCTCCAATCTGCGCCCAGCTTATCAATCTCATCCAGCAGGAACAGCGGATTAGACGTTTTCGCTTTCTTCATGCCCTGGATAATTTTTCCAGGCATGGACCCGATATACGTCCGGCGATGACCGCGAATTTCCGATTCGTCGCGCACACCACCCAAAGACATCCGAACGTACTGACGTCCCGTTGCCTTGGCGATTGACCGTGCCAGAGACGTTTTACCAACGCCCGGCGGCCCTACGAGACACAGGATCGGTCCCTTGATCTTCTGAGACCGCGTCTGCACGGCAAGGTACTCAAGGATACGCTCCTTGACCTTCTCCAGACCGTAATGTTCGGCTTCAAGCACACCTTCGGCGTGCGTGAATTCCTTGGTGATCTTGGAACGCTTTTTCCACGGAATACCCAACAGCCAGTCTAGATAATTCCGAACGACCGTGCTTTCCGCAGACATCGGGCTCATACCACGCAGCTTTTTCAGCTCGGCATGGGCCTTTTCCTTGGCTTCACGGCTCAGGCGCGTCTTGTTGATCTTCTCTTCAAGCTCAGCAAGTTCGTCTTTGCCATCCTCGCCTTCCCCAAGCTCCTTCTGGATCGCCTTGAGCTGCTCGTTGAGATAATATTCGCGCTGCGTCTTCTCCATCTGCCGCTTCACGCGGTTCCGGATACGCTTCTCAACCTGCAGAACACCAATCTCTGTCTCAATATGAGCAAAGACCTGCTCCAGACGCTGCTCAGCAGAGGCCATCTCGAGAATTTCCTGCTTTTCGGAAATCTTGAGATTCAGATGGCTGGCAATTGTGTCCGCCAGCTTTGACAGATCCTCGATCTGGTTGATCGAGACCATGACTTCAGGCGGGATCTTCTTGTTGAGCTTGATATACTGCTCGAACTGAGAAACCGTTGAGCGGCCCAGAGCTTCCAGATCACTGCCCGGAGTAGCCGACAAAGGCTCCTCCGCAATTTCTTTCACTTCGGCTTCGAAGTGGCCATCCACATCGAATAGACGTGTAATCTGAACACGACGGGTTCCTTCGACCAGAACCTTAACAGTACCGTCCGGCAGTTTCAGCAGCTGAAGGATGGTGGAAACCGTGCCATAACGGTAAATGTCGTCAGCAGAAGGGTCATCCTGCGAAACATCTTTCTGCGCAACAAGCAGGATCTGCTTGCTATCGCGCGTGACAGTTTCCAGCGCCTTAACTGACTTTTCCCGCCCGACAAAAAGCGGAACAATCATGTGTGGAAACACAACGATGTTTCGCAGCGGCAGAACAGCCATGACATCTTGGCGAGGAGCCGGAGCTACCTCAGTCACAGCCTCCACAGGAGATGCAGCCGCAGCTTTGGCACGCGGCTTACGGGCAGGCTTCTTTTCTACAACAGTAGCGGCGTCCACCTTCTTTGTGCGGCGGCGCGTCTTGGGCTTGGTATCGTCAGTCATTCACTCGATCTCCATAGGGACGATCCCACGGCCTCCGCCTGCCTGGCAGCGCGAACACCGTGATGTCTCTTCATGCAGAAAAGGCACGAATTCAGACAGCATCTATCCGGAATGTCGGAACGAAAAGGCCGCCTGACAAGACGGCCCCTTCAACACCCTCAGGCAGATTGCTCAGCCGGCTCGCTTTTGCCTTTCCCGTACACATAAACAGGGTTGGCTTTGCTTTCCGCCACTTCACGATTGATGACAACTTCCTCAACGCTGTCCAGCCCGGGAAGATCGAACATCGTTCCAAGGAGAATATTCTCCATGATCGATCTAAGACCACGTGCACCTGTCTTACGTTCGATAGCACGCTTGGCGATGGCGGAAAGTGCGTCTTCCGTAAATGTCAGCTTGACGCCTTCCATCTCAAAAAGACGCGCATACTGCTTGGTCAGCGCATTTTTGGGCTTGCTCAAAATCTGGATCAGAGCAGCTTCATCCAGGTCGTTCAGAGCCGCGATAACAGGCAGACGACCAATGAACTCAGGAATCAAACCAAACTTGAGAAGATCCTCAGGTTCGACGGTCTGAAGAATTGCTCCAAGACGCCGCTCGTCATCAGAACGCACATCCGCCCCGAAGCCAATGCCCGAGCCTTTGCCGCGAGCGGCAATGATTTTGTCCAGGCCCGCGAATGCACCACCGCAGATGAACAGCATGTTCGTCGTATCCACCTGCAGGAACTCCTGCTGGGGATGCTTGCGGCCACCCTGCGGCGGAACGGACGCAACGGTCCCTTCCATCAGCTTGAGCAGCGCCTGCTGTACACCTTCACCCGACACGTCACGTGTGATGGAGGGGTTATCGGACTTACGAGAAATCTTGTCGATTTCATCGATGTAGACGATGCCACGCTGCGCACGCTCAACGTTATAGTCTGATGCCTGAAGAAGCTTCAGGATGATGTTTTCAACGTCCTCGCCCACATAACCGGCTTCGGTCAGCGTCGTTGCATCAGCCATGGTAAACGGCACATCAAGAATACGAGCCAGCGTCTGAGCCAGCAGCGTCTTACCTGTTCCGGTTGGGCCAATCAGAAGAATGTTCGACTTCGCGATCTCGATGTCATTGCTCTTCTGAGCATGGGCCAGACGCTTGTAGTGGTTATGAACGGCCACAGAAAGCGCGCGCTTGGCTTCGAACTGACCAATGACGTAATCGTCCAGAACCTTGCAGATTTCTTTTGGCGTCGGAACACCGTCTCGGGACTTCACGAGATGCGTCTTATGCTCCTCGCGAATGATGTCCATGCACAACTCAACGCATTCATCACAGATGAAAACTGTCGGGCCAGCGATCAGCTTGCGTACTTCGTGCTGGGATTTCCCACAGAACGAGCAATACAGGGTGTTTTTGGAATCGCCGGATTTGTTGCTCATCGCTGTTCCTCTTTCCCCTCACGCACGCACCGACCACTTTTCGGCAGCAGACATGCGGAAGCACTTAAAACTCTAGGCCGAGGTCTCAGCCTTCGGCAACCCCGAAGCCTTGGGCTCCAAGACATGAAAAGCGGCATATCGGTATGCCGCTTTTTCTTTCCAAGGGGAGCAACCTGCTCCCCTGTCACTTCAAACAAACTCAATCCTGACTGGCTGCCACGTTGGGGTGACGTCGCACAACAGCGTCAATCAGACCGAATTCTTTCGCTTCTTCAGCGGACAGATAGCTATCACGCTCGAGCTTGCGCTCGATCTCTTCAAGCGTCTGCCCTGTGTGCTCACGATAGATTTCGTTCAGGCGCTGACGGATCAACAGGATCTCACGAGCCTGAATCTCAATATCGGACGCCTGACCCTGTGCTCCACCAGATGGCTGATGCACCATCACGCGCGCATTTGGCAGGCAGTAACGATGCCCCTTCTCGCCACCAGCCAAGAGCAGCGACCCCATGGACGCAGCCTGACCAATGCAGACAGTGCTAACCGGGCAACGAATGTACTGCATCGTGTCATAAATCGCGAGACCAGCGGAAACGACACCGCCAGGGCTGTTGATGTAGAACGAAATTTCCTTGGTCGGATTGACGCTCTCAAGATACAGAAGCTGAGCGCTGATCAAGGATGAAACCTGATCGTAAACCGGGCCGGTCAGGAAGATGATACGCTCCTGAAGGAGGCGTGAAAAAATGTCGAAAGCTCGCTCTCCGCGGGCAGTCTGTTCGACCACCATCGGCACCAGAGAGTTGTTGAACACCTCGACGGGATCGCGGTCCCCAATGGTCATACTGTCTGTTCCTCAATGCCCGATGGGCTGTCTGTTCTCTCTAACATGGACCCGAGAGAGCGTTCCGTCAAAGGGAGCAGACAGCAAAACGGGCACTCCTGAGAGTGCCCGTCCTTCTTACGTCAGTACTCTCAGAGCTCGGCAGGCGGGATTTCTGCGAGTTCTTCAGGTGTGACTTCCTTTTCGGTGACATCAGCCAGCTCGATCAGATAGTCGACAACCTTGTTTTCCAGGATCGGGCCACGGAGCCCTTCAACAGCCTGCGGGTTCTTGGAGAAGAACTCGAAAACCATCTTTTCCTGACCCGGATAACGCTGAGCTTCCTGCTGCATTGCACCCAGCAGTTCCTCGCGGGACACCTGGATTTCCTGCTTGCGACCGATTTCAGCCAGCAGCAGACCCAGCTTCACGCGACGCTCTGCAATCCGACGGTAATCTGCACGCAGGGTCTCTTCGTCCTTGCCTGCATCTTCCTCGTCCATGCGACCAGCTTCGCGATCCTGCTCGACCCGGGTCCAGATCTGACCGAACTCGGCGTCAACCATGCTCTGCGGGGCTTCAAAGTCGGTCTTCTCGGACAGGGCGTCCAGAAGCTCGCGCTTGATGCGCAGACGGGAAAGCTGCTTGTACTCGCCTTCAGCCTGCTCCGTGATCAGGGAACGGATCTGCTCGATGCTCTCAAGACCAATATCCTTGGCCAGATCATCGTTGATTTCCGGATCAACAGGCTTCTTCAGGGACTTCGCCTTGATGTCGAAGGTCACAGCCTTACCGGCCAGTTCTTCAGCCTGATAGTCTTCCGGGAACGTCACGTTGATAACGCGCTCTTCCCCGGCCTTCATGCCTTCCATCTGCTCGGCAAAACCCGGGATGAAGCCTTCGCCGCCAATTTCGACGTTCACGTCTTCAGCCGTGCCACCGTCAAACGGCGTGCCATCATGCTTGCCAACGAAGTCAACGCAGACCACGTCACCCTTTACGGCAGCGCGATCTTCTTCAATGGCGTCAAACTTGCGGCTGCGACGGGCGAGGTCAGCCAGAGCCTTGTTCACGACTTCCTCGTCAACCTTGGAAGTCAGACGCGTCAGCTTCAGACCGGACAGGTCAGGAACTGCAATTTCCGGCAGAACTTCGACTTCGATCTTGAATTCCAGATCGCCATCAGAGTCCGGAGCAGAAACCAGCTCTACCTTCGGCTGCATAGCCGGACGCACGTCCTGTTCCTGAAGAAGCTTGCCAACCGTGTCGTTAACAACTTCTTCCATCAGTTCCGCATTCACGGCTGCGCCATGACGCTGCTTGACGAGAGATGCCGGCACCTTGCCCGGACGGAAACCCGGAAGCTTGATCGTGCGCGCAACTTCTGCGAGTCGGGCTGCGCGACGAGCCTGCAGGTCGGCAGACGGGACAACGACAGTGAAGGCGCGCTTAAGTCCTTCGTTGAGCGTGGGCGTAACCTGCATGAGCCAGGCGATCCTCTCGGTCGGGTATGTTAAAATCTCTTCTCAGGAAACCGGGTTGGTACGGGCGGAGGGACTTGAACCCCCACGACTTGCGCCACCAGAACCTAAATCTGGCGTGTCTACCAATTCCACCACGCCCGCTCAGCCCCGTCTCCGGGGTTCGTGTTACCGAACCTTGGAAGCGCGGCCTTTAGCGCATGAAACGCTACTTCACAACAGGGCGGCCACCGGGTTTTTGCTTAAATCCGCCTTTGAAAGCTCTGTCGCGACGCTCCGCGCCTCCCCCAAGGGAAGATCCAGATCCTCTGCGACGGGCCACCCACCGTGATCACGGGCTGCCTGTATTCCTGCCTCACCGTGCAGCCAGACACCTGCGCAACACGCCTCCCAGGTCTCCATTCCTGCAGCCATCAAAGTCCCAATCACCCCCGTCAGTGTGTCGCCCGATCCTGCCGTAGCAAGCGCTGATGTGGCGTGCGCATTGATTGCAATGCGTCCGTCTGGCGCAGCTATGATGGTATCTGAACCCTTCATGACCATCACGGCATTCAGCTCACGCGCGGCATTCAAGGCGGCTTCAGTTCGGCTCCCCGTCACAAGGCCAAACAGCTTTTTGAATTCGCCAATATGCGGCGTGACAGCCGCCACACCTTTCAGACGAGAAAGGTCTTCCGCTCCCCACGCCAAAGCACCAGCATCCGCAAGAACCGTTTTTTTTGCGGCCAATAGCGCAGGGAGAACTTCAGAAACCTCTTCAGGGGTCAGGCCGGGCCCGCAGATCCAAACCTTCCGTCGCAAATCTTCCAGCAGGGAGCCAAGAGGCTGGTCATCAATGATCAGTCCCGGGTCGCCGAGTCGATAGGCTTCGGCAGCTTTTCGGGCTGCGATGCGGACAAGCCCGGCACCTGTCCGCCGTGCGGCTCGTGCTGCCAGCCTTGTGGCGCCCGGCATAACAGCGCCGCCACAAACACTCACAACACCGCGTCGATATTTATAGTCTCCCTCTCCGGAAACCGGCAGCTCCCAAAGCCCCGGCCAATTGAAACTTATTTTTGGCCTCAGGCCACTCCATGCCTGCTCAGGCATACCGATATCGGCGCAGACCAGTTCCCCGCACAATCCTCGCCCGGGCTCCAGAAAATGACCTGGCCGTGGCCTCACAAACGTGACCGTCAACGCGCAACTCTGTGCCTGACCGAGCACTTCTCCAGTTTCTCCAGATACGCCACTCGGCATATCGATCGCCACACGCCGAGGAACAGCTGCGAGCACTTCAGCTACGTCGTCACTGACTGGACGCTTCAACCCGGACCCAAAAACTGCATCAACCAGCAGGTCAGCCCCTTCCAGAGACGCTCTCTCGAATGGCAGCACAGGACCAGCCCATCCTGACGCAGCGACAAATGCCGGCCCACCCTCTTTGGGAGCACCCATCGCCACCACTCGGACCGACCATCCCCATCGCGCCAGAAGACGGGCCACGACGTAACCGTCTCCTCCGTTGTTACCCGGGCCGCAAACAACGGCCACGCGACATTTCTGAAACCGCTTGCGAATGGCTCGAGCAACGGCCCATCCCGCATTTTCCATGAGTTGCGCGACAGGAACGACAGCCGAAGCAGCATGATCCATCATGTCGCTTTCCTCGGGTGTTAGCAGCGCAAGAGGGTATGGAGGCATAACTCTGTTTTTCTCCTGATGAGCGGGCATGCTTACAGAAAGCACAGGCGACATCCGCGTTCCCTATGGCCTTTGGACATTCCCCTCGGGTAACCTCCGGCCGATACATCAGGGATATCCCTGCTCTTCCTTCACCCACCTGACCATGACGAGGATCAATGACGGGTTCACTTCTCTGGAGCCTAGTGCTCGCAATCCATCTTCTGTGCATGACATACTGGATTGGCGGATCAATCTACTCCGCCCTGGTCGTCCGCTCCACAGTCGGCCTGCTCGACCCTGGACCACGCTCTTCTGTCCTTCTGCAAAACTACACACGCTTTTTCAAAGGTCTCTGGCAGGTTGTGCCTTTTTCCCTGGTGAGCGGCTGGGCGCTTGTTTTCCATGAAGGCGGCTTTGCTGCCGTAAACTGGACGATCAATGCCATGCAGCTGATCGGGATTGCCATGGCGGTGGTTTTCATAACGACAGTTCGCGGACCGTTCCTGCGAGCCCGTCGGGCCATGCGCCCTCAGCCTGCTGTTTTTGACACCCTCAGAAACCGTATGGTTCTCATGGCTGGCCTTGGTCTTGTGAACATTCTGATTGCAGCCATGGCGCACGGCATGTGATTGTGGTAGCGATATGGCGCTTCATGGGCTGTATCGCTTGCCATTCCAGCGTTTAGCCGATAACGCACCACTTTAAAGTTGCGGGACATGTGCCCGCCCTCAACTCCGGTCCATTCCGTCAGGTCTGTACCGTCAACGAGAGTCTCGAGAGTCATTTGAGCGCGAAAACGACCTCCGGTCCTTCCAAGCCCCGTACCTCTGCCCCTGCAAAACGCGGACGCCCCGTAGGCAGCCGTGCGAAGGCAATCAAGAATTCCCCGATCGAAACGGAAGATGCCGATTCGGCTACTCCTGAGCCGGTCGTAGCTGAAAAGAAGCCTCGCGGTCGTCGTCCCGCTGCTCAAAAGACAGAGACAGAAGCCGTTGCCAAGGCCGCAACACCTTCTCGTCGGCGCACGAAGGCAGTTGCAATCTCCGAAGAGGAAAGCGCACCAGAAACTGCTGAAGCAGCCCCAGTACGTCGTGGCCGCCGCCCCAAGAGCGAGACGGTTGGTACAGACACTCCGAGCACCCCGCGTCGGAAGGCACGCAAGCCAGCTCCAGAAACAACCGAGTCCGTCGAAGCTGTCGCCCCGGAAGTAACTGAAACTCCTGCGCCCAAGCGCCGCGGTCGTAAGCCGAAGGTCGTTAGTGACGCAGTCGTTGAAGAAGTCGCAGCGCCAGCTCCCAAAAAGCGCGGGCGCAAACCGAAAGTCGTTGCTGCTGAGGCTACACCTGAAGTCGTGGAGCCAGCAGAGACACCGAAGCCACGTCGCGGGCGCAAACCCAAAGCTGCTGTCGCAGCCGAGGTATCCGCACCTGAACCAGCAAAAGCCGAGGCACGTCCTGGAGTTGCTCCTCCGGTAGAGGCAGCAGAGGCTCCAGCGAAAGCACCAGCTCGTCGTGGACGCCCTAGGAAGATTCAGCCTGAGGCTGAAGCTCCGGTAACTGCGCCAGCTACTCCGGAAGTAACGGCTGAGATTAAACCTGAGCCGGCACAAGCCGAAGTTGTAGTCGCTGTTGAGGCCTCAGAAGATCGTCCGCGCTTTGCTGATCTGGGCCTTTCTGACGCCATCATGCGCGCCATTCAGGAACTCGGTTACGAGCACCCGACTCCTATTCAGGCTCAGGCTATTCCTGAAGTTCTGAAGGGACACGACGTTCTGGGTGTTGCTCAAACCGGAACGGGTAAGACAGCATCCTTCACGCTTCCGATGATCGAGAAGCTGTCTGGTTCTCGCGCTCGGGCCAGAATGCCGCGTTCGCTCATTCTTGAGCCAACACGTGAGCTGGCCCTCCAGGTTGCAGATAATTTCAAGCTTTACGGCAAGCACTTACGCCTGACCCATGCACTGCTGATCGGCGGTGAAAGCATGGCCGAACAGCGCGAAGTTCTGAACCGTGGCGTGGATGTTCTGATTGCGACTCCGGGGCGTCTTCTCGATCTGTTCGGACGTGGCGGCCTACTGCTGACGCAGACAAGCACGCTGGTTATCGACGAAGCTGACCGTATGCTCGATATGGGATTCATTCCCGATATTGAAAAAATCGTCAGCCTGCTGCCCGCAAATCGCCAGACGCTTTTCTTCTCCGCCACTATGGCACCCGAAATTCGTCGCCTTGCAGACGCGTTCCTGAGAAATCCGGTACAGATCACGGTCTCCCGTCCATCTTCTGTCGCAACCACGATTGAAGAAGGTTTGATCATCGTTGAAGAGGACGAGAAGCGCCGGGCGCTTCGTAAGCTGCTTCAGGCGCAGAATGTTCAGAACGCCATTGTGTTCTGTAACCGCAAGCGCGACGTCGATATGCTCCAGCGTTATCTGACGAAGCATGGATTCGCCGCAGGTCATCTGCATGGCGATCTGGCACAGTCCTTACGCTTTTCAACGCTTGATAGCTTCAAGTCTGGCGAGTTGAAGATTCTGGTCTGCTCTGACGTTGCCGGGCGTGGAATTGACATCGGCGGTCTGTCGCATGTTTTCAATTTTGATCTGCCGTTCAATGCGGAAGACTATGTGCATCGCATCGGACGCACTGGTCGTGCCGGTAAGCATGGTCATGCCTTCAGCATTGCTGGGCCGCGTGACCGCCGCCTCCTGGACGCGATTGAAACCCTGACAGGGAAGGTTATTCCCCGTCTGGAATTCGCCGGAATACAGTCTGTTGATTGGGCTCAGGAAGACGAGAACGGTCGTCTGATTCAGACACCCAAGCAGGCACTCCCATCGCAGACTTCCGAAGAATCCAGCATTGAGGACGAATCGGAAGGACAGCGCCGCAACAAGCGCCGACGCGGAGGGCGCAAGCGCAATCGTGCGGATCGTGACGAGACACAGGTAGCAAATGCGCCACAGCCTGTTGCAACACCCGTTGCGCAGCCTGCTCCTCATGATCGCCAGTCCGTTGAACTTGCCCCTGCCTTTGAAAACGATGCGCCGAAGACAGGCTTTGGCGGCGATACACCCGCCTTTATGCTGGTACCTCGGCGACACAGACTGTCGGTGGCAGCCGAAACAGACCTGACCCTTCCCGTTCAGCACGATGCTCGTCATTACGGTGATGAATAACCCCGGGACCGGAGCTTTTCCCCTCCGGATTGAAGGTTTAGGCGCTGCTGCAGACGGCGTGGCTCATCACGACGGGCATGTTCTTTTTATTCCTGGCACGTTGCCAGGAGAGGAGGTGCTAGCCCGCTTTTCTGGTACGCGCCCTGAACTGATTGAAATTACGGCTCCGTCGTCAGATAGAGTTGCACCTCCCTGCACTCTCTTTGGCGAATGCGGTGGCTGTGCGATTCAACAGATGTCATTGCCTGCGCTACTGGACTGGAAGACAACACGAGTCGCTGAAGCTCTGACAGCAGCGGGCTTTGAAGATCTTCCTGTTCCACAGCGTTATCAAACGCCGTCATACACGCGTCGACGTATGGACCTGGCGATCCAGCGTATTCCAGGTGGCGTTGTCCTCGGGCTTCATCGACGCAATGGCGATCCGGTGGATATGACGGAGTGTCATGTCCTGCACCCTACCCTTTTTGCTTTGCTGAAGCCACTTCGTGAGGTTCTGTCTTCTCTGGGTGCGTTGACCGGCCGCGGAGGCTTAGTCCTCAATCTTCTGGATAGTGGCCCAGACCTGACGCTTTCGACGCCAGCTGAGTTGACTACCGCTGACCGCACCAAGCTTGCCGCCTTCGGGAGGCAACACGGACTGCCGCGGATTTCATGGCAAAACCCGAAAGACCGTTCTATTGAAACGGTCTCACAGACGCGGGCAGTCAAGGAAGCATTTGGAAGCGTGGAAATTACTCCACCTCCTGCTGCCTTTCTTCAGGCGACTGAAAATGCGGAAAACGCCATTGTACAGGCTGTTGTTGATGGGCTTCCGCCACTCAACAAAAAAGATATCACAGTCGAGCTTTTCGCAGGCTGCGGTACTCTGACATTCCCCATGTCGGAAAAAGGCCGCGTAATAGCGTATGAAGGTGATCTTGCTGCCGCAACTTGCTTAAAGGCAGCAGCAGGCGGTCGACGGGTAGATGGATTCCATCGTGATCTTATGCGTCAGCCTCTCCTGCCTCAGGATCTGAAGTCAACACGAGCTGTCGTTCTTGATCCGCCTTACGCTGGTGCTGGTGCACAGACAATGCCACTCGCCAAATCTGGCGTTAAAGACATCGTGTATGTGAGCTGTAATCCTGCTGCGTTGGAAAAAGATGGTCGTGCATTAAAAGATGCAGGCTATTCAGTCCTGAACTGGACAATTGTGGACCAGTTCCTCTGGTCCACAGAAGTGGAAACGGTTCTGGTATTTTCACGTGATCCTAAACGGATCAAACGTGAAAACTCTCGCCGCAACCACAACGTCCCTTCTCATTTGGATTCCTGAAGGTAAATCCGGCTTCGAGATCCTTGATCTCGTAGTCCATAACTGTCCCTGTCAGAAAAAGTGTGGCCTTGCGATCAACAAGCAGGGTCACACCTTGGTCTTCTACGCGCTCGTCCGTTACGGCTGGCTCATCCACAAAAGTCATTTCGTAAGACAGGCCTGAGCAGCCTCGCGTACCAACACCAATGCGTAAAAGTTGCCCCTGATGAGCGCCGGCATAGAGAACGCGCAACCTCTCAGCAGCACGATCAGACACAGACAGCAGAGCGGGAAGTGGTCGACGTGTCAGGGTTTCAGACATGACTTTTGCCCCTCAGATCAGAACATATTAAGCGCAAGACGCGCATCATCACTCATGCGGCTCATGTCCCACGGCGGATCCCATACAATTTCCACAGTGGCATTCGTCACATTTGGCACTTTCAGAATGGCGTCACGCACCATTTCCGGCAGTTCCTGAGCACTTGGGCAATTTGGAGCCGTCAGGGTCATTTCCACGTTGACCCGACCGTCATCATGCAGATCAATCGCGTAGATCAGACCCAGCTCATAAATGTTTACCGGAATTTCCGGGTCATAAACGGTCGCAATCGCCGCTATAACAGTGTCCTGGTCCGGAACAATGCCCTCACCTGTTACGGGAGTGCTCTCATCAATGGGGTGTTGTTCGGTCATGGCATCACTCATGTGAGCATCTTCCGTGCCCGTTCAAGGCCTGTGATCAGGACGTCAATCTCATCCTGTGTCGTGTAAATACCGAAACTGGCGCGCGCCGTAGCATGCACACCGAGACGACGGACAAGCGGCTCCGCACAATGCTGACCAGCACGGATCGCAATTCCCAATTGATCCAGCAAGGTAGCCAGATCATGGGGATGAGCGCCGTCCATCACGAAGGACAGAACACCACCGCGAACCTGGGGAGACCCAAGAACTTTAAGCCCCTCAACCTCGCCCAGACGCTGCTCAGCATATGTGGTCAAGGCTGTTTCGTGACGAGAGATGGCGTCGTAACCAATCCCCTCCACGAACTTAACAGCCGCCCCCAGACCAATCGTTTCCAGAATGGCAGGGGTTCCCGCTTCAAATTTATGAGGGACAGTCGCCCAGGTCGCACGCTCGAAAGAGACATTCTGGATCATCTCGCCACCACCCAGGAACGGTGGCATGGCATCTAGAAGCTCCCGCTTACCCCAGAGTACGCCGATACCTGTTGGCCCGTAAAGCTTATGGCCAGTGAAGGTAAAAAAGTCTGCTCCGATATCCTGCACATCGATTTTCCGATGTACGACAGACTGCGACCCATCAAACAGAATGCGCGCGCCATGAGCATGGGCGATTTCTGCCAGTTTTTTGGCGGGCGTAACGGTCCCCAGCACGTTCGACATATGCGTGATGGACACGAGAGCAACATTGCCATCGTCCAGAAGCGCTTCATACGCCTCGAGATCAATGTCACCACTCTCATCCATTGGGGCTACACGGAGTTCGATACCAACCCGATCCCGCAGCATAAGCCATGGAACAATATTGGCATGATGCTCCAGTTCAGAAATCAGAACCGCCTGCCCTGGCTTCATCAAGGAGCCAAGACTGTGCGCCACCAGATTGATGGCCTCTGTGCTGTTTCGCGTGAAGACAACTTCATGGCGGTCGGGTGCATTGATGAGCCCTGCGACAGCATCACGCGTACGTTCGTAAGCTTCTGTTGTCCGCTCACTCATCCAGTGCAAGCCGCGATGAATGTTAGCGTACTGATGATACGCCGCATCGCGCATAGCTTCGATCACGCATTCCGGTTTCTGAGCTGAAGCGGCGCTGTCGAGAAAGACAAGCGGACGACCATGCACCTGCTCAGACAGGATCGGAAACTGCGCGCGTACGGCCGGCGTCATGCTGTGATGCTCCGGATCAGTACGTCGCGCAGGGTCTCATCTGTTACGAGATCAAGTGCATCCAGAAGGAAGGCCTGAACGAGAATAGCGCGCGCTTCTGCTTCTGGCACACCACGAGAGCGCAGATAGAAAAGCTGCTCGTCATCCAGTGCCCCCACAGTCGCGCCATGGCTGCACTTCACGTCATCCGCGTAAATTTCCAGCTCAGGCTTACTGTTAATCTGCGCCTTCTCTGAGAGAAGAAGCGCCTGATTCATCTGATAGCCGTCAGTCTTCTGGGCAACACGATCGACGAGAATCTTGCCTTGGAACACGCCCTGTCCGCTCTCGGAAAGCACAGTCTTAACCGTTTGGCGCGATCCACAATCAGGCGCTGCATGATGAATCATAGACGTCAGATCGTTCAGGCGCGTGCCATCCACGATCTGGATTCCGTTCACATGGACCTGTGCATGGGCTTGGGTCAGCGTCGCAACAACTTCGTGCCGCGCCAGTTCACCACCCTGATTCAGGGTAAAGCTGTCGTAGTTTCCGTTCGCGTCTACGGATGCATAAACAAGAGCAAGATGCCCCGCGTCCGCGCCCTCACGCTGCAGTTTGACGTGATTCAGCTGGGCACCTTTTCCCACTACAATGTCAAACCGCGGATTGGTCACATACCGACCGTCCCCTACGTTAACATCGAAGACCGTCAGAGATGCACCGTCTTCGAGAACAATCTGATGGCGCAGATGTGTGGAAATGGCGTTCCCTGAGGTGAGGGAAACGAGGACCAGCGTTCCAGCAGCAACGCTCGCAGGCACGCGAATGGACAAACCATCCTGACGCAGGGCTGCGTTGAGAATAGCCGAAAAGCGGTCCTCTAACGGGTCAACGGCTTCACCCTGCGAACGAACGAGATTTTCCGAAAGGCATGTTTGAGATGCAGCTTCCTGCCCATTCGCGAAAACCGCACGGCTTTCTGCTTCTGGCAACGCAAGAGCGTCCAACAGAGACTGCACATCCTGATCCGAAAGTGCAGGCGCTTCGTTCCAAACCGTTTCCGTAAAGGCCCGCAGTGGCGTATATCGCCATGCCTCGACACGCCGCGTGGGAATCCCGCGCTCAGCCAGAACAGAGCCATGTCCCGCTGCACGCCCGACGAAAGCGCTCAGGGCTGGGGACGACTGAACTGCGGTCCCTGTACTCACGCTGCAGCCTCGAGGAACTGGGTGTAGCCCTGCTTTTCAAGCGTCTTCGCTACTTCCGGACCACCACTAAAGATGATCTTGCCCTTGGCCATTACATGCACGCGGTCAGGAACGATGTAATCGAGCAGACGCTGATGATGCGTAATGACAAGTGCTGAGAAGTCAGGCCCGCGAAGAGAATTCACGCCATCTGCAACAATACGCAGGGCATCAATATCCAGACCACTGTCTGTCTCGTCGAGAATAGCGAAAGAGGGCTGCAGCAAGCGCATCTGGAGCACTTCATTACGCTTCTTCTCACCGCCGGAGAAGCCTACATTAACAGCACGCTTGAGCATTTCGTCAGACATGGACAGACGCTTGGTCTCAGCCCGGACCGCCTTCAGGAAAGCAACAGCGTCCAGTTCGTCTTCACCACGCGCACGGCGCACAGCATTGACGGCTGTCCGCAGAAAATTGGCGTTATTGACGCCCGGCAGCTCGACGGGAGACTGGAATGCGAGAAACACGCCCAGAGCCGCACGCTCTTCCGGGTCCAGAGCCAGAAGATCCTGGCCTTTAAAGGTCGCGCTTCCGCCTGTTACTTCGTAGTCATCGCGGCCGGAGAGGACATAGGAGAGCGTAGATTTGCCAGAGCCATTCGGGCCCATGATGGCATGAATTTCGCCCTTTGGAATTTCGAGGTCGATCCCTTTCAGGATTTCCTTTGGCGTCCCATCGGCATCAATGCGTGCTTCGAGGCCCTGGATCTTGAGAAAATCATTCATGTCTTAACCCACACTTCCTTCGAGGCTGACCTGGAGTAGCTTCTGAGCCTCGACCGCGAATTCCATTGGCAGCTCCTTGAGCACCTCGCGGCAAAATCCGTTAACAATCAAACCAACTGCGTCTTCTTCAGAAAGCCCGCGAGAGCGACAGTAGAAGAGCTGGTCTTCGGAGATTTTAGACGTCGTTGCTTCGTGCTCGATACGCGCGGTCATGTTGCGGCTCTCGATATACGGAACCGTATGTGCACCACACTGATCACCAATCAGCAGACTGTCGCACTGCGTGAAATTGCGCGCATTGCGCGCCTTCGGCTGCATACGAACAAGACCACGATATGTGCTGTCAGAGCGGCCGGCCGAAATGGTCTTGGCAATGATCGTCGAGCGCGTATTCGGCGCCAGATGAATCATTTTCGTACCTGTATCGGCCTGCTGGTGATTATTGGTCACAGCAACGGAGTAGAATTCGCCAACCGAGCCCTCGCCTGCCAAAACGCAGGATGGATACTTCCACGTAATCGCGGAACCGGTTTCAACCTGCGTCCAGGAAATCTTGGACCGTGCGCCGCGACAGGCCCCGCGCTTCGTCACGAAGTTATAAATGCCACCGCGACCTTCGTCGTCTCCCGGATACCAGTTCTGCACCGTAGAGTACTTGATGGACGCATCATCCATCGCAATCAGCTCGACAACCGCCGCATGAAGCTGGTTTTCATCTCTCTGGGGAGCCGTACACCCCTCCAGATAAGAGACGCTCGCGCCATCTTCGACGATAATCAGGGTCCGCTCGAACTGGCCGGTATTGCGGGCATTGATTCGGAAGTATGTGGAGAGTTCCATCGGGCAACGCACACCCTTTGGAACGAACACAAACGATCCGTCCGTAAAGACAGCGGAATTCAATGCTGCAAAAAAATTGTCAGCGGCTGGTACAACCGAACCAAGATACTGCTTTACGAGATCCGGATGTTCGCGAATGGCATCCGAAATCGGGCAGAAGATGACACCGGCTTCTTCAAGCGTCTTACGAAAGGTTGTCGCAACCGACACGCTGTCAAAAACAGCGTCAACGGCAACAGGCAGACGCTTCTGATCTTCAGCACCTTCTACACCAGCCAGCAACGCCTGCTCATGCAGCGGAATGCCTAACTTGGCATAGGTTTTGAGAAGCTCGGGATCGACTTCATCCAGACTTTTCGGGCCAGGCTTCTTCTTAGGCTGAGCGAAGTAATGCGCATCCTGATAATCAATCGGAGGGTGGCTGACTTTGGCCCATTCAGGCTCTTTCATTTCCAGCCACATGCGGAAAGCCTTGAGACGCCATTCCAGCATCCACTCAGGCTCTCTCTTACGCTCCGAGATCAGGCGAACCGTATCTTCATTCAGGCCCTTGGGAGCGATATCCATTTCGATATCAGTCTCGAAGCCCCACTCGTAACTGGACTTCGCGAGCTTTTCGACTGTCTCGCGGGTCTCCGTCACAGCTGGCATGATTTGGTGTCCTCAGTTGACCGGATCAGCCACGGGGACTGGCCCGGCGCCGGTAGTGTCGAGAGAAGGCTCCTTGGGCTCCTTCCCGCTATGTAGAACGGAATGTCGGTCCATATCCGCAAGCGTAATACTGTTGAGCGTTCGGAGAATGGCGTCATTCACCATGTCCCATTGCCCCGAAAGGCCACACAGGGAGCTATGTTCGCACTCCCGACCGTCGCAGCAGGCTGTAATCGAAATCGGACCATCAACAACGGCGATAACCGTGGCGATCGTAATTTCTTCCAGCGCACCTGCCAAACGGTAACCGCCACGGGCCCCTCGATGAGAGATGACGAGTCCGCTCGAAGCCAAACCCTTAAGCAGCTTTGCAACGGTTGGCTCGGGTACTCCGGTCTCTCCTGCCAGCGCGGCGGCTGTTGCCAGACCCTCGTGCTGTCCGAGGTGGACAAGGAGGACGGTGGCATAATCGGCTAGTTTGGAGAGCCTCAGCATAGCTTGCACACTCACATTACATTCATTCAAGACTTATGAAGTCCTGATTAGGTTCCAGATGACCCATGCTGTCACAAAGGTCAAGAAGTTTGTGATGTCTTAAACGGAGTTATAACCTCTTCAGACACCGAAAAACAGGCGGGAGATCAGATCAAGGCCAGCTCCAGCCAAAAACCCGACGACAGTCCCGTTAACGCGAATATAGGCCAGATCCCGCCCTACACGTGCTTCCAGACGGCGCGCAAGGTCATCGCCATCCCATCCTGCCATGACATTGGCGATAAACCCGGAGAGCTTGTCTCTGACGCCAGGAAGCAGCTTCGAGACCATGCGTTCCACGGTGGTGTTGATGCGCTCTCTCAGCGGATCATTTTCACGCATGGACGTTGCCAGACCGGTAATCGCCGTATCCAGAACAGAGGCACTCCAACCGTCCTCTTTTGCGCAATCCTCTTCTGCCATCCGGCGGACGCGCTCCCAGAGTTCGCCGCTCCAGGCCTTTAGGCTGGAATGCGTGAGAACTGAGCCAATCGCTCGCGTCAGATCCTGTCGGCGATCCGGATCCGTTTCCATCCGATCGATTTCAGCCCGCACCCACGTCGTGAAGCCATGCCGAATATCCGAGTCCATCGGGTCGATCCGTTCAATTTCAGCCTGAAGAGCCGTCAGAACCCGATTGGCAACCGATCCTCCAATGGCCCAGCCGAGGAAGCGCCCCCCCTGCTCACGCACCCGCTCCTCGACGAACTGCCTCAGATCACCCTCCTTGGCAGCGACGGTGGCCTTGAGCTTTACCAGAAGGAAAGAGAGCACTTCCTGATGCATCTCACTGTCCACCATCGCCCTCATGGCGCGAGAGACGAGTGGCGCGATTTCCTCACCATTGAGCAGGACCGGCAGCGCGCGCGATAGAGCAGCACTCGCCCGACCGTCCTCAAGGCGATCAAACAGGCTGGGGATACTGGCGCGCAGCGTGGCGACAAGTGTCTGTCGGGTAGATGGCTCGCTGAGAGCGTCCGCGATCAAACCTGGCAGATCAATCTTGGAGAGGGCCCGATGAACGTCGGCATCCGTAAAGAACTGACCAGACACAAACCGGCCCAACGCCTGCCCTAACCGCACCTTCTGTCTGGGAAGGATAGCCGTATGAGGAATAGGAAGCCCCATCGGATGTCGAAACAGGGCAGTCACAGCAAACCAGTCTGCCAAGCCTCCAACAACGCCGGCTCGTGAGCCTGCCCGAAGCACGTTTAATGCCAGGCTATCATCGTGGAAATGTCTCGCCGCCAAATAGGTCGTGCCTGTGGCAACCGCGCCCATGCCGACCAAAAGGCCTCCGGCCAATCTGGTTGGCGAAGACCCCTTCTGCGGAATGGCCTGACTGACATCTTTCTTCATATCCGGACGCATGAAGCCTCCGATAGCATCATCCGGACGCACTGTCGCGTCCGCAACAAGGTTGCGCTCACAGGCCGGGCATGGAACATAACTTGCCCGTTTTCAATTTACCTTCCGCAGAAGCGAGACTGCTCCCGATGTCTGACTGCGCCTCCCGGCACGACACATCCCTTTCCGACCGCATCGACGCCATGACCACGCGCCTGACACAGGAACGCAACGGTCTTAGTGATCTGATTGCCTCCATTGGTGATGAACTGTCCATCGGAAAAGGTGAGAAAATCGAGGAGCTGGAACACACAGTTCGAACCTTGCGGGACGAATATTTTTCGCAGCGTGCCGCTCATCTTCGCCAATATGTCGGTCTTGAAGATGCGGACCCGACAGAGCGTCTGAAGCAGGTTGCTGCCAAACTGGTCGAGCAGGCACCGTCGCCGGAAGCCCTGACCAAACCAGCAATTGCTGCTGTCTTTACAGCTCACCCGACATTTGCTCTGGCTGACCACGTCTATGCGCTCATGGCCGAACGTGCCTCCAATCCGGAAGCGCCTCTCCCATGCCTGACAACACATCGCCGGTCGGCACCGCCGACACTTGCCGATGAGCAGTCCCTCGCCCTGGCTGCCGTTTTGCGTGGCCGCGATGCCCTTGATGAGCTCACGACATCTCTCATTGAAAAAATGACATCCCGGTGGGCGAACGAGGCGGATCATGTGGATCCCTCACCCATCATTCTCGCAAGCTGGGTCGGTTTTGATACAGACGGGCGCAATGACATTGGCTGGTGGGACACAATTCGCATCCGTCTGGAACTCAAACTTGCGCAGCTTGAACGTCTTGAATCGGGCCTGACTGAACTCCGCCTTCAGGATACGTCACTGGCGATGCGTGTTCGCCGCGCCATGGAAGCGGTCCGGACACAACATGCTGCATGTCCGAGAAGCAAAAGTGCTACCCCCGAAGACATTCGCGACTTTGCACAGACCCTGATCGCACATCGGGAAAAAGCCCTGTTGGACGCGAAAGAGCTCCAGCCCTTCTTCCGGGATGCCGCATCGGGACTGGAAGCTTCAGATGCCCTCCGTCTGCGCACGCTCCGGGCCGGGTTCATGAGCCACGGGCTTGGCATTGCGCACATCCACACGCGCCTGAATGCCGCTCAAATCTATAACGTTGCCAGAACGCGCCTCGGCCTGACGGATGACCCGGCTCTTCCGTCCCGCCGGCGCGTGCTGCTGTCTCGGATCAACGATGCGCTCGATGATCTGACCGCACGCCATGTCGATTTTGGCTCTCTGCTCGTCGAGCCGGCATCGGCCGCGCGCCTGATGATGACAATGGCGCAGATTCTCAAGCACATTGACACTGGGTCCCCCATCCGTTTCCTTATTGCTGAAACAGAAAGCGGATACACGCTGCTGGCCACGCTGTGGCTAGCCCGCCTGTTTGGCATTCAGGATCATCAGATCGAAATTTCTCCCCTTTTCGAGACGGAAAGCGCACTCGAAAACGGAGAGACCATCCTTGAGGAAGCGTTCCGCTCCCCACACTGGCGGGATTATCTGCGTGCGAACGGCAGACTATCCCTGCAGTTCGGTTATTCGGACTCGGGTCGTTATGTCGGGCAGTTAGCCGCCACGAATCTGGTTGAGCGCCTGCGGATGCGGACGCTGGACCTGCTGAAAGAACATGATCTCGAGGACGTTGCCCTCACGCTTTTCGACACTCACGGCGAAAGCATCGGCCGCGGCGCCCATCCTTTCAGCCTCCGTCAGCGTCTGGACTATTTTTCTCCGGCAAGAACGCGGATTGCGTTTCAGAATGCAGGTGTCGGCTGCCGTGTAGAAACCGCATTCCAGGGTGGTGACGGCTATACATTGTTCGGAACGGGAAGCATTGCAGCCTCCACGATTGCGACATTGGCCGAGCATGTGGCGCACGTTCCGACGAGCGTGAATGATCCCGTCTATGAACGCCCGGATTTTGCAGCAGACTTCTTTTCGACCATTGCGCTGGACATGGGCGCTCTGGTCAACGATCCGGGATATGCAGCACTCTTGAGTGCTTTCGGGCCATCCCTGATCGACAAGACAGGCTCCCGTCCGTCCGCACGTCAGTCTGACGCCGCTACAGTGACGCGCATCACGCATCCAAGTCAGCTGCGCGCTATCCCGAACAATGCCATCCTTCAGCAGCTTGGCTGGTGGGCCAATGTGCTGCACGGACTTGGAAGTGCGGCGCAGCGTCATCCGGAAACATTCGAGCAGTTTGTCACCAGTTCGCCACGTTTCCGCGAAGCCATGGACTTTGCGCGGCAGGCATTGGCTCACTCCGATCTGGAAGTCCTGCGCGCAACAATACGTCAGCTTGATCCGGGAACCTGGCTGGATCGGGCCTCCAAGGCGCAGGACGAAGAAGAGCGTCAGAATTTCCTGACCATTTCCCATGGATTGGAAGTTCTACGCTTCTGGACGAGCGCACCGGCAATGTTCCGCCGTATCCAGACGGATCATATTGCCCTACGCGCCGCGTGGCCCGATGCACCGCATATGGAGCCCCGCGAAAAGTTGCTGCACGCCATCCGCTTTGCACTGATTGATCGCCTGTGGGTTCTGTCTACGCGCATTCCCTATTTTGGCCCGCGCAATAGCCTGACACGTGATTCCATCACCAACCTGATCCTGTGTCTGGATATCCCGCGCTCCCTGCATCTGCTGGATGACCTCTTCCCGGTCTCTGGCCCGAGCGTGGCCAATCTCGACTTCGGCGAGCCGGGCGACGCAGGAGAAGAAAGTGGCTTTGCGCGGGAACACCGGGAAATTTTCCAGCCGCTGGAACGCTCGTTCAACCTGCTACGGGAAATCGGCGTGGCGATCATGCATACGAACCGTGCATTCGGTTAAGAACGAAACATTATAACATCTGGCTTGTCTGCAAGTCAGCTATGCGTTTAGAGAAGGGCAGAACACTTAACACAAGGCCCTTCTGAATGCTTCGCAAGGCTCTCTTCCTGGGTGTTGCCATGATGGTAACACCCGCTCTTGCCGCTGAACCCGCCAAGGATACTCCTGCCCCCAATGCCGACAGCGTTACACGCGGCACGGTAGTCGTGGATGGCTCGACCATTCCTTATCAGGCTGTTGCCGGGACCATTCTCGTGCACGGGTCAGAGTACAATGATTCCAATGAGGTTCTGACCAAACGCGGCATCAAGGTTGAAGCCGGCAAAGACGATAGCGACAAGAACCCACCTGTCGCATCGATGTTCTATACCGCCTACTTCAAGGATGGGGTTCCATCAGCGAAACGTCCTATTACCTTCCTGTATAACGGCGGGCCGGGGTCGGCGTCTGTCTGGGTTCATATGGGCACGTTCGGGCCACGCCGCGTCAACACCCCCGGTGACCAGCATCTTCCCGCCGCACCTTACGCTCTGATCAACAATCCCCAGTCTCTACTGGACGTGTCTGACGTTGTGTTTGTCGATGCGCCGGGAACCGGCTTCTCGCGCATTGCGGGCAAGGATGCAGCCAAGGAGTTCCTTGGTGTCGACGGTGACGGAGAGGCGTTCACCCACTTCATCTCGAAGTTTCTTGCAAAGTACCACCGCTACAATTCGCCCAAATACCTGTTTGGCGAAAGCTACGGCACCATGCGCTCCGCAGTCGTCATCAATGATCTGGAGCAGGAAGAGAACATCGATTTCAATGGTGTCATCCTGCTCTCCCAGATCCTGAATTACGACAACAGCGCTGATGCACCGCAGTTCAACCCTGGCGTTGATGACCCGTATGTTCTCGCTCTACCCACTTATGCTGCAACGGCGTGGTATCATCATTGCCTGCCACAGCAGCACCCGGACCTGAAGGCCTTCCTGAAGGAAGTCGAGCATTTTGCTGTGGCGGATTATACCGTTGCCCTCCGTCAGGGAGCAGACCTGCCGGAAAGCGAGCGTCAGGCTATTGCAGAGAAGCTCCACACCTACACTGGCCTGCCGGTGGACTATATTCTACGCTCTGATCTCCGCGTGAACGGCGGCCAGTTCGAACAGCAGCTTCAGGCTGCAACGGGAATGGCAACAGGTCGTCTCGATACGCGGTATTCCAGCCCGACGCTTGATCCGATGACGAAGGAAGCAGATTACGATCCGCAGTCCAGCGCTATCAGCTCTGCCTATGTTTCGGTCTTCAATGACTATGTGCGGAACACTCTGAAGTACGGCACAGACGAAACCTACCGCCTCTTCAATCCCGAAGGAAACTGGGACAACAAACACACCCAGCCAGGACACGGCTACCAGCCCAAGGGCGTTCCCAATGTCATGAGCGACCTTGCCATGGCAATCAAGACGAACCCAAACCTGCATGTGATGCTGAACGGTGGCTACTACGATCTCGCGACGCCTTACTATGAAGGTATTTACGAGATGAAGCATCTTCCGATGGCTACCAGCCTTCAGAAGAACATCGAATACGCTCAGTATTCGTCCGGACACATGGTCTACGTAGACCCGGCAGCCTTGCAGCAGCTTCATGACAATGTCGCAGCGTTTATCCGCCGGACAGACAATCTGCACTGATCTCAAGCGTTTTCAGAAAAGGCGACGGAGGGGCAACCTTTCATCGCCTTTTTTTATGTGTCATCAGGCAAGCCTATGTGCACACGAGCCTTGTCGGAGCCTTCGATCGAAAACTCGTGTGCACTCTGCGGCTTGGTTGCTGGGACAGCCTGCACCAGATCAAGAGCTCGTAAAAGCCGGTGTTTCTGAGCGTTGGCGCTCGCAGAAGAACACCAGGCAAGGCGAGAAACACTCTGCAAGCAGAACACTATTCATGGAGACGATAGCAATAACCGACGCCTGTGCTTCAGGCAGGGGTATTGGTGCGTCTTTATGGAATATAGGGACAAAAAACCCCGCCAGATTGCTCTGGCGGGGTCAGATGTCTCACCGAGGTGAAAAAATCAGGCGGACTTCGCCATGATTTCTTCAGCCACGTTACGAGGAACAGCCTCGTAGTGGTGGAACTGCATGGTGAAGGATGCACGACCCTTCGTTGCAGAACGCAGATGGGAAATGTAGCCGAACATTTCCTTCAGCGGCACCTGGGAACGGATCATCACGGTCGAACCAGACGTTTCCTGGCTCTGGATGATGCCGCGGCGACGGTTAAGATCGCCAACAACATCACCGACATGATCGTTCGGCGTCGTGATTTCCACGTCCATGATCGGCTCAAGAATCACCGGACCGGCATTCTTCATGCCTTCACGGAAGCAAGCCTTGGCGGCGATCTCGAAGGCCAGAGCCGACGAGTCAACGTCATGGTACTTACCGTCAAGCAGCGTGAACTGGAAGTCCACCGTCGGGAAGCCAGCGAGAACACCCGTGGTGCTCTGCATGCGGATACCCTTTTCGACAGCCGGGATATATTCCTTCGGAACAGTACCGCCGACGACCTTGTTGGTGAAGATGATCTCGTCCGGCTTGTCAGACGGAGCGAACTCGATCTTGACTTCAGCGTACTGACCCGATCCACCAGACTGCTTCTTGTGGGTATAGGTCTCAACGTGCGGCTTCGTGATCGTCTCACGATAGGCCACCTGAGGTGCACCGATGTTGGCATCAACGCCGTATTCACGACGCAGACGGTCAACAATGATGTCCAGGTGAAGCTCACCCATGCCGGAAAGGATGGTCTGACCCGTTTCCTGATCGGTCTTAAGGTGCAGGGAAGGATCTTCAGCCGTCAGCTTCTGCAGTGCCAGCGTCATCTTCTCGACGCCATCCTTGGTCTTTGGCTCGACAGAGATGTCGATAACCGGAACCGGGAACTGCATACGCTCCAGAACCACCGGATCAGCGGCATCCGCCAGCGTATCACCCGTGACCGTGTCCTTCAGACCAACGAACGCAGCAATGTCACCCGCACCAACGGACTTCACTTCCTGACGCTTGTCAGCATGCATCTGGAACATGCGGCCAACGCGTTCCTTGTGACCCTTGGTCGTGTTCAGGATCGTGTCGCCGGCATTCAGAACGCCGCGATAGACGCGAACGAAGGTCAGCGTGCCGTACTTGTCGGAAATGATCTTGAACGCAAGGCCAGCAAACTTGCCGTCCGGGTCAACCGGAACGATCGGCAGGAAGTCTTCGTCAACCTCTTCGCCTTCCGGCGGAGCAATGCGGATGCCTTCAACTTCGTCCGGAGCCGGCAGATAGTCGATAACTGCATCGAGCAGCGGCTGAACGCCTTTGTTCTTGAACGCCGTACCGCACATGACGGGACGGAATTCGCCGGAGATTGCACCCTTCTTGATGCACTTCTTCAGCGTAGCGATGTCAACGTCGCCCTTCTCGAAGTACTCTTCCATGGCGTCGTTATCCACGGCAAGAGCGGTATCGAGCAGGGTCTGGCGAGCTTCCTCAGCCTTTTCCTTCAGGTCAGCCGGGATCTCTTCATAGTGGAACTTGGCGCCAAGTTCGCCGCCTTCCCACACGATCGCACGCATCTCAACGAGATCGACAACGCCAACAAAGTTTTCTTCAGCACCGATCGGCAGCTGCAGCGGAACTGCAACGATATCCAGCTTCTCTTTCAGCGTGCTGAAAGCGTAGTAGAAGTCTGCACCCGTACGATCGAGCTTGTTGATGAAGATGATGCGCGGCACGTTGTAGCGGTCAGCAAGACGCCAGTTGGTCTCGGACTGCGGCTGCACGCCAGCCACACCTTCAATCACGAAGATGGCGCCATCGAGCACGCGGAGCGAGCGATTCACTTCAATGTTGAAGTCAATGTGGCCCGGGGTGTCGATGATGTTGATGCGGTGGTCGTTCCACTCACACGTCACGGCAGCGGACGTGATGGTGATGCCGCGCTCACGCTCCTGCGCCATGTAATCGGTGGTGGTGTTACCGTCGTGCACTTCACCGATCTTATGGGAGACACCCGTGTAGTACAGGATGCGCTCGGTCGTGGTGGTCTTACCAGCATCGATATGAGCGGTAATACCGATATTGCGGATCTTCGAGAGAGCCGATTTGGCTTCCTGAACGCTTTCGGACACGGAGAACCTCCAAAAAACAATAAAAGGTGTTTCAGTCTGGACTGAAACACCTCCGCTGCGGCTCGTTAAAGCCGAACCTGATTTGTCCCAGTGGCGGCTGAATGACCCAGACCGCCATGGTTTTCAAGAGTAATCTTTATGAACCAGCCGAAGCCGGAAAGATTTCTCAGGCTGTCTGTGCAGCCTTACGCTCCTGAACACGCAGGATACGACGCTTGATGACCTGAGCTTCTTCAGGAAGCTTGCGGTTTGGCGTTCCCAGCAGGAACGAATCCAGCCCACCATTGTGCTCGATCGTACGGATACCGTTGGTGGACAGGCGCATGCGCACTGAAGAACCAAGAATATCGGAGATCATCGTGGTCTCCTGCAGATTCGGGAGAAAACGACGGCGGGACTTGTTATTGGCGTGGCTGACGTTATTGCCCGTCAGCACGCCCTTGCCCGTGACCTGGCAACGGCGAGACATGGTAGCACTTTCCTCGATGCTGGATGACGCAGGACAGCGGAGGCCCGGCGCGTTCCGTAAATCAGGCGCGGCTTATCGCGAACGAGAGGGCTTTCGTCAAGCCCTCATGACCGCTTCTCCCGCCTGAACCGACCACATTCTTGCATAATAGCCGTCTTTTTGCAGCAATTCCGTGTGTGTTCCACGTTCGACCACCCTTCCGGCATCCAGCACGACGATCTGATCAGCGTCCTGAATGGTAGATAGACGGTGCGCAACGATCACCGTTGTTCGGGACAGAGAAAGCGCGCGCAATTCCTGCTGTATCGCGGCTTCTGTCCACGTATCGAGGGCACTTGTTGCTTCATCCAGAAGAAGAATTCTGGGGTCTTTGAGGAGCACGCGCGCGATTGCGACCCGCTGTTTTTCGCCCCCTGAGAGCTTCAGCCCACGCTCTCCCACGACTGTGTCATATTTTTCTGGCAGCTCATTAATGAAGTCATGAATTTGCGCACGGGCGGCCGCAAGTTCGACAGCCGCTTCTGGAGCAGAAGGATCTCCATAGGCAATATTTTCGCCAATTCCCGCATTGAACAGAACCGTGTCCTGCGGGACGGTTCCAATCACTCGTTGCAGATCTTCCAGCGCCACATCCCGCAGGTTTTTCCCGTCAATAAAGATAGAGCCCGATGTCGGATCATAAGCGCGGGTCAACAGACGCCCGATCGTTGATTTTCCTGAGCCCGTATGCCCGACGATTGCTAGAGATGTTCCCGCCGGAATATCCAGATTAATATCATGCAGGATTTCGCGGGACGGATCATAACTGAAGGAAACATGCTCGAACCTGATCGCAGCAGGACCACCTGTCGCGAGCTTGGCGGGCAAGGGTGCTGGATTTTTCGCCTCAACAATTTCTGAGTGCGTACCAAGGAGTTCAAGGTAGTTCTCAAGATCTACCCGGGCATTTCTCCAGCCCGCGCTGACGTAATTCAGCGCTCCTACAGAACTATAGAGCCCTCGAAGGTAGCTACCGATCAGAACGAACTGCGCGACACCAATCCTATGCTGCACGATGTCATGAGCGGCCAGCAACAATATGACCGCGGTTGCGCCCGCAATTAGCAGGCTTCGCGCCATCTGGGAAAGGCCGACCAATCGTTTCAAACGAATTTCAGCGTTCTTTAGAGCGACACGCGACCGGTCGTAGCGGAGAATTTCCTGATGACTGTTGGCAAAACTGCGGACTGTCTCGAAGTTCAGCATACTGTCAACGAGTTGGTATTGTGCCTGACTGTTGGCTGTGTTCCGCGCACGCCGAGCTGTCATTCGCATACGCGTAAAAACATACGATACAGCTGCGTAAACGCCGATCCCGCCGACAGCCACCACGACATACCGCCAGTCAAAGATCCGAAACACGACGAAAAGCGTCATCAACAGTTCGATGGTGTTTGGCAGAACGTTAAAGAGGACAAGACTGAGCAGTGTGCCAATCGCATCCGAGCCACGATCCAGTGTCCTCGTGAGAGCTCCCGTCTGCCGGTCAAGGTGAAACCGGACGCTCATGGCGTGAAGATGCTCCAACCCCACCAGCGCAACACGCCTTTGCAGGTCAGCTTCAATAGGAGCAATCAGCATTTCACGGAGCGGCGTCGATAGCCCCGCAACAACACGGATGATCGCGTACTGGCCAATTAACCAGAACGGGACAGCCAGCAGCGCCTGATGCTCTGACAACGCCGACACCATCCGACTGAATAGCCAGGGGGTCGCAACTGTCGTCCCGCTTTCTACAAGAAGCAGAACCATCGCCACCCCGACCCAGAACGCCGTACGGCCAGGGTTTTCAGGACGAATTTTTTTCCAGAGTTCTTTGAGAGACAGGCTTTCCGATTTCGAATCGTGTTTCTTTGACATGCCAGACTATGAGAAAGAGAGGCTCCGCTTTGCAATCGCTCGCGCGCATGCGAAACTTTCGATTGTGCTAGAAAAGTCTCCATTCCCGAATCTTGATCCGTTCCTCCGACATATAGAGGCCTGCAATAGCGCACGCCTTCCCGGCGGACGGCGCCCGTTTTTTTGTGCTCACGAGCAGATTGGATGGATTTCCCCGGAAACGTCCCTCCAGCTTGAATCTTTAGGATTAAAAACACAGGAAAAATTTGGCGTTGCGTCAGGAGAGGACTTGTTTCCCCTCTCCCAAACTCTTGCCAGACAGGGCGTGTATGCTTCGCATGATGAGCCCTTCGACGTTCGCAACGCGCAAGGTCATGTCATTGGACGTGTTGACCGGGGCGCCATTCCGGTTCTGGGAGTGGCGGCAGAAGGCATCCATATGAATGGCCTCGTAGAGCATTCCACAGGCACAATGCTATGGATCGCCTGTCGGAGTATGTCCAAGCGTCTTGATCCTGGAAAACTGGACCATCTGGTCGCCGGCGGCATGAGTGCCGGGCTTGACCCACAGATGACCGTTATCAAGGAAGCTCAGGAAGAGGCTGGCATCCCGGAAGAGCTATCCCGCCGCGCAGTGCCCGTCAGCCGACTGCACTACGCCATGGACCGCCCTGAAGGGCTTAGAAGAGATGTTCTTCACTGCTACGACCTGATCCTGCCAGAAGATTTTGTCCCAGTAGCAGAAGATGGTGAAGTTGAGAGTTTTCATCTGATACCGCTAGCGGATGCATTCTCTCTCGTCCGAGATACTGATGACTTCAAGTTCAACGTCAATCTCGTTCTGATCGATCTGTTTATCCGGCGGGGCCTGTTCACTTCCAGCGAATGTACCATCCTTAGAAATGCACTGGCACAAACACACTCATGAAAAACCTCGGTCTCACTGCCCTGTTCCTTTCGCTTCCCCTTTTGGGAGGCTGCGTCGTCCCGGTGAGTGTCACGCCCGACCTCTGCCGCGAAATGCGTGCTCAGGATACATTGCAGATCAGAATGATGTTCGGGCAGACGCGTCCCGGCGGACTGCCCATAACAGATGATGAATGGCAGACATTCGTTACATCCGAAATTACCCCCTATTTCCCGAGCGGCCTGACAGTTTTCAGGGCTGATGGGCAATGGATGAATACTGTGACCCATGTGGTAGGCAGGGAACCGTCCAGAATTCTCTGGGTTGTGACACCTCCCGACAAGAACCTTCAGCACAATCTACGTGCAATTCAGGCCGCTTACCGGCAACAGTTCTCCCAACAGGCTGTGGGCCTCACCATCCAATCCGGATGCTCGCTGTTCAACTGAGAACCTACGGACATGGTGCAAACACTTCGCCAGTGCGCGGACGGATAGCGCATCAGCCATAATTTCCGGCCACTATTTTCAGGACCCCCATGACCGATCAATTTCCTCCTCGTTCCCCTGAAGTCATTCCGGTGGAAGCCTCGGATTCCACCGGAACCATACAGCGTCGGGCACGGGGGTTTCTGGCCCTCTTTTTCGTGGCTATCGGTCTTTACACACTGAAAAATTTTCTTCCGGCTTTGTTATGGGGATGCGTGTTCGCCATTTCCCTTTGGCCGCTTTACCAGCGCGCTGAGCGTCGGTTTGGCCGCAATGACTGGCTGCCGATGAGCTTCACCCTTGTTGTTGCTCTGATTTTTCTGGTCCCGGTTTCTCTCGTTGGCGTCAAACTTGCCGATGAAATCAGGAGCGCGCTGGAATGGATTGAGGACGTGCGGAATAACGGCATTCCAATGCCCGAATGGGTCCCGCGTCTTCCATTCGTGTCCACGCAGGCAACCACGTGGTGGCAAAACCACATGACCAGCCCACAACGGCTGTCCCACCTGCTCCACTCAGTCGATGTCGCTCATGGTATGCAGATGACAAAGCAAGTTGGGTCGCAGGTCGCACGCCGCGGCACACTTTTTGCGTTCTCTCTACTGACGCTCTTCTTCCTGCTGAAGGATGGAGATTACGTGATTCGTAAGGGGCTAGTGGGCTCCCATCGGTTGTTTGGTGAACAAGGCGAAAGCCTTGCCAAACAGATGATCTCATCCGTTCACGGAACACTCGCAGGGCTTGTGCTGGTTGGTCTGGGAGAAGGGGCAATCATGGGAGCTGCCTATATGCTTACAGGCGCCCCCCAGCCCCTGCTCTTTGCCATGCTCACGGCCGTGGCAGCCATGATACCTTTCCTCGCTTGGCCAACAGTCGGACTGGTCGCTCTCTTGCTGTTGGCTAAAAGCAGCATGATTGGCGCAATTGTCGTGATGGCTCTGGGCTCCGTTGTAATTTTTGTAGCCGACCATTTTATCCGCCCGGTTTTAATCGGCGGCAGCACCAAGATGCCGTTCCTTTGGGTCCTGCTTGGCATTCTAGGCGGAGCAGAAACGTGGGGCCTTCTCGGCCTGTTCCTTGGACCAGCAATTATGGCCGCACTCCATCTGCTGTGGACGCTCTGGACAGAAGAGCGCACAGACAAGAAAAAGGCCTGAAAAGGCCTTTTATAATACCATCATTTTTTAAGGTAATTACCGCAGGACTGGTCGGGCAGGCGGGATTCGAACCCACGACCCCCAGTCCCCCAGACTGGTGCGCTACCAGGCTGCGCTACTGCCCGTTCGTCCTGCGGTGGCGGTGGTTTAGCAGCGCAAACTCATCACCGCAATGGGGCATCTGCCCTATACCGGAAGAAGACTTCTCAAAATTTGAAGTTCTTCCAGAATTTCCTTCATTTCAGAACGCAAAAATTCGTTTTCTGCATCCAGATGCCTGACGGAGGCAGCAAGGTGCTGATTCGCATCCTGCAGAACCAGAACTTCTTCTGTGTCATAAATTGAGAAAGGCGCTTCGGCTTCGGCTTCGGCTTCGGCTTCGGCTTCGGCTTCGGCTTCGGCTTCGGCGAATGTCCTTCCCGTCAGACACTCGTCAAGCACCTGATCCGCCTTTTCTTCAGGTTCAAGAGTTTCGGGATACTCTGAAAGCGATACGTCTTCTTCGTCGTGAAGCACCGACGTCTCACCAACGGCGACACTCTCTTCTCTCAGTTCAGGAGCACCAGAGATCTCTGGTACTGCCGGAGCTTCGGGAAAGATAATATCGTCCGCAGCGTCTCCTAAAACTGGACCCTCAACTGGAGCGGGCGCTGCATGAACACTCGCAATATTCTCCTCTGCCTTAGGAGAAACAGTGCGATTTTCTAGAGATTTCCTAGCTTTTTCTTCTCTTAAAACTCGCAGAACGCCTTGGCCCTTATAGCCCTGTACGTAGAGAAGATCGGAAATAAGACGAAGCGTCTCGACGTGTTCAGGGCTGTAATAACGGCGCCCACTTTCCCCACGAAATGGCTTCACACCCGGATAGAGAGTTTCCCATGAACGCAGTCGATGCTGCGGAATATGGAGCTCTTCCGCGACCTCGCTGATGGTTCTGTAAGCGTCCGGGCCCTTTTTGATTTTTCCAGCCCCAGAATCAGCCAGATTATCGTCGGAGAGATCAGCGCTATTGTTCGAAGTGGTATCAATCATCTGCGTCGTCCACATCGCCAGCATGGCTTTCCACGCCATTCATCTGGTCCCGCAAAAGCTGCGAAGACCGAAACACCAAAACAGCGCGAGGCAAGATTGGAACCTCAACCCCGGTCTTGGGATTTCGCCCGATGCGTTCTCCCTTCTGGCGGACAGAGAAGGTCCCGAAGCCGCTCAGCTTCACGGATTCACCTGCTTCAAGTGTGGAGGAAATTTTCTCCAACACACTTTCCAGAATCATGGAGGAATCGTGCCGGGACAGCCCAACACGGCTATAGATGTGCTCGACAAGATTCGCGCGCGTGACTGTACTCATGACACATGCGTATCATGACGTTCAGAACAGTCAAAGGAATCAATCGTTAACCTTGAAAGACAATGCGCCGTCTCACATGCGGACGAGCGCGGAACCCCAGGTTAAACCGCCACCCAGCGCTTCCATCAGAACAAGATCGCCCTTCTGGATACGACCGTCTCTGACGGCTTCATTCAGAGCCAACGGGATGGAAGCGGCAGACGTGTTAGCATGACGGTCCACTGTCACCACGACACGATCGGCGGGAAGAGCCAGCTTTTTGGCCATACCGTCAATAATACGGAGATTGGCCTGATGCGGTACAAGCCACTGAATATCCTGCCCCGTCAGGTTGTTGGCTTCCAGTGCTTCATCAACAGCCTGGGAAAGCTTAACAACCGCATGACGAAACACTTCTCGCCCAAGCATTTTAAGATGTTGAGTCGTGCCTGCGCAGCCTACTGCCCCGTCAACGTACAGAATGTCCCCAGATCGACCATCAGAATGAAGATGGGTCGAGAGAACGCCCTCACCTTCCTGAGCCCCTGCTTCCAGAAGCACCGCGCCGGCGCCGTCCCCGAACAGAACGCAGGTTGTGCGATCATTCCAATCCAGCAGTCGAGAAAAGACCTCGCTCCCAATCACGAGAACTTTCTTGGCCAACCCGGATTGAATGAACGAATTTGCTGAGGCCAACGCATAGACGAACCCCGAACATGCAGCGCTGATGTCGAAGCCAAACCCTTTGGTAATTCCGAGCAGGGCCTGCACCTGTGTTGCCACCGCGGGGAAAACCTGATCTGGCGTGGAGGTTGCCACAATGATGGCGTCAATGTCGTCAGCACTTACACCGGCCTGCTCAAGAGCCTGACGCGCCGCGGCAGCGGCCATGGACGCCGTCGTCTCATCCCCTGAAACGATGTGACGCTGCGTGATACCCGTGCGTGCCCGGATCCACTCGTCGGATGTTTCGATCTTCTGAGCGAGATCGTCATTCGTGACAATCGTGCGCGGCAGATAGCCACCCACGCCTGTCAGGCGGGCACGAAGGGGACCGGACATAAAGTTTCTCAGCTCACAGGTTCTGGGGCGACCGTGCTGGCAGCAGCAGAAGCTGGATCAGCTCCAAGCATACCGAGCTGATCCAGGCGGGCACGGATCTTGTCGTTCAGGTTATGGGTTACGGCATCCATTGCGATATCGACGGCTGAGGCAAAAGCTTCGCCATCTGCGCCACCATGAGATTTCACAACAACGCCATTCAACCCAACAAAAACAGCGCCATTATAACGCCGTGGATCAATCCATTCCCGCATTCGCTCCAGCCCCGGGCGAACCAGCAGATAACCGATACGGGTGAGCAGATTGGTCTCGAAGACGCGCCTCAACAGACCGAAAGCCAGCTTAAGAGCGCCCTCGCCTGTTTTCAGGGCAACATTCCCAGTAAAACCATCTGTCACGACAACATCCGTCGTCCCGGCGGTAATGTCATGCCCCTCAACAAAGCCGTGAAACTGTTCCGCCAGTGTGCTGTCACGAAGACGCTCCGCAGCCTGACGAAGCCTCTCGTCACCTTTAAGGTCTTCAGAGCCAACGTTCAGGAGCCCGATTGTGGGCTTTGGCAAACCCAGTGCGGCCTGAGCAAAAGCCTCGCCCATGACGGCGAATTCTACCAGATTGCGGGCGTCACACGCGATATTGGCGCCGAGATCGAGCATGACGGTATCACCGCGCGCAGAGGGCTGCACAGCAACCATCGCAGGGCGGGAAATTCCAGGAAGCGCTTTGACGATAATCTTGGCCAGAGCCAACATCGCTCCGCTGTTTCCAGCAGACACAACGCCACGGGCTTCACCAGAAGATACAGCCTCCATAGCCAGACGCATGGAAGAGCCACGAACGCGCAAAGCTGCGGTCGGCTTCATTTCCATTGGAATGCTGGCTGGAGCGTGACGAATGTCACAGATGCGGGCAGCTTTAGGATATCGTGCCAGAGTCGGCTTTAGAACCGCCTCATCTCCGATCAGGAGCAGTCTGGCTGTCGGATGACGATCAGCCGCCAGTTCGAGACCGGCAAGGACGATATCCGGTGCCCTGTCTCCCCCCATTGCGTCGACGGCAAGGGCATAAGGCCCTAGGGCCGCGGCGTCACGAACAGGCGTGACAGGCGCTTTAGACATTAAGACAGTTTCCCGGACAGCATCGCAGATGCGGATACTCCATCAGAGCATCCGCAGAAGAGATCAGGCGCGGACGGCCGTCTTCAGGCTCTTGCCTGCTGCAACAACTTCACGACCATCGTAATGACCGCAATGGCTGCAAACGTGGTGCGGGCGCTTCAGTTCGCCGCAGTTCGCGCATTCCGCATGCGCTTCAGCCTGCAGGGCATGGTGGCTGCGACGCATGCCAGCACGGGACGGCGAGGTCTTTCTTTTAGGGACGGCCATGGCTTTTATGCCTCTTTCTGCTTCTGTGTCGGCACCCTTGCTCCGCTCCCAGCGGCATCCGGTGCCCCGTTGTTCGTCGTCTCGTATTTACGCCGAGTTCAGGCGGGCGGCTCTAGCAGAGCAAACGCAAACCCGCAAGCTAAAGCGAGGGATTTTATTCTTTTTTATCCCCGTTCTTCAGACCCACGAGCGCTGCAAATGGGTTTGGGCGACGCTCTGACTCAGGCAGGTCCTCGGACTGATCGTCCCCTTCTTCCCCTTCCGCAGGGGCCACGTCAACAGCATTTTCCAGACCGGCACCTGGAAGACGAGGATATGGGTCCAGCATCAGGGCCAGTTGTTCGGCAGCGGCTTCGCCAATGTCCAGCGCCTTGCCATCATGCGGAACGTCGTCAGGGGCATCCAGATTAATGGAATCGATGTCGAATTCATCTTCCGGCATCTGGGATTCCGGAATGAAGCGCAGAACAAAGGTCTCGGCGAGCACATCGTCAAATTTTTCTGCCGTAATGACGCATTCCTGTGTCACCTTTGCGCTCAGACGGCCCTGAGCAAGAATTTCGGTCTTGCTTTCAGGTGTCAGAACGAAGCGACACTCAAGATGATGCACTGCCGGAATGCCAAACCGCCGCGCCAGGGCTTCACGCTCCTGCGGGGTTGCCGTCACGGTTTCTTCTGTTCCTGCCCCTACCCGACTCAGGGGGATACGACGTGAAAATTCGGGAGAATGAGACATTTGAGCACTCCATCCCCGGTTACATAGGGGAAATCGTTGACAGGCAGGTATCGTTTAAGGCACCCGCAGGGTTGAGCGGTTCTCTTGCACAGGATAGTTTCCGGTTCCATGAATAACGCATCTTTTCTGACGACCAAAAGCAGAACACGTCTTGTGCAACGCCTCGGTTTCACCGGTTTGGCCTGTGCTCCGCTCCTTCTGGGAGGATGCTCGGTATTCAGCCCGATTCCCGAGCCGCGCGGTTCGCTCATCGAGAAGACCGATTACGCCCAGCTGGTGCCAGGCACCAGCACACGGTCTGACGTGCTCGACAGCCTCGGCTCCCCGACCGCACACGCAACCTTTGACGACAACACATGGATCTATGTGTCCATGATCACGTCTCCAACGCCGCTGGGCTTCCCAACGGTGGACAAGCAGCAGGTCGTGGTTCTGAACTTCGACAACTCCGGCGTACTGCGGAAGATGGATACCCTGAACCGCAAGGATTCCATTCGCGTCGGCATGGTGGGCGCCACAACCCCAACGCCGGGCACCAAGACGTCGGTCATTCAGGAGCTGCTGGGTAACGTTGGCCGTTACAACCCAATGAGCAACATGAGCAGCACATTTGGTGGCAGCCAGGGCCCACTGGGCAATCAGGGTACCGGCAATGGTGGTGCAGGTAATAGCCTGCCCTGATCTTCCATCTATTTTGGCAGGCTGAGCAGAACGCCCAGCCCGCCAAGTGGGCTTTCAAGCAGCCTGATGGTGCCCCCATGGGCATGAATGATGTCGCGGACAATTGTCAGCCCCAGACCGCTTCCGCCGTTACTCCCTGATCGTGTTGACTGCAGAATTGTCGCCCGCTGATCAGGGGGAATACCGGGGCCATTATCTTCCACTGTAATCTCGATCCTTCTCTCTCCTTCCCAGAGAGAGATTCTCATGGCACCCCCATGCCGTCTGGCATTGTCTGCCAAATTGGTGAGCGCACGCTTCAGCGCATCCGGTCGGACTGGTATTTCAACACCCTCCCGTCCCTCGACCCCCAAGACCTGACCGCCAGCACGTCTGGCAGCCACAGCAACCTCATCAATTAGAGATCGTAGATCCGTCATGACGGGGCGTTCCGATCCTTCTCCACGCGCAAAAGACAGATAGCTGCCAATCAGCCGCTCCATATCTTCGATATCCGTCACCATGTCCTGAATATCGGGCTGGAGATCTTCAGCCTGAATGCGTCCTTTTGTCGGGAGCATGGCCATACTGAGGCGCAGCCGCGTTAAGGGGGTCCGCAGATCATGGGAAACCCCCGCCAGAACCGCCGTCCTTTGCGCGACAAACCGATTAACGCGATCCTGCATGCGGTTGAACGCGATAGCGGCCTGACGCACCTCACGCGCACCCTGAGGGCGGATAGCCCCCTCATCGCGGCCTAATCCAAAAAGCTCAGCTGCCTGAGCGAGCCTGCGAATGGCGCGCACCTGATTGCGCATAAACAGTGCGGCAATGACAAAAAGAAGCGCAGAACTGCTGAACGCCCAGGCAACGAACATCCAGATCGGGCCTATGCTAAGCCTCTTATGAGGCGTCAGGACGTCCAGCACACCATCAGGCAGAGCAATGGAGACTCTGACAGTTTCCGGAACGGCAGACCAGTCCACAAAAAAGGGACGTCCCAGCCCCTGATGCAGAGCACGCTCAAAATCATCGTCGATGGGACCGAGAACATGGTTCGTCCCTTCGCGCCCTAAAGTCGCATTCGGATGAAAAACGAATTCAAGCTGGGTTCGTGCAGACGCATCTCGCAGAAGAGCTTCGCGCCGATCCTGCTCAGGCGTCCGCTCCAGCATCGACATGACGAGCGAAACCTCGCCTGTGATGCCATCAGACAGACGCCGGGAGACGACATTCAGATAAGTCCCGTAAAACAAAATCAGGACGATCGCCTGCGTGACAAGCAGCGGCGTCAGGACGATCAGCATGGACCGCCCTAAAAGGGAGCGCGGAAGAACACGCCTTAGCGGACGATCAAGCCGCCCCCAGTGGTCTTCAGATCCCGGGTTTGAGAACATAACCCTTCCCGCGAACCGTATGGAGGAAACGTGGCTCCTTGGGATCGACCTCAATGCGCCGCCTGAGACGCGTCACCTGCACATCCACAGCACGTTCTCCGATTTCATCCATGTCGAGCGCTTTGGCAATGTCTTCGCGCGACATAACAATCCCTGGGCGACTGGTCAGCACCCCCAGCAGGGCGGCCTCGCCTCCTGTCAGATGGACCGGCCCGTCCGGGCCGGTCAGGAGGCCACGCGGCACATCGAACTCCAGCACGCCTAACCGTAGAAGAGAGGGCACTTCGGAGACTGCGGAAACGGCGGGCACAATTCTTCTTAGATGTGCACGAAGGCGAAGCAGCAGTTCTCTCGGTTCGAACGGCTTGCCCAGATAATCATCCGCCCCGGATTCCAGTCCGTCGATCCGATCCGCCGGCTCGCCCCGAGCCGTAAGCAGAAGAATCGGTAACGACAGCCCCTCCGCTCTGAGTGCCCGCGTTAACGAAACCCCGTCTTCTCCTGGCATTGTGACATCTAGGACGATGGCATCCGGCTGGATCAATTGCAGCACTTCGCGAGCCTGACGGGCATCTTGCGCCGTAGTGACACGATAGCCGTTTTCAGCGAGGTACCGCTGCAAGAGCCTGAGCAAGCGGGAATCATCATCGACAACAAGAATATGCTCGTCACTCATCGAAAACCTCCTCCCGGAGCGATCTGGAGAGGTGAAAGAACGCGCTTGAACCCCTCAACCGCAGTTACTCCTGCCTCCCTGTAGGCCCGTGTCATGACATCACGGATCAGCTGAAAAAGCTGTCGCTCGATCGCCTCGCCTTCAGGCGTGAGCTTGAGCGGGCGCTTGCGCCGATCATGCCGGTCTTCTTCCTGCACCAGAAAATTTCGCTCACGCAGGTCTCCCAAAGCCCGACCCAGCGACTGCTTTGTGATCCCTAGGCTGGCAAGCAGAGCGCTGGGAGTGATCCCGGGATGGGCTGCGACCAGAAAAAGAATTCTATGGTGCGCAGAACCCAGGCCGTTTTCCCGCAAAAGTGTCTCGCATTCTGAGTTAAGACTGCGCCACGCAAGCATGAGTGCTTCGTAGGACTGCCGAATCTGCTCTTCACGAAGATAGAGATGTGCGGTCGCAGAAGGTGGTCCGTCCGGAAGGCGCATTGTCACCGAACTATTTCCTCAACGTACCCGAAGCGGCTGAAATCCTCGATGCGTTGCGGGTAGAGAATGCCATCCAGATGATCGTTCTCATGCTGAAGAACATTGGCGTGGAACCCAACTGCCTCGCCTTCAACCTCTTCTCCATTTTCATCGAGGCCCCGATAATGGACTTTGGCATGGCGAAGGACATCGCCTCGCAAACCTGGAATCGAAAGGCATCCTTCGCCACAAACCATCATCTCTTCACCAAGAGGTGTAATTTCCGGATTGATCAGAACACGTGGCAACAGAGCCTGCTCAGGATCGGAAACCCGGTTTGCGGGCACGCGATAGACGAAAAGTCGCAAGGGATGATGAACCTGGGGCGCAGCCAGCCCGGCGCCATTTGCATCGACCATCGTGTCCAGCATATCCTTAATCAAATGGCGGATTTCCGGGGATTTTGGATCAGAAACAGGTTCTGCGATCTGGTGCAGGACAGGGTGACCCATACGGGCAATCTTGAGCAGGGCCATGAGCTTCCTCTATCAGTTGCAGAACGTTAACGCACAAATCGCCCGCAGATTGCGCATGGATAAAAATCAGCACAAGCACCATCGAATGAATTGCACATCTCCAAAAGAGTGTGTTAAGGGCTCCATCCCAATTGGATTGCCATATCACGGGTGACGCTAAAGGCGGGCCCAGAAGGAGTTGACGGCACCGTGCAGGTACTCGTTCGTGACAACAATGTTGACCAGGCGCTAAAGGCGCTCAAGAAGAAGATGCAGCGCGAAGGCGTGTTTCGTGAGATGAAGCTGCGTCGCCACTTCGAGAAGCCCTCTGAGCGTCGCGCCCGCGAAGCAGCAGAAGCTGTTCGTCGTGCCCGCAAGATGGAGCGCAAGCGTCTGGAGCGTGAAGGCTTCTAAAGTCCTTCCCGTTATCTGAACGGACGAGAAAAGCCGCAGCCCTTAGGGGCGCGGCTTTTTTTATTGCCATCACACAAAGATTTCAGAACTTGCCCCCTTACCTGTTACGGCAAGGAGGCAAGCCTCCCCTCAGCGTGGGTCCATCAGCCTGCGGCTTAGATAGACTGCTTCCAGGGCCCGTTCATGCGCCACCTCGGCAGCATTGACGGTTCCGGCATGACCTCCCTCCATATCTTCGTAATAGAAGAAGGGTACGTGGAGCTCCTGAAGGCGCGCTGCGAACAGACGAGCATGCACAGGGCCAACACGGTCATCTCGGGTCGAAGTGAAAATAAATGGTGTTGGATAATGCACATCCGGCTTCAAAGCCTGAAGTGGCGACGTCTTATCCCAGAATGCTTTTCCTTCAGGTGTAGACACACTTCCGTATTCAGCCGCCCATGACTCGCCTGCAGCCATATGCTCGTAATTCAGCATATCGAGCAGCGGCACACCAATGATGGTCGCATTCCACAATTCCGGATGCTGCGTGAATTCTACCCCCATCAGCAAGCCGCCATTGGATCGTCCACGAATACCCAGACGCTTGGCCGATGTAATGTTTCTCGAAAACAGGTCCCGGGCCACGGATGCAAAGTCATCATAGGCAGACTGGCGTCCTGCGTGACGCGCGGCTTCATGCCAGGCTGGGCCGAACTCTCCGCCACCCCGGATATTAGCCATCACGTAAACCCCACCACGCTCGAACCACGTGATCCCAAGGTCTGGATGGTAGACAGGCAGGTACGAGAGGCCAAAGCCACCATAGGCAGTCATGAGCGTGGGATTGGCACCATTCTTCGTCCAGTCTTTCGCATGCACAACAAAGTACGGGACCTGCGTTCCGTCTTTACTGGCCGCAAAAAGCTGCTCAACCGTGAGCTTTGATGAATCAAACAGTTCGGGCTGGCTATAGAGAAGCTGGGTGTTCTGCCTGGCTGTGTTGACGCTCCAGATCTGCGGCGGCTGAATGAAGCCTTCGAGCTGGAGGTATGCTTCTGAGCTGTGGGGATCAGAAGAGACAATACTGGCGGCCATGTTTTTGGGCAGCTCAATGCTCCGCCCAGACCAATGGCCGTTCGAACCCCGGCGATAGAGCATCAGTACGGGCTGAACATTGTCATACATGACAACAATCAGACCATCCTTGGTCGCCGCAATAGCACCATCCATTCCATCCCCGATGGTCTGCCGCTTGGTCGGGGTGACAATGATCTCAGGGGCGTGAGGATGATCTGGATTTACGGCGACAACGCTGTCTGCAGGGATTGTCCCCTTCGCCGTGGGCCAGTCCTGGAGCAGATGGAAGACCAGTTGGCCATCCTGATAGCTCAAACCGTCATATTTTTCCGGCATGGGCAGTTGGACTGTTTTGAGCGTTACGGGATCCAGTCGTTCAACTTCGCTATGGAAAAAATCCTTATGCCGATCGATCAGAACGACCTGATGCCCCTGCCCGTCCCGCAGGACAGTGGGAACGACTTCCATGTCCTGACCGGTTCCACGGAACACTTCCTCAGCCTGAGACAGGCTCTGCCCACGCTTCAGGGCACGGACAACATACGGATACCCTGATGTTGTCAGACCGGCATCCGTCGTGCCCCAGTCCCGAGAGACCAGGACTGTATCCTTATCGAGCCATGCGACCGCCTGCTTTCCGTTTGGTAACCGGAAACCGTTCTGCACGAACTCATTGGTGGTCGTGTCGTATTCTCGCAGTTCGTGCGCGTCTTCGCCCGCATTGGACAGGCCCAGAAGGCAGATCCGGTCTGCTGGTTCCAGACAGTTCAACCCTTCCATCACCCAGTTGGCATGTTCAGACCGAGAGAGCTCATCCAAGTCAAAGCGCGTCTTCCATAGCGGATGTCCGCTTTTGAAATCAGCCTCGGACGTGCTTCTCCACACCCCGCGGACATGGACTTTGTCCTGCCAGAAATTCCAGATCTCTCCTGCCATTTGTGTGGGAACAGCGAGACGATCCGGTGACTGCTGAGCCGAGAGGATCCGATCATAAAGCGGCTTGTATCTGGGGTCAGAAGCCAGAGCGTGCTGTGTTTTTTTGTTTTCAGCCTTCACCCAGTGAAGGGCTGGTCCGCCATCGACCTGCTCAAGCTGAGCCCTTGAGGGAGTGGCCGTAGCAGCCTGTACCGACGCAAAAGGAAAAAGAGGAAGTAAGAGACAGAGAGCCCGCAGTGCGGAGGGACGCATGCCTGATCCTTTCGGCCGTCATTCGTAGTGATGACGGCATCGTAAAGATCACCCGCGGGAAAACAACCTCACCCCACGGCAACGGCACTGACAGCCTCTTCTACCTCCTGAAAGGTCGGCATGAGGTCACAGGGAATGCTTTTGCGGCCGATTTCTACACTGACCTGAGGCGCATTTCCTTGCAAGTGCGCGACAATGACGGAACGAACCAAATCGAGGTAAGACGCCTCTTCTTCCACAACGCCCCCAAGACGACCAGCAATCGGGGCAACAATGCCATATGCCAGCAGAATACCGAGGAACGTTCCAACAAGCGCGCCGGCAATCATCTCGCCCAACACGATAGGAGGCTTGCTGATGGATGCCATAGTCTTGATCACACCGAGAACGGCAGCAACAATTCCGAGGGCTGGAAGAGCATCGGAAACGGATTGCAGTGCGTGAGGAAGATGCATTTCCTCCCGCAGGTTCTTTTTAAGCTCCCGCCCCATCACGTCGTCCATCTGGAACGGATCTGTCGCATTCATGCCTGCCATCCGCAGGTAATCGCAGATGAAGGAACAGACCTGTCCGTTATCCCGAATCTTCGGAAACGCCCCGAAGATTGTACTGCCTTGGGGATCTTCAATATGGCTCTCAATAGCCATCATCCCCTTGCTGGCCGCCAGCTTGGTGACGTGGAACAGCAGCCCCAGAAGTTCAAGATAATCCTGTCGACCGTACTGCGAGCCTTTCATGGCTTTCTTCAAACCGGCCGGAAGGTGTTTCACAGCGGAAATTGAGTTGGCCATGACAAATGTGCCGATTGCTGCCCCGAGGATTGTCAGGAGTTCAAAGGGCATGGATGCAAGCAATGGACCTATGGCGCCGCCTGATGCCACGAAAGAGCCAAACACGCAGGCCAGAACGACACCAAGGCCGATAAGAATAAACATTCAATATTTCCTGAGTGGCGACTTGATTATGGTTGATCGGGAGACAGAACCAGAACGACGCGTCTGTTCCGTGGACTCAGCGGATTGGCATGATCAAAAAGGTTTCTATCGGCATAGCCGCTGACAGTTTGCAGGCGTCGGTCCGGAAAGCCCGCCTGAACAAGAACGTCCCTCGCCGCAACCGCGCGGCTGCTGGACAGGCTCCAGTTGGATGGCAAACCGGATTTGTAAGGTGCCGCATCCGTGTATCCGGCAATGGAGAGGTGCCCGGGGAGCTTTTCAAGATAGGGAGCGACCAGCCTCAGGAGTTGAAGAGCGCGCGGCATTGGAGTGGCAGAACCCAGCGCGAACATTGGCTGATGTTCAGAATCCGCAATCTCCACATGCAACCCGTCATCACCGACCTGAACGGAGACCTGGTCTCGGACGTCTGCCAGTTGTGACGGGGCATTCAGGGCCCTACTGATCTGATCGGCGGCACTCTGGAAGGCCTGCTTGTGGGGAAATGCCCCTTGGCCGGATACGGGCTCTCCTGGCTCGATCTGCCCATCGCGCAGAACTACAATCTGTGCGCTGTGCTTTTCCGCATCTTTTTGGGGAAGATGATTCTGTCCTGATAGACCGTCATCTGGATTTGGCCCCGCGACCTGACCGGGCTTGACCGCCATAGGGCGATCAGAGGACGCGATGGGAGAGAGATCGGGCATGACGCTCAGTTTGGGTAGTGCGTCCTGCTGAACTGCTATCGGATTAAAGAAATTAGCGATGCCCTTACGTTGCTCTTCTGTCGTGGCATTGATGAGCCACATGACTAGAAAGAACGCCATCATGGCCGTCACGAAGTCCGCATAGGCAATCTTCCAGCTTCCGCCGTGATGGCCACCTTCTACAACTTCAAAACGCTTGATGATGATCCTGCGCTCGTCCTTGCCGTTTGCTTTCGACATGCTGCCTCCTGAGAGAGGTCAGTATGGCAATCAAAGGTTAAGGAGAGCTTTAAGTCCGCCTTGGCAGCTGCACACCAGACGGCATTTTCACAACGTCAACACGGTAACACCGCACATTATGGCCATGGCTCTGGCGACACAGCGTGTCCTGATCCAGCACTGTAGGAATGCGGTGAAGCTCTTCAATTTTTAAACCGAGCGGCACCTCAGCAGACGGAAAAGAAAACAGGCTCCACCTTGGATCTGATCCCAGAACCGGAAGGCTGTTCTGTGTCAAAGCGAGTTGAGATGCGAGACCATACTCTTCAGCCACGAAAGCCGATGCTCCCGTCTCCTGAGCACGAGCGACAAGTTCTTGACTGAAATCGGGCCATCCAGCCGTCTGTCGCTGGATCGGATCTTTAGCGGCGGGAAACGGCAACGGAGAGAAAACGGCTTGTCCATAAACCAGTACGGTCAAGGCTATTCCGTTGATGACCGGCCACCGAACACTCCGGCCGGCTTCTATCGCAGCCAAAGCCAGGACGGGATAAACAACAGCCGGCCAGTTTGCCTGTACCCGATCGCCCAGAGCATGCGTGACAAACACAGCGAGAGGCAGAAGGCTTAGCCATGCCAGAAGCCTGTTCCGCTTGATGCACGCCCAGCCACCCAGAGCAAAGAGCCCGAAAACAAGGGGGGTCGCCAGACCAATCTGACCTCCAAGAAGCTCCAGCAGAAACTGGGAGGCACGAGCCAGATGCCAGTCGCCTGCTCGTCCGCCCTGTTTCAGCAGGCTGACCCAATGATGGGATGCATTCCAGAGAAGGACTGGGGCTGTCGTGATGATCAGAAGCGGAATTGCAAGCCATGGACCAGCTTGCTTCCTGAACCTTGGGGTCGTGAGAACTGCCCCCCCAAGGGCTAAACCGATCAGAACAGCGGTATATTTTGAGTCGAAGGCGAGACCGAGCAAAACACCCGTTAACAGCCACCAACCTGTTGTTCTGCTCCCCGACGATGAAACCGCTTTCCCGAGTGCAAAAAGAGACACCGAAACGAAAAATACCAGCGGGGTATCCGGCGTCATGGTCGCCGATCCAAGTCCGAGCATCAGCGTTGCATTCAGGAGAAGAACGGCCTGAAAGCCTGATAACGGCCAAGGGCGCGACGGGAGCAATAGCCTAGCCGCATGGTACAGTGCCCAGCTTCCCGGAAGAACGGAAAGCGGCCCGAGCAGACGCCCCCCCAGAGACGTGTCACCAGCCAGCCATGTCCCAATTCTGATCCAGAGGGCTACCATGAAAGGATGGTCGAAATAGCCACCCTGGAGATGGCGGGACCACACCCAATAATAAGCCTCATCGGGCGTGAGCGGCAGGCATGCTGCCAACCCGAGGCGTGTCACAGTCAGGGCAACAAGAAGCGCCCAGAACAGGCTGGCCTGCTTCTTGAAATTATCAGTCACGTCAGCGCCAGATGAGAGTGGAAGACACAGCGTAATTCCAGACGACACCGATCACAGCCCCTGCGGCAGACGCACGGTCCCAGTGCCCATGGCCAACATCGTGCAGCACCATACGGGCCACCCCGATATTAGCGGCCGCTCCGAGAGAACAGACGGCGAAGAAAATGATCAATCCCACCCACATCTTCGCGCCCTTCAGGCGACGGTCATGATAGGTCAGACGGTTGTTGAGCAGGAAATTTGTCAGGATGGCAACGGCCGTTCCAACCAGTTGAGACTGAGAAAAATCCATTCCTCCCAGTCGGGCAATCTGCATCACGGCAACATTCACGACCACGCCAACAATTCCGACCAGCGCAAATGCCAGAAAACGGGATGGCAGCCAGCCATGCGTGACTTTATCCAGAATCATCATTGCGAACTGGAGAAGAACAACGACATCCAGCTTGCTTTCTCCCGCAAGACGCGGACGAAAAACAAAGGGAACTTCCGTAATCTTCACGGATTTTGGCGCAGACATCGCCAGATCCAGCAGGATCTTGAAGCCGGTTCCGGAAAGTTTTGGAAGAACAGCCTGAAAAAGCTCTCGCCGCATGGCAAAGAACCCGCTCATCGGATCAGTCAGGCGGTGCGGCAAAACCGATTGAGCAGCGCGAATTCCGGTGTCTGACAGAAGATGCCGCCAATAACCTGCCAGCCCCGCATTGTCTCCGCCTTCTACGTGGCGGCTGGCGACAACAATATCGGAGCCGACATCAAGATCTGCCAGCATTTTGGGCAGAACAGTCTCGTCGTGCTGAAGGTCCCCATCCATGACCGCCACATACGGTGCGCTGGACGACAGAAAACCTTCAATAACAGCGGATGAGAGACCCCTACGTCCTACCCTTTTGATGCCCCTTACACGAGGATCATTGTTCGCAACTTTTGAAACGCGCTCGGCAGTTCCGTCAGGGGAATTGTCATCAACAAAAATGACTTCCCAACGTTCTCCTTCCAGAGCTGCATCCAAAGCCGCGACAAGGGGAACAATATTCTCTGCCTCATTATAGCAGGGAACAATAATGCTGATCCGGGCAGGCAAAAGCATCCCAGCGCTAACCGTTGGGGATGCTTCTGCCATCAGATAGGAACTCCAGCCAGATCACGACTGGTATGAATGGTCTGGAGTGTCTGCACCCGCACGACGTGGACACTGTCTGTCAGACGCCGGGTCAGAATGTTCTGGTGGGCAGCATCACGAGCGACGAGACGGACGAGGAAATCTCCTCCGCCACGGATCATGTGACATTCGCGTGTTTCGGGCCAGGCGCCGACCTGCGCCTCGAAGGCCTCCAGAACACTTCCCTTCTGGCTATCGAGACCGATGAGGGCATAAAAATTGAGCGACCAGCCAAGCAGGGCTGCGTCAACTTCTGCATGATACCCTTTGATGATGCCAAGTTCTTCCAGACGCCTGACACGCCTCAGACAGGGGGGAGCGGAAATACCGGCGCGTTTGGCCAGCTCCACATTGGTCATACGACCGTCTGCCTGAAGCTCGGCGATGATCTGCCGGTCAATGGCATCCAGTTCAACGGGGATGGAAGAGAAAGAAGCGTTCATTTGAATCTGACGTATATGGCAGGTGGCAGCGTCCGCAAAGATGGCACATGCGTCTGAAAGCTCTATATGAGGGGTCAAAACACGGACGAGGATCGATCATGCCTGAAATCCATCATACGGACCTTCTGGTCGTGGGCGCAGGCCCCGCTGGCTACACTGCCGCCATTTATGCCGCACGCGCCAGTCTGAAACCGATTCTCGTGACGGGTCTTCAGCCTGGCGGCCAGTTGACCATCACGACCGACGTTGAAAACTACCCTGGCTTCGCGGCTCCCATTCAGGGCCCCTGGCTGATGGAACAGATGCGCGAGCAGGCTGAACATGTCGGCACACGCCTTATCTATGACCTGATTACCGAGGCAGACCTGAAAAACGGTCCGGCCGCAGATGGATACTTTCATCTGAAAGGCGATTCAGGGGACGAGTTTCTTGCACGTACAGTCGTGATCGCAACGGGCGCTCAGGCCAAATGGCTTGGCCTCGAGTCGGAAAAGCGCCTTCAGGCTGGCGGCGTTTCGGCGTGCGCAACCTGTGACGGCTTTTTCTATCGCGGTAAAACCGTTGCGGTCGTAGGTGGCGGCAACACGGCCGTGGAAGAGGCGCTCTATCTGACTCACCACGCTGACAAGGTTCACGTTATTCATCGCCGGGACGGTTTCCGGGCAGAACGCATTCTGCAGGAGCGTCTTTTTGCGAATCCGAAAATCGAAGTTCACTGGAATCGTGCTGTTGAAGAAGTTCTTGGTGCAGGGACACCGGAAGTTGTGTGTGGCGTTCGTCTGAAGAACACTCAGACGGGAGAAAGCGAAACTCTGCCCGTTGATGGCATGTTCGTCGCCATTGGCCATAGCCCGAATACGGGGCCGTTCCGCCATGAAGTGGCTTGTGACGAAGATGGATATATCATCACGGAAGCTGGTGGAACGCGCACTTCAGTAGAGGGTGTTTTTGCCGCAGGCGACATTCAGGATCGGATTTATCGGCAGGCTGTGACGGCTGCGGGTACAGGCTGCATGGCCGCTCTGGAAGCCGAACGCTACATTTCTGGCATACCTGCTATGACAAAAACTTGACCCTCGTCGCAGGTTCAGACAGTTTCGTCCCTTCAACGACACACCGCTTAAACAACGCCAGGTGACATGGGCAAGAAGGACGAGGACCGACGCGCCAGCGATCGGGGAGACCACCACATGGATTGGGACAAACTGCGTATTTTCCACGCAGTCGCCGAAGCCGGGTCCTTCACCCATGCAGGTGACAGACTTAACCTGAGCCAGTCTGCCGTTTCACGGCAGATTTCAGCTCTGGAGGAGGTTCTGCGTGTTCCGCTGTTTCATCGGCACGCACGAGGCCTCATCCTGACTGAACAGGGTGAGGTTCTGAACCGCACAGTGCGTGAAGTCTTCTCCAAGCTGGCCCTGACACAGGCATTCCTGAGCGAAAGCAAGGAACGAGCGGCGGGCAAAATAAAGATCACGACAACCACCGGTTTTGGCCTTTGTTGGCTTTCTCCGAGGCTGCATCGCTTTCTGGAACTGCACCCCGATATTGAGGTCACGCTTCTTCTTGAAGACGCAGACCTTGATCTGGGAATGCGTGAAGCAGACGTGGCTATTCGCCTGCATCCGCCGACACAGCCAGACCTTGTACAGCGCCATCTCGCTAATTTTCCTATGCCTATCTATGCCAGCCCAGACTACCTGGACCGGTACGGCACGCCGACAAATTTGCAGGAATTAGCGGAACATCAGATCATCGGCTTTGCAGGGCGCCACCTGCCATTGCCGAATGTAAACTGGCTTCTGGACCTTCTTCGCCATGAAGGTCTGGCCCACCGGGGAAGTAGGCTGGCCATTAACAATATTGCTGCCGTTGCGACTGCGATTGCTTCAGGCACAGGTATTGGTTCTTTGCCGCTCTACACGGCTGCGTCCTACCCCAACCTAGTCAGAGTTCTTCCCAATCAAGCCGTTCCGTTGGTTGAGGCTTACTTCGTGTATCCGGAAGAACTGCGGACTTCCAAAAGAATCGCCGTATTCCGAGATTTTCTGCTTTCGGAAATCAGCAGCCTCAAAGGCCAGGAATAAAGCCCATAGAATGCCGTCGCGCTCACCCGCGGCGGCCATGCCCCGTGATGCAAACATGTTGGGCTGCACTGGACCGGAAGACAGCTTCCCCGACAGGCGCAAAGCCATTTCCATGCCTAGAATGCGTGCTCTCTACATTGCTCTTGAGAACAATTAGCCCCAACTGGGAATGATAGCAGGGGGTGACAGTGGCCCGACCCTTTTGATTCTGTAGCATTTTTACTGAAGCTGCTTTTTTCAGAGGATATCCTGAAGCAGCTTTTGCCGAGGACGCCCCGGCACAGCACAGAGCCCCTATAAAAATCGGGATTATCCAGACAGATAATGAAGGGGCTTTCCACATCGCCCCACAATAGCGCACGACGCTTCCCAACGCGTGCCTGAAAGCATCAGCTCCGCTTTTATGCTTCAAAAAGCGGCATCCAGAACACAGGGAACAGAAATTCCTGTCATTCTGCCGTGGCTGACTTGGTCGCGCTTTGATTCACACGCTCACGCAACTCTTTCCCCACTTTAAAGAAGGGAACGCTTTTTTCTTCGACAGAAACAGTGTCTCCCGTGCGTGGATTCCGACCCGTCCGCGCATCTCGGCGCCTGGGAATGAATGCGCCGAACCCGCGAAGTTCAACACGATCGCCTCGCGTCAAAGCTGCACTGATTTCGTCAAAAATGGTGTGAACGATCCGTTCGATATCCCGCGTCAGAAGGTGAGGATAAATCGTGGAAAGCTCTGCAATAAGTTCCGATTTGGTCATGACTGCAGCCTATCTGCCTCCGCCCATGAAACTGGCTTGTCAGGGTTGCAGAATCGCAACGGCCCCGTCAAGGCTGCTGAGGGTTAATCGCCCTTCCAGCATCTCCGTAAAGCCTGATCCAAACACGCCCTCGAGCATGGCCCGTTTGCGAGGAAAATCATACCAGTGTCGCTTGGTTACAGAGAGCAACGGCATCACTGGGTACTGTGCATCTCCAATTTTCAGGCGCTGCCTGAGCCATTGCCGAGCGATGTCTTCGTCTCCCAATTCGTCGATCAGGCCCAGGCTCAAAGCCTGACGCCCCGTATAGGCCCGACCGTCTGCAAGGCTTCGCACCTTGTCTTCAGGCATGTGCCGCCCTTTAACGACCATGGCGACGAACTGATCGAAGAGATCATTGACCAATCCCTGAAGCATCGTGCGCCCTTCTGGCGTCAGATGACTTGTGGGATCGGTCTGATCTTTCATGGCGCCAGACGTAATAGCAGCAACATCAATGCCGACACGCCCTAGCAGCGGAGAAAGATCGGGCCGCTGCAGGATTACACCAATCGAACCCGTCAGTGTGGAAGGCAATGCCACGATATGCTGTGCTGGAACTGAGAGCATGTAGGCGGCAGACGCGCCCATATCACCCATCGTGACAACAACAGGCTTTACCTGGGCAAATTTTTCGATCGAATCGTGCAGACGCTCCCCGCCCGTGACACCGCCGCCGGGGCTATCAACAACCAGCAGGAGTCCGGTTACTGAAGAGGACTTCTGTGCTTTACGAAGAGCCGTCGTGATCTGGGAAACGTCATTTCCGATCACGCCGTGAATAACCAGACGCGCGATGTGCGGACGCGCATCTAAACTGGAAACAGTTGAGTGGCTTTTACCAACAGCGATAATAAGTGCTGCAAGAAAAAACAGAAGCGCGGCGCCCCTCCAGAGAAGTAGGCGCTTGCTGTCAGCCATTGATCGGAGAAGCGTCTCTGCCTCTAAACTCATGAAACAGTATTCTCCGACCACATAACAGATAGTGCTTTTTCAGAAAGACAATTCCAGAAAGCCGGGAATTAGTCCTGTTTTTTGGACTGACGCGTCCGACCAGTTTCTTTCTTGCCTTCGCCTGTTGCGCTGATCTTGCGGCCCAGACCGATTTCGCGGGCCAGAGCCGAGCGACGCTGTGCATAGTTCGGAGCAACCAGCGGATAATCGGACGGAAGACCCCAACGCTCACGATACTGCTCTGGGGACATATTATAAGCGCTCTGAAGGTGCCGCTTGAGCATCTTCAGTTTTTTGCCGTCTTCAAGGCAGACGATGTAATCCGGAAATACTGAACGCTTGATCGGCACAGCAGGCTGCGGACGCTCTGGCTGCGGCTCTTCCTGTGGAGCACCAGCATTTGCAAGAGCTTCATAAACCTGGCGGATCAATGCCGGGAGAGACGCCGCATCCACATTACCCTTGGAAACCTGTGCAGCAACGATCTGCGCTGTAAGCTCCAACAGATCCGGGTGGGATGTATTCTCCGACATAATATCTTACCTTCCATTCAAAATAGCATTTTTACTATGCTCAACAGCGTGAAATCATTCTGCCGAGCCTGTTTGCAGAATATATACCCAATACCACCGAGATAGCCACTCAACTTTAATACCAAACTGACCACACGTTCCTTAAAAAAGAAGTAATCACTTCAGAGCGTGTTTCGGAATTCGCTAATTTTCTTTCCGGGAAGCCTTATGCAAACCGTTGACGCTACACTCTGTTCACCAAGTGATTTTTCAGGATGGCGAACACAATCGCGTAATTTCCTGAGCAAGCGAATCCCGGCGTCTTCCATCACTTGGAGTATTAGGGCGCCTGCCGCTCTTTACGCAGCGAAAACAGATCGGGATTTACCTGACACTCCCTCCCCTATGCGTCTGCCTCGAAATTTTGCAGCTCTGATCCCGTCCGTGTTTGCATCCGATATTCCGGAGAGATTTGATCTTCTCTATCGCGCCCTGGAACATATCCAAGAGCACGGAAGCCCACGTGAGACAGACATCACCCGGTTTGAGCAGATTGCCAGCACCGTTCGAGAGCAAATTCTTGAATTGAGAGGCGCGTTCCCAGAGAACCGGATAACAGACTGGCAGATCATTCGAACACGCCAAAAATTACAGCTCATAGACAGTCAGAGATACCCTCTCATCAGACTGCGGGTTTCCCCTTGGGCTCTCCTTTCAGACGAGACGACACTTTGCTGGGACGGCCACAAGTACCGTGTTGGACCACCCATTGATGACGCAGGACAATCAGAGGCAGATCTGATTGATCTTGCACAGAAAGCTGCAACCGCCGGGCAAGAGAACGCCTTTTGGGCTAACCCGGCCACAGTGCATGTCACACCTGATCTGGAGGAGATTGAAAAGACGTCCTCTTTGTCAAACCTGCGGTCCCTCGCCGTCGATTGTTCTCTCTGTGATCTTTGTCACCACGCGTCACGCACCGTTTCCGGAGAAGGTACGACGCAGGCCCAGATCCTCTTTGTCGGCGAGCAACCAGGAGACCAGGAAGATCTTCAGGGAAGACCATTTGTTGGCCCAGCCGGACAGCTCTTCGAACGCGCACTTCAGGAAGCCGGGGGCAATCGGGAACAGGCCTGGATCAGTAACGCAGTCAAACATTTCAAATTTGTCCGCCGGGGTGCAAGACGCATTCATCAGAAACCCGATGCGACAGACGTAAAATCCTGCGCCCCATGGATCACAGCTGAACGGCGTCTCCTTCAGGCAAAGGTTACAGTTCTGCTCGGTGTAACCGGAGCAAGTTCCGTTCTCGGACGCCCCATCACTATTTCACGGGAGCGCTCCCGTTACATGACTTTGGAAGATGGCAGTACTGGCATTGTGACGGTCCATCCTTCTTACCTGCTCAGAATTCCGGATGAGGACAGCAGGACACGCGAATACACAAAATTTGTCGCAGATCTGAGAATGGCCATTTCCGCTCTCGCCTAATTGACGGCTTCAGGAGTAAGAAAGCCGCACAATGAGTGGCAGTACTACGTCAACAGGACGTCCGACTCCGAACAGTTCCCCATCAGGTGCAGGTGCGTCAGCCGCTCTGCGGCCCAGGGTCAAGCTGCCCCTGTCATGGATCTATGCGCCATCCGCAGCGACCCTGACTTTTGCTCTGCGAAATACATTTGCAGCTTGTCTCGCCATCGGAATTGCCTTCTGGATGGAGCTGGACAGTCCTGCATGGGCCGCAATGACTGTCTGGGCTGTTGCGCAGGCCACCCGTGGGGAAAGCCAGTCCAAAGCCAAATGGCGTATCATTGGAACAATTACCGGAGCGGTCGCATCCATTGCGTTGATGGCCGCTGCGCCTCAGGCACCCTGGCTCTTCTTCCCCATGATCGCCGTCTGGATTGGCGTGTGCAGTGGGCTCGCAACATTCGTAAGTAACTTCCGCTCCTATGCACTTGTTCTTGCAGGATATACCTGCTCGATCATCTGCATGGATGCGGCTTCCGATCCGGACAATATCTTCACCGTTGCCGTTTCCCGAACCACTTACATTACCCTTGGCGTTCTGTGTGAAGCCTTCATGGGTCTGATCTTTGCCACTACTCAGGAACGGCAGGCCCGGATCCAACTGCGCCAGAAGCTGGAGTCTGCTCTGGTTCTCGTTACGAAGACGCTTACGAGTATTCTCGGTGAGGAACGCGGCGCCCTGAATGCCGCACGCAGACAATTTGGCACCATCCTCAGCATTAACGACCAGATTGAATTTGCAGAAGTTGAGATGGGCCCGCATGGACACGAAGGTGACCATGCCCGTGCCGCTCTTGCCTCCGTATCAGCCCTGCTGTCTCGCGGGTTCGGTATGGCAATGCGCCTGCAACTTCTGAACCATGACCACCCTGCCTTCACCCAGGCCGCTGATGAGATCCTCTCGTTTCTTAAGGATTTCCCGAAGCGGATTGCCAATACTGAGTCCGTTCCGGATCTTTTGGCAGAACTCCAGCATCTCCGTGATGTTTGCCGCCTGTATGCTGCCCCTCACCGGATTACCGATCTGGAGAACAGCAATGAACCCATTCCGGGAACAGACCCGTTCGATCTACGCCTGAATGAGCAGGATACCGAGACACACCTCGATGAACGCGTTCTCTTCATGTCACTTGGGGAGCTACTCGGAGACCTGGAACTTGCCATCAAGGAATACGAGGCCAGCACACACTCCATTCCAGGCGATCACTTTCATTTCCAACGCCAGACCCACCGTGACACACGCGAAGCTATTCATAATGGCCTCCGCGGAGCCTGCGCCGTTCTTGTTACGGCCCTGATTTATGAGATCACAGCGTGGCCAAGCGGACTTGGCTTTATCGCCATTACAACGCTGGTCTGTGGTCTGTTTGCGACCAAAGAAAACCCAGTCCTTGGGACCACGGAGTTCCTGAAAGGAGCACTGGTCGCTTACATTGTGGCCTGGATACTTGTCTTTGTGCTCATGCCCAAAGTCACAACGTTTGAAACCCTGACGCTTTTCCTGGGGCCGGCCATGTTCCTTGGCGGTCTGGCCAAAGGCAACCCCTCCACTGCTGGCGGCGCGGCAGCTTACGGCCTTCTCCTTCCTGCCATGCTTGGGTTGGAGAACCATCACGTCATGAACGAGGTGGCATTTTATAACGGCAATATGGCCGTCGTTATGGCAGTGGGCATCAGCGTTCTGGTTTTCAGAACAGTATTGCCATTCAACAGTTCTGATGAACGGCTGCGTCTCCGCAGAATTATGCTGGCTGAACTGCGCGGCCTCGCAGATCCCGCACAGACACCACAAATCAGTATCTGGATCGGCCGTAACACGGACCGTTTCGCGCGTCTGATCCGCCATGCTGGCCCCACCCCTGCTCCGCTCATCGAAGCCTGTATTCTGGGGACGCTCGCCACACTCACGCTGGGCCTGAACATTATTCGCCTACGAACCCTCTTGGACCGCGAATACCTTCCCGACAGCGCAAGACGCCCGATCCAACTGGTGCTCCATTACGTTGAACAGTCTACCCGACGCCATGATAAGGCCGCTCGTGTCGCCAATGCGGCCGTAAGACGACTGCGTGCTCTGGATGAGCATGAGACAGATCTGGTCACGCGACTGGAGATGACCCGGGCAATCACTTACCTCGTGGTTATTGCTTATACGATGCAAACAAACGCAGACTTCCTGGATGCGAGCCGCCCATTTAGAGGCGAGCGCAGCCATCTGAAAGTACAAGAGTCACGTTAAGCGGCAGGAGAAGTACGCTTCTCGCATAGCTTGGGAATTTCGAAGATTGCAGAGCGATTACAATCTACTCTGATTTATTCCCAATACCGCGACACAACCCACGCTCCAAGACGGAGGATAGTCTTCGTAAGGGTTAAGGTCAGATATACATATCTTAGAAATCATGGCGGAGAGGGTGGGATTCGAACCCACGGTACCCGCGAAGGCACAACGGTTTTCGAGACCGCCCCAATCGACCACTCTGGCACCTCTCCGTACGGTCCACAGAAGCAGACCTGATCGATGGCGCGGCTTATGACTGGCTTTTCAGCATAATGCAAGAGGGAGCCAACACTCTTTCCCTAATTAAAGATGGTATGACCTACTCACAATTTGCTCTTTTTGATTGACTGGACGGCTGTCTCCTTGTATCGACCCGCCTGTTCTAGCCGTCCCATGTGGTCGGTCAGGAACCAACGATAAGAAGCGACTGGGCTGCGCCAGACCGGGAATACCCCGGCAAAAGTGGCCAAGAGATCGGAACAGCGAGAGTTTCCAGAATGTTTGCAGTCATCCGCACAGGCGGAAAACAGTACCGTGTTGCTCCTGAGAGCATCCTGAAGGTTGAAAAGCTTGAGGCTGAAGCCGGTAGCACCGTGACCTTCTCCGACGTCCTGATGGTCGGCAGCGAAGGCAGCGTGACCGTTGGCGCGCCGCTGGTTGCTGGCGCAACCGTGACGGCCACCGTGGTCGCACAGGATCGTCTGGCCAAGGTCATCATCTTCAAGAAGCGTCGCCGTCAGAACAGCCGTCGTAAGAATGGCCACCGCCAGCATGTCACCGTGCTGCGCATCGACGCGATCAACGCGGCCTGAAGCCGCACTAGGAAGGATACACAGCCATGGCACAAAAAAAGGCAGGCGGTTCCAGTCGTAACGGGCGCGATAGCGCCGGTCGCCGTCTTGGCGTCAAGAAGTTCGGCGGCGAGAGCGTTCTGGCAGGCAACATCATTGTCCGTCAGCGTGGAACCAAGATGAAGGCTGGCAGCAATGTCGGCATTGGTCGCGATCACACACTGTTCGCCCTTGTGGACGGACATGTGAAGTTCCAGCGTCGCGCCGAAGGCCGCGTCCACGTTTCCGTGGCGCTGCCGGAAGCCGCCGAGTAAGTCACCGCGCCCCAAGCGCGAGCGGAAGGGCCGGTCCTCCCAAGGGCCGGCCTTTTTCATATGTTGCGGATAATACGATGAAATTTCTCGACCAGGCCAAGATCTATGTACGTTCCGGCGATGGCGGTGACGGCGTGATCGCCTTCCGTCGGGAAAAGTACGTCGAATTCGGTGGCCCTGACGGTGGTAACGGCGGGCGTGGTGGAGATGTTCTTTTCCGCGCCGTCCCTGCCCTTAATACGCTGATCGACTTCCGATACACACAGCATTTCAAGGCCCGTAAAGGCGGCAACGGCGCAGGTTCCGATAGAACTGGCGCAGCTGCGGAAACCGTTATCATCAATGTGCCCGTCGGCACGCAGATCTTCGATGAAGACCGCGAGACACTCCTGGCCGACCTGGACGAAGACGGCAAGGAAATCCTTCTGTGCCGCGGCGGTGATGGTGGCAGAGGCAATGCCCATTACAAGACCAGCACCAATCGTGCGCCACGCCGTGCCGACAAGGGTTGGCCGGGTGAAGAGCGCTGGGTCTGGCTTCGCCTGAAACTCATTGCAGATGTGGGCCTTGTTGGCCTCCCGAATGCAGGCAAATCTACGCTTCTTTCCGTAGCATCCCGCGCGCGGCCGAAAATTGCAGACTACCCATTTACCACTCTACATCCGCAGCTTGGTGTCGTACGCCTGAATACGACTGAAGAATTCGTCATTGCGGACATTCCAGGACTGATCGAAGGCGCAAGCGAAGGCGCAGGCCTCGGCGACCGCTTCCTGGGTCATGTCGAGCGCTGTGCAACGCTGCTTCATCTGATTGATGGAACAGAATCGCAGATCGTAAAGCACTGGCGCCTGATCCGGAATGAGCTTGAAGCGTATGATCCGGTTCTGGCCGCCAAACCTGAAATCATTGTGCTCAATAAGTGCGATTCTCTGACTGCCGAACAGAAATCAGCCAAAAAACGGGCTCTAGCAAAAGCATCTGGCGCAGAAGTGCTGACACTCTCCGGTGTGACAGGCGAAGGCCTGCCCGAGTTGCTCCGGCTCCTTCAGGATCGTGTTAATGCAGCAAAGGAAAGCAAGCTGGCATGACCGCCAAGGCCCCTGCCCCTCAACTGGCGCAGGCGCGCCGGATTGTTATCAAGGTTGGAAGCGCTCTTCTTGTTGACGGCGCACAGGCAGCTCTGCGGGCCGATTGGCTGCGCAGTGTCTGTGAGGACATCGCCAGCCTAAAGAAAGCGGGCACAGAAGTTGTTGTTGTTTCCTCAGGGGCAATTTCACTTGCAAGGCACCAACTGGGCCTGATGAACCGCCGCCTGCGCCTCGACGAGAAGCAGGCACTTGCTACTGTCGGGCAGATTGGTCTTGCTCAGGGCTGGAGTGATGCCCTCGCCCAGCATGGACTTGTCGCCGGGCAGTTACTTCTCACGCCCGACGATACGGAAAGCCGTGAGCGCCATCTGAATGCTCGCGCCACACTCCAGACACTGCTGGACCTTGGCTGCATTCCCGTCATCAATGAAAATGATGCCATCGCCACCTCAGAAATCCGCTTTGGTGACAATGATCGCCTAGGTGCCCGTGTGGCACAGATGATTGAAGCGGACTGTCTTGTCCTCCTTTCCGACATTGACGGTCTTTACACGGCGGACCCGCGCACGGATCCAGCGGCGCGTCATATTCCGGTCATTAAGCAAGTGACAGACGACATCATGGCGATGGGGGGCGAGCCTCCACCTGGCTATTCGTCTGGTGGAATGCGCACGAAACTTATGGCAGCCCGCATTGCCAACCGTGCTGGCGCATCCATGATCATTGCAGCAGGACAGGCACAGAACCCCATTCAGAAGCTCCTGGATGGTGGTTTGTGCACCTGGTTCCTTCCCCAGACGGATACGGGCTCTGCGCGCAAACGTTGGATCGGAAGCAGCCTGCACCCCAAGGGAGCTCTTGTGGTTGACGCAGGAGCGCGAAATGCCCTGATTGTGGGCGCGTCACTTCTGCCTGCCGGTGTTACCGCGATTGACGGGCACTTTGAGCGCGGAGATCTGGTGCTGATCAAAGATGAGCAGGGAGATGTGCTGGGTCGCGGTTTGGCGTCCTACACAGCGAAAGAGTGCACGAAACTTATCGGCCATCGCTCCGAGGAAATGGAGCAGCTTTTAGGCTATCGTGGTCGCGATGTTCTGATTCATCGGGATGACCTTGTGCTGGATCAGCACTAAAGCCACTCCAGCACAAAGTTGTGCCTAGCCCCTTGGAGGCCACCGGAGCTTCGGCTCCGCACGGGTTCTAAAAGCCTCGTCATCGTCACTTCGAGCAGATACAGACCGAGGGGCAAGCTCTTCCCGCTCCCGCGCAGCGCTCTGTCGCGTCTGCTCACCCTCCCAAGGAGCGCGGGACCAGCTTTTTTTAGAGGTCTCAGGCTTCTTGGCTACTCTGCGCAGAGCATCAGGGTCAGCCACCAACGGACCGTCCTCATAGGACGGTCCCTCAGCGCGCACGACAGCGGCAGGCTCAAAATAATCTGCCGGCTCCGAAGGTACGCGCTCAACTGAGGGCGTTTTCTGAACAGGCGCACGAACACCAACAGTCCGGCTTTCCTCGTCAGCAGGCCGCCCGGCGGCAACCATCCGGTCTGATGGCGGGGCCGTCAGACGCAGGGACAGTGATTGAAGCTCTGCACGCAGTTCTCCAATTTGGAACTCGAGTTCTTGCAATCGTGGCTTAACACCGAAAACGGCAAACGGCATGCAGACTAATGCCAGCGCGAACAGCCCGGCAATAATCAGCAGAGACATCAATGCCCATGCGGGCAACCATGAAATATCGGGCATCATGCTCCGGTCCGGATATTAAGAGAGCCAGACAACGCGGGTTCGATCCGGAAACGCCGGATTACATGCCAAGAGCGCGGCGATAGATATCAAGAAGCGTTTCCTGCTCTTCCACTTCCGCAGGCTCCTGCTTGCGTAGCTTGATGATCTGCTTGATCACCTTCACGTCAAAACCGGCAGACTTCGCTTCAGAGAAAATATCCTTGATGTCACCCGCCAGAGCCTTGCGTTCTTCCTCCAGACGCTCGACCCGCTCAATGATGGAGCGCAGGCGGTCAGCAGCAATGCCACCCGTTGCGGCGCCTTCGATTTTGCTTTCTGCGTCCATGTTCATTTTCCTTTTTCAGGCATAAGTCCGGGGCATCGCAGAGATGCGACACCAGCCGCGCGGCTTATCGCGCCAAGGCTTGGGAGGTCAACGGAATTATGTGCACATTTAGGGAACGCACGCGTTTCCGTGATGCCTCCTCCCGATGTCGTGCATGCCCGTTCCCTTGACATAAAGCCCCCCAGAGCGGAACTAGACCCTGCCTGCAAAGGCCTGAACCCTAAACCCTTTTCCCCCGACAATCCGGGTTCGAGAGGTCAGAGAGCACCCATGGAACACGTCCAGCAAGTCGAACCATTCGACTATGTTATCTTTGGCGCCACCGGCGATCTCACAATGCGCAAGCTTCTGCCTGCGCTTTATAACCGTCTCCGCATGGGACAGATACCAGACGATGCCCGCATCATTGGTACTGCCCGTACGGATATCGACCGGGACGGCTATGTTGCCCGCGCCAAAGAGGCGCTGGAACGCTTCATCCCCGATGATGTCCGATCTCCGGTCCTCGTAGACCGTTTTCTCGGACTTTTACACTACGTCACACTTGATGGCACGAAGGCCGACAGTGAATGGAGCGCCCTGTCCTCCATTCTCTCCGAAGCCCCGGCTGACCGGATCCGCGTCTATTATTTCGCGACGGCACCTCAGCTGTACGGAAGAATTTGCGAAAATCTTCACAGCCACAATCTCGTATCGCCGCATTCGCGCGTCGTGCTGGAAAAGCCGATCGGCACGGATATGGCGACTGCGACAGCCATCAATGACGGCGTGGGCCAGTATTTCCCCGAGAATCAGGTCTATCGTATTGACCATTATCTCGGGAAAGAGACGGTCCAGAACGTTCTGGCTCTTCGCTTTGCCAATCCGATCATGAACGCCGTCTGGTCTGCCGAGCAGATCGAGAGCGTTCAGATCACGGCTGCTGAAACCGTCGGGGTTGAAGGTCGCGCATCCTACTACGACACATCAGGCGCCATGCGGGACATGATCCAGAATCATCTCCTGCAGGTGTTGTGTCTGGTCGCGATGGAAGCGCCTGATTCCCTGGAAGCCGATACCGTCCGTAATGCCAAGCTGGCCGTGCTGAACGCACTCCGTCCGATTACGGATGAGACTGTCGCTTCTGAGACCGTCCGCGCGCAGTACACTGCCGGCGTTGTCGGTGGCCAGAGTGTTCCGGGCTATCTGGAAGAACTTGGACAGCCGAGCAACACGGAAACATACGCTGCAGTGCGTGCCTGGGTTGATACCCCACGCTGGAAAGGCGTTCCTTTCTATATCCGGACGGCCAAGCGCTCTGCACGCAAGGTTAGCGAGATCGTTATTCGCTTCCGTGCTGCGCCGACAGCTTTGTTTGGTGCGACGCCACCGGGAAACCGGCTGGTTATTCGCATTCAGCCGAATGAGGGTGTTGAGCTACAGCTGAACGTCAAGAACCCGGCTCTGGACGCCTATACCTTGCGTACGGCAGATCTCGACACGACAATCCGCATGGAAGGCGGCCTCCCCTTCCCGGACTCGTATGAGCGCCTTCTGCTTGACGCGGTGCGTGGGAATCCGGTTCTGTTCATTCGCCGTGACGAAGTTGAAGCGGCATGGCGCTGGGCCGAGCCTGTGCTCAAGGCCTGGAGCGAGAACAAGGTGCCGATGCAGACTTACAGTGCCGGGTCTTATGGTCCCGAGAAATCTGCAGCGCTGCTCGCCGACAAGGGCGACAAGTGGCACGAAGACATGGAGTAATTGCTTTTGACTGACCCCGCGAACGCGAAGCCCCGTTTTACACGGGGCACACGGCGTCCGCCCCGTACACTCAAACAGCACCTGATGCGCCGGCTCCTGATTGTGGTGCCGGCGTTTCTGCTGATGTTCGTGGTCGTTCGTTCCGGACTTTTGGATTTTTCCTACGACAAGTTCACGTTCAACAAGCTGAGCTGGTTCGATAATACAGCCCTTGTGGAACATCTGCGGCTTGTCGTGACCAACGACGGACTGACGGACATGCCCAAGCGTTGTCTCGTGTTCGTTGTGAATGGCAATGCTGCCGAGAATAATCCGGACATTGATGTCTTGGGACGCCACGGTAACGGCTGCCCCGGAGACAAACCGTCAGCTGACAAACTGTTCAGCCTGAAGGTTGATCGCAGTGAGCGCACGATTCAAACCGATGCGGGAACGCCTGGCACGTTCCACGAACTGCGGCTTTAAAGCTTCCGCTCAGGAAGGTCGTGATCCGGCCTTCCTGAAAGCCTCACGTAAAAATACGCCCCCTTCCCGCAATGCCGTCCGCCCATCCCTGAACAGGGCATAGCCGTTCAGAAAGCCGTGGATCATGCGCGGGAACAGTCGATATCGAACCGCTACACCTCCGTCTCCGAGCAGACGGGCGTAGAGCTCCCCCTCGCCTCTCAGCGGATCGAATCCGGCCGTTACGATCATCGCAGGCGGGAGATCCGTGAAGGTCTCGGCAAAGACAGGCGAGAATTCCGGATCGAACAGGTCCTCCGGGGATGAAAGGGTCTGCCCGCAATACCAGTGTAGCAACTCCGTCGTAAGCATATAGCCTTGACCGTATGTCTGTCGGGACGGTGGAATAACGGGACCACTGACGGCCGGGTAATACAGAAGCTGGGCCGCCAGACCAATACCGGGATCAGTCCGGCTCCAATGCGTAAGAGCGGCCGAGAGATTTCCGCCTGCACTATCTCCCGCCACCGCGATTGGAAGACTGGGCGCAACCTGTCGGAGCCATTTGAGGGCTGCCTGCGCGTCTCTCAGACCCGCCGGGAAACGATGCTCAGGGGCTAGACGGTAGTCGAGTGAAAGGACCATTGCACCCGATGCTGCGGCCAGTCGGCAGCAGATGCCGTGGTGAGAGATCGTATCGCAATGAACGAATCCCCCGCCATGCAGGAACAGCACGACACCCGTGACTTTCCCTCTTGGACGGTAGAGCCGTGCAGGCCGCTCTCCGATTTCGCCAGGGACCTTGATATCGATCCACTTGCGAATTCGAAGGGACGACAGACATTGAGGGAAGCTGGGACGCCCGGTGATGCGCCGGATCTGGGCGCGCGCGGCGGCTGACGGCATGGGCGCAGGAATATCTGGCACTACATCAACAGACACAGAATGGGAGACTATCCCCCGCCGCCGGGCCTGCCATTCCAGCCAGAAAAGAAAGATCCGCAGAGCAAAAGTCGGTTGCATTCCAGCATCATGGCGCCAAATGAACCGAAAGTCTGCCCTTGACCCGCACTCGCTCCCGGCGCAAGGTCCGGCCCGCCAGACGGCTGGACGATCGCTGTGACCGGGATGAGGATCCCTGTCATGGAGGAAAGTCCGGGCTCCATGGGAAAACGGTACCGGCTAACAGCCGGCGGGGGCGACCCTAGGGACAGTGCCACAGAAAACAGACCGCCCGCCGGACTGTTCCTTCTGGAACATGTCGCGGGTAAGGGCGAAACGGTGCGGTAAAAGCGCACCGCGATTCCGGCAACGGCATCGGTCACGGTAAACCCTACCGGGAGCAAAACCGAATAGGAACGGCAGGCTGTCGCAAGGCAGCCGGGAGCGTCTCACTCCGTCGTTCGGGTTGGTTGCGTGAGGCATGCAGCGATGCATGTCCCAGAGGAATGATCGTCCCGCCTTTGGCGGACAGAACCCGGCTTACAGGCCGTCTGGCACCTCTGATGAAAAACGTTCTCCAGTAATTCTCAAAAGCTACATCATGAGAACATAAAGGGAACAAATAACGGCAGGTATAGATCTCGCCGTGCGATTATCCCTGATAATTCCTAACAAACAGCAAAAAATCGCGTCACAATTTCCACCATGAAAATAGCCGCAGTTTTCTGCGGTTTTTCGCAGATATATGTTTGACGTCCCATGAAATCCCATGGTATCCCAAGAAAGAACAGAGAAATACCTGATCACCTTGCGCAAGTCCTGAAGTGAAGGGAGGCACATCATCAATGAGCATGTTCCTCGGCACACATCAGAACCGCTTTGACGCCAAGGGACGCGTTTCCATTCCGGCCCCCTTCCGATCCGCTCTCAGAACGCAGGCTCAGCCTGGCGAAGCGCTGGTCATTCTTCGGCCTTCACATCTTCATCCGTGCATCGAAGCCTGGACGTCCGCCGCTTTCGCCTCTCTGGCGCAGCCTCTGGACGAATACGATCCATTCTCTGAAGACCACGAAGATCTAGCTGCCAGCCTCTATGCAGATGCGTATCCGCTCGACAGCGACAAGGAAGGCCGGATCATTCTTCCCGATGTTCTGCGCGCCCATGCATCGTTAAGCGACGAAGTGTCCTTCATGGGACTGGGGCGCGTTTTCCAGATCTGGAATCCGACAGCAGCAGCAGAACGTCGTCACCAGGCTCGTGCACGGGCAAAAGAACTTACCAGCAGCCGCAAACCGGCCACCGGAGATGCGGCATGAACGCAATCACACTCGTCCATCAAGGACATGTTCCCGTCATGCTGAAGGAGGTGCTCAAAGCACTTTCCCCGCGTGAAGGCGGCCGGTATCTGGATGGGACATTTGGCGGCGGCGGGTACGCACGCGCCATACTCAACAGCGCAGATTGCACCCTGCACGGCATTGACCGTGACCCGACTGCGATTGCCCGTGGCGAAGCCATGGCCGAGCAGGCCAATGGTCGACTGTTCATGCATCAGGGAACATTCGGGGACATGGAAGCGCTTGTCGGGCAGGACGGGCCGTTTGACGGCATCGTTCTGGACCTCGGTGTTTCTTCCTTCCAGATTGATCAGGCTGAACGCGGTTTTTCTTTCCGCAATGATGGTCCGCTGGATATGCGCATGGGGGGCGAAGGACCCTCTGCTGCCGATCTGGTAAATTCCATGAAGGAAGGTGATCTGGCGGATGTTCTCTATCGTTATGGCGAAGAGAAGCTGTCCCGTCGCATCGCACGCGCCATTGTGGCTGCCCGCGCGGAAGAGCCCATTACGACTACGGGCCGCCTCGCTCACATCGTTCGGTCCTGCGTCCCCAAAGACCGCTCCAAGATCGATCCCGCTACACGCAGCTTTCAGGGTCTCCGGATTGCCGTGAATGACGAGCTGGGCGAACTGGAACGCGCGCTGGAAGCAGCCCCTCGCCTTCTGGCTCCCGGCGGCGTGTTCGTTGTTGTGACCTTCCATTCCCTTGAAGATCGTCTGGCCAAGCGCGCCATGGCGGAACTGGCAGGTCGTACTGCCAATCCGTCCCGCTATGACCCGGCGCCTGTCCGGAAAGAGCCTTCGGCTTTTTCTCTCCTGTATTCCCGCCCCCTGCCTGCCACGGAAGAGGAAGCGCGGGATAACCCCAGAGCACGCAGCGCCCGGTTGCGCGCCCTGGTTCGTAATTCCGCCCCACAACCGCCCGCCTCAGGAAACCGAGCATGATCCGGCCCTTCACCATCGCCTGCGCTGTTCTCGCCGCAGGGTCTGGCCTGTTTCTCTATACCAAGAAGCATGAGACGACGGTCCTCGACCAGAAGATCACCAAGGTCGTACAGGAGACGCAAAAAGTCCGCGCGCAGACAGCCATGATGCGCACGGAATGGGCCCTGTTGAACCAGCCGGATCGCCTGAACACCTTGGCAGCGCGCTTTCTTCCCGACCTTCACCCTATGGCCCCGGATCAGTTCATCCGCATGGCCAGTCTTGAAGCACGCCTTCCAAACCCGGGCTCTCGCCCTGTTCCAACAGATCCGCGAGAAAGCCTGCATGAAGTCGTCAACCGTGCGGCGACCGAGGCACATCTTCCGCTGCCGGCTCCTCCGGTTGTTCACCCAGTTGCGCCTGTTCAGCATGCTCCGGTTATTGCTGCAGCCACCCCTGCAGTTCCTGCACCTCATGTCATGACAGCCCGTGCCGTCACGACGCATGTTGCTCACCCTCATGCTGACCGGATTGTCCATTCCCCAGACATGGATCTGGCCTCTGCTCGTCCTGTGACGCCGCATGTCAGTGCGACAACCCGTTCGGACGTGACGCCAACCGTTCGTCTTGTGAGCTATCATGGCGCACGCCCGACACCGCTGGTCGCGGCTGCGTGGCATACACAACCCGTCCATCAGGTTCGTGAGGCGTCTTTGACCCGCGTTGCAGAAGAACGCCCACGCCCGCACCATCATGCCAGCTCTGCGCTGGGAAATGACGAAGACGCATTGCCCCCGCCAGTTCCGTTGGCTAACTGAGACCCTCTCTTCTTTATTAACTGCTCGTTCAGTATTTTCCGGATAGCTTCGGGCGAGCACCTTAGACAGGACGCAACGCCGCACGATGCCCCAGGACGTGCCACCCCCATCAGGTTCGCGTCGCGCAGCGCGCCCGGGCAAACGGGCAGAGCGGCGCGACTCACAGACGGCAGTGCGAACGCCTTCCCGCCGTCTTAATCTGGATCAGATGCATAGTCGCCTTCTGGGCGTCGGCATGGGTTTTCTGGCCATTTATGGCGCAGTTGCCCTCAAAGCCACGTTCGCAACGGTGCTGATGCCTATGGAGCCCGAGAAGCGCCAGATCGCACCTCAGGTTCCAGAAATTCCGAAAAGCGATCCACGTGGTGAAATGGCAGGCGATTTCGTCCTGCCTACAGTCAAACGCGCCACCATTACCGACCGTAACGGGCAGGCCTTGGCGCTGTCTCTCCCCGTCGCGCAGGTTTACGCCAACCCGATGGAACTGATTGATCCGGAGGACGCGACAAAGAAGCTTAAAACCGTTCTGCCCAAGCTGGATGAAGCCGAAACTGTTCGTCGTCTCTCGCTGAAGAAGCAGTTCGTTTACATCGCTCGTGATATTTCTCCTGTGCAGGAAATCGCGATCAATAATCTTGGTATTCCCGGTATTTATTTTGAAGCCGGTGAGCGCCGTCATTACCCGCTTGGCCGGACTGCTGCTCAGATCATGGGCAGCGTGGATATTGATGATCATGGCATTGCTGGCGTGGAGCGCTTTTTTGATCAGCGCCTGAATTCGGATCGCACGCCTCTACGCCTGTCTCTGGATGTTCGCGTTCAGGCTGTCGCGCATGATGAACTGATGGCAGCCAAAGACGAGTTCTCGGCTATCGGTGCTTCGGCCATTGTCATGGATGTTCGAACCGGTGAAATTCTGGCCATGGTCAGCCTCCCTGACTATGACGCGAATGATTTCAATCACGCACCGAACGACGCGCGCTTCAACCGTGCTGTGACAGGCATGTACGAGCCTGGCTCGACATTTAAGCTCCAGACAGCTGCAATGGGTCTTCAGCTTGGTGTGGTTCATATCTGGGATCGGTTTTCGACCATTCCCATTCGGGTTGGCCGCTTCACCATCCGCGACATGAAGACTGATCACTTTGCGCCATGGCTATCTCTGCCGGGTGTGCTGGCCTATTCATCCAACCCGGCTGCGGCTCATATTGCACTGGACGTCGGCGCCCAACGCCAGCAGGACTGGCTGCGGAGCATGGGCTTCTTCAACCGCGTCCCGGTAGAGTTGCCTGAAGCCGGACGCCCTCTTGTACCCGCATCGAAAAACTGGGGCCTCTCCACTGTCATGACTGTCGGCTTCGGTCATGGTGTGGCTGAGCCTCCGCTGGCCATTGTCCGTGGCACGGCGGCCACCGTGAATGGCGGCATTCTTTTGAAGCCCACACTGGTGGCCCGGGATCAGCAGGACGAAAGCCAGACACCTGATGCCAAGGTGCGTCCTGTTGTTTACAAGCCCGATGAGTCAGATAGCGGCGATGACATTGGAGCACAGACACCTGTCGGAACGCGGGTTCTGTCAGAGAAGACGTCTGCCCTGCTACGCAAACTGCTGCGTCTTGACGTTACCCTGGGAAGCGGCAAATCGGCTGAAGTTCCAGGGTATTACGTGGGTGGCAAAACAGGCACGGCTGAAAAAATCGGTGCTCATGGTGGATACCTGAAACACGTCAACGTTTCGGCCTTCACCAGTGTTTTCCCGATGAACAACCCGCATTATGCGGTGTATGTCATGCTCGATAGCCCACAGGGCACTGCGGCCACACATGGCTGGACCACCGCCGCATGGAACGCAGCGCCGACTGTCAAGAAAATCATTTCCCGTGTTGGACCTATCCTGAACCAGTTCCCGGATACGGCCAACAAGGACGCCATTGATGCATCTCTCGCCATCCCCATGAATCCGTCCGTGCCAGCGGGCTATCGTGCCCTTGGCCCTGGTAACGACCCTGGGGATCCGCGCAATCAGGCGCACACTCCCAAGACACAGCACTGAGCCTGCCCATGCGTCTCTCTGAACTCCTCCGGCAGAATGGTTCCGTTCTGTCGCCTTCCGTTGACCCTGAAATCTGCGCGGTCACAGCAGACAGCAGACAGGTCCAGCCGGGCACGCTGTTTTTCGCTCTCCGTGGCGCAAAACAGGACGGAGCAGCTTTCATCCCACAAGCGGTCGCGAATGGTGCGGCTGCCGTTATTGCTGATCATCCGGCGCAAGCCGATATTCCTGTTCTGCTCACCCCTGATGCCAAGCGCCTGCTCGCGTTGACCGCTGTAACTCTTGCTGGTCCGCAGCCGACCTGTATCGCCGCGGTCACGGGAACAAACGGCAAAAGCAGCACGGCAGAGTTTCTCCGCCAGATCTGGACGCTTCAGGGCTTCAAGGCCGCCAGCCTTGGAACGCTTGGACTGATTGCGAACGTTGACGTCCCGCCCCCACCGTCGCTCACAACGCCCGATCCCGTGTCTTTGGCCCAAACGCTTGCCTCTCTGGCACAGTATGGTGTGGATCATGTTGCGCTTGAAGCATCCTCACACGGACTGGAACAGCATCGCCTCGATGGCGTGACACTGAACGCAGCGGGCTTCTCAAATCTGACGCGCGACCATCTGGATTACCACGGCACGATTTCAGCTTATCGTGAAGCCAAGCTACGTCTCTTTGAAGACCTTTTGCCGGCAGATGGCATCGCTGCGGTCAATGCGGATATGGATCCGGAGACATTCAACGCCCTGAAGGCATTAGCAGCCCAGCGCGGTATGACACTCCGTACAGTAGGCAAGACAGGCATGGCCCTACGCCTCCTTGAAACCACACCCACACCTACCGGTCAGATCGTTCGGCTCTCCCTTTATGGAGAAGAGCTTCCGGAAATGACTTTGGCATTACCTGGCCTGTTCCAGGCTGATAATGCCATGCTGGCAGCCGCGATGTGCTGGCAGGATGAAAGCGAAGCACGAAGCATTGTGGAATACCTGCCGCAATTGACCGGTGTCCGCGGACGATGTGAGCGCGCAGCTGAGCTCTCCAATGGAGCAGCCGCCTACGTCGATTATGCCCACACACCGGATGCGCTGGAACGCGTTCTCGCCAGCCTCCGTCCACACACTCAGGGACGGCTGGTCGTCGTGTTTGGTGCGGGCGGAGATCGCGATCGTGGCAAGCGCCCATTGATGGGCGAAGTTGCAGCGCGCATGGCGGACCTGGCGATTGTCACAGACGATAATCCGCGCACGGAAGATCCGCAGAGTATTCGTTCCGCCATTCATGCAGCCTGCCCGGAAGCACACGAAATCGGGGACAGGAGGTCTGCGATCGCCGCAGGGCTGGACGCGCTTCAGCCAGGTGACATTCTGGTTGTTGCCGGCAAGGGTCATGAGCAGGGACAGATTGTTGGTCAAACCGTTCTTCCGTTCGATGACCGCAGCGTTATCCGTGAACTCGCAGGTGCAGCATGAGCGTTCTCTGGACATCCGAAGAGCTTCGTGATGCGACAAATGGCCGCCTTGAAGCCGACGTTTCCGTCACCGGAATTTCCATTGATACGCGGACACTGAAATCTGGCGACCTTTTCATCGCACTTAAGGGCGATGCCAGTGATGGCCACGCTCACATCGCGCAAGCCCTCCATGCCGGGGCAGCGTGTGTGATGGTGCATGACACCAGAGGCCTGACAGATCCACGCTTCCTGATCGTTGCCGATACGATGACGGGTCTGGAAGCACTGGGACGCTTCGCACGCGCGCGGTTCGGTGGAAAAGTCGTTGCGATTACAGGCAGCGTCGGCAAGACCACGACGAAAGACATGCTCCGCACCGCACTTTCTGCGCTCGGGCCGACACATGCTGCCATCGCCTCATACAATAATCACTGGGGCGTGCCTCTCACCTTAGCGCGCCTCCCCCGCGACGCACGTTTTTGCGTGAGTGAGATTGGCATGAACCATGTGGGGGAAATCGCCCCCTTGGCTGCGCAGGTTCGCCCGGACGTCGGGATCATTACCACTATCGGAACAGCACATCTGGGCCACATGGGAAGCGTGGAAGAAATCGCGCGTGAAAAATCCCAGCTCTTCAGTGCATTACCACCACACGGGACGGCCATTGCTCCAGACGATGCTGTGGGGCAAGACCTGTTTCAGGCAGCTCTTCCTGACCATACATCTCTTTGGTTAAGCGGCTTCTCTGCTGCCGCCCAAGTCCGGTTAGAAAACCTGGTCTGCACCGCGGAAGGCAGCACTTTTACCCTGACATTCCCTAATGCTCCGAGCGTGTCCGTCAGATTAACAGCTCCCGGCCGACATCTGGCGCGAAATACCGCGCTGGCTCTCGGAGCTGTCGCAGCCCTTGGCGAAAATGTGCAGGATGCGGCTAAAGCGTTGACCGGGTTTGTTCCAGGAGCAGGCCGCGGACAGATACGTACTGTGCTGAACGGCGTGCAGTTGCTTGATGAAAGCTACAATGCATCCACGACCAGCATTCGTTCGGCGCTAGAGACTCTCTCGCTTCTTCCCGCCAAACGGCGCGTCGTCGCTCTAGGAGACATCCGTGAGCTTGGCGAGTTCGCAGAGGCAGAACATCGTTCTCTTGCGGATGCCGTAATCGCATCAGATGCACTGGCTTTCTGCTGCGGCACCCACATGCACGCGCTTTACGAAGCTCTTCCCGAAACCGTGCGGGGTGGTTATGCCCCGGACGCGTCTTCCCTCGCCCCCCTTCTGTGTGATGCTCTCCGCCCCGGTGACCTTCTGCTTGTCAAAGGCAGTTTGGGCAGCCGGATGCGCGATGTCATTGCGGCCCTCGATAACGCTTCCAACCCGGTCTCTGCCTGATGCTGTTCAATCTCGTCGCCTCTCATGCCTCATCGCATGGCGGGTTCTTCAACCTCTTCCATTATCTGACGTTCCGCTCGGGTTGTGCGTGCCTGACGGCGCTGGTGATCTCGCTGGCGCTTGGCAACCCCTTCATTGCACAGCTCAAACGGATCCAGCGTGAAGGGCAACCTATCCGCACGCTTGGTCCGGAACGGCATATTCTGGAAAAGGCTGGCACGCCAACAATGGGCGGGATGCTGATCCTGATCGCGCTGTTCTCCGCGACGCTGTTGTGGGCAGACCTGACCAACGGTTTCGTCTGGGCCATTATGCTCACGACTGCCGCATTCGGTGCCGTTGGCTTTGCAGACGACTATCTGAAGCTCTCCCGCCGTAACACGAAAGGTGTGTCCAAGCGTGTACGGCTCGGATGTGAGTTTGCAGCTTCTCTCATCGCAGGCATCTGGCTCCAGCATCTGACGCCGCCGGAACTCCGTAATGCCGTCGCGTTCCCCTTCGTGAAGGATATCCTCCTTCCGCTCGGTTATGCCTTCCCACTTTTTGCCATGATTACGATCACAGGCTTCGGCAATGCCGTGAACTTCACTGATGGTCTGGATGGCCTGGCAATTGTTCCTGTCGTAATTGCAGCGCTCGTCTTTGCGCTGATTGCCTATCTCGTTGGTAACCATGTTTTTGCTGATTACCTCCAGCTTCACCCTGTTCCGGGCACCGGCGAACTAGCTGTGTTCTGCGCCGCACTGATTGGAGCGGGGCTTGGCTTCCTATGGTTCAATGCGCCCCCGGCGGCCGTTTTTATGGGTGATACAGGCTCCCTGTCCCTTGGCGGTGCACTGGGTGCCGTTGCTGTCGCCGTCAAACATGAGCTCGTTCTGTGCATTGTTGGCGGTGTGTTCGTCGCAGAAACACTCTCCGTCGTGATTCAGATTTTCTGGTTCAAGCGTACAGGCCGGCGTGTGTTCCTCATGGCACCGTTGCACCATCACTTTGAAAAGAAGGGCTGGCAGGAACCGAAGATCGTCGTACGATTCTGGATTGTCTCCATCGTTCTGGGGCTGTGTGGTCTGGCCACGCTGAAATTGAGATGACAGGCTTTCCGACAGATCTTCTCGCAGGCGAGCGCTATGCGGTTTGCGGCCTTGGTCGTAACGGTGCGGCCGTAGTCAGCGCGTTGCTGAACATGGGTGCCGAGGTTCAGGCATGGGATGATAACGCCCCGTCTCTGTCCCCTCATGAGCGGCTGACACTTGCACCACTGACAGACCTGTCCGGCATGACAGCGCTCGTCCTGTCTCCTGGTATTCCGCACATTCTGCCTAAGCCGCATCCCGTGGCCGAACTGGCCCGCGCTCAGAATGTGCAGATCCTGTCAGATGCAGAACTGCTTTATCGCAATGTCCGCAAAACCGGATCCAAAGCGCGTTTTGCCGCCATAACCGGTACTAACGGAAAATCCACAACAACAGCTCTGCTGGCTCATCTCCTGCAATCCGCCGGGGTTCCCTGTGTCGCGGGCGGCAATCTGGGCACTGCGTCTCTGGCACTTCCTCTTCTGGCTGATACCGGCGTTTACGTTATTGAGATGTCATCATACATGCTGGAACGGCTGGACCAGTTCCACGCTGCAACTGCCTGCCTGTTGAACATTACACCGGACCATCTTGATCGTCATGGAGACATGGATGGCTACGCGACAGCGAAAGCGCATGTCTTCGACAACATGACGTCCGAAGATCTGGCGGCAATCGGAGAAGACGATCCATGGTGCCTGACGATCGCGGAGAAAATTTCGTCACGGGGAATTCCCGTCACGATGCTGGCGCCGGATGCGGTTCCATCCTTCGACGGCCCGGCACTCCCCGGACGGCACAACCGTCAGAACGTTGCCGCGGCTTGGGCGATGGCAAAGCATCTTGGTTTGAGCGACACGGCTATTCGTGATGGATTGGCCTCATTTCCCGGTCTGGAACATCGGCTGCAAAAGGTAGCCGAGCGGGATGGTGTCGCGTTCATCAACGATAGCAAAGCAACTAATGCCGAAGCTGCGTCCAAGGCGCTTGGGTCCTACGACCGTGTGATGTGGATTGCAGGGGGAACGGCTAAAGCGGGAGGCATCGAGATGCTTGTCCCGTGGTTTGACCGCATTGCCCACGCGTTCCTCATTGGCCGAGATGCCTCTGTTCTTGCTGCAACACTTCAAGCCAATGACGTTCCCTACACGATGTGTGACACGCTTGATCGCGCAGTTCCCGCAGCGTTTGACGCAGCCGTTGCGGGTGGGGTCAAAACCGTTCTTCTGTCTCCGGCCTGTGCAAGTTTTGATCAGTTTCGCAGTTTTGAGGATCGTGGGTCACACTTTCTCCAGATTTGCGATAATATTGTGAAATCAGGCCATTCGGGCAAAATGCTCAAAGCAGAACAGGAAGGTTGACGGTCATGGCGGGCTCCTCCCGTGTCGATTCATCGGCAATCGCCCGCTGGTGGCGCAATACCGACCGGGTCACGCTCGCCTGTGTCGGAATTCTGATCGGCCTGGGTTATGTGCTGATGCTCGCGGCCAGCCCTGCCGTGGCTTCGAGAATTGGCGCATCCCGCAACATGTTCATCCTCAAGCAGGTGATCTTCCTGGCGCTGGCTGGGGCGATCGTGCTTGGTGTGTCTTATCTTTCGCGAGCCGGTGTCAAAAAGCTGGCCTTTATCGGGGGTATTCTTGCCCTCGCCGCCACAGCCATGACACTGGTGCACGGGATGGAGATCAAAGGCGCGCGCCGCTGGATCGCCCTGCCTATGATGTCCGTGCAGCCTTCAGAATTCCTTAAACCCTGCTTTGCCGTCATGACGGGCTGGCTGCTCTCCGCACGCCGGACGGTCGTTTTGCGGGGGAACATAGCGTTCCCCGGAATGCTGATCGCCTTCGCATGCTTTGGCGTCATTCTGGCGCTCCTCAAGTCCCAGCCGGACATTGGAATGTTGTCCGTCATCACCATGGTTTTCATGACGCAGCTCTTCGTCGACGGACTGCGTCTGTATTGGGTTGGGCTTTGTGTTGCAGGCATGATTGGTGCGTTCGGCATGGCGTTCGTCATGTTCCCGCACGTGCGCTCACGTGTTGAGCGGTTCCTGCATCCGGATGTCGGCGATCACTATCAGATCGACACGGCGCTTCGTGCTTTCGGAAATGGGGGTCTACTCGGACGTGGGCCGGGTGAAGGACGCGTCAAGGATCTGCTGCCTGATGCTCATGCCGACTTTGTTTTTGCCGTTGCCGGCGAAGAGTACGGCCTGTTGCTTTGCTTCGGCATTATCACCGTGTTCGGCATTATCGTTCTTCGCACCCTGCTGAAGCTTATGCGGGAAGAAGATCCTTTTGTGATTGTCTCTGCGGCAGGCCTGGTCACAGGGTTCGGACTACAGGCTTTCGTCAATATGGGGTCCACACTTCACCTCATCCCAACAAAGGGTATGACGCTGCCATTCATTTCGTATGGTGGGAGTTCCGCCATGTCCATTGCTCTGACCATGGGAATGGTCCTTGCCCTGACGCGCCATCACGTTGGTCCGGGCAAGATTGCCCAGCGTGTCGCCACCCCTTACACCCCCGGCTCCCTTCTTGAGAGAAACACCCCATGAAACGTCCGATTGTCGTTGCTGCCGGTGGAACCGGAGGGCATTTTTTCCCGGCTGAAGCTGTTGCAACCGTCCTGGCAGAACGTGGGCATGACCTTGTTCTTATGACAGACGCCAGACATGGACGGCGTGAGACCGGCCTGTTCAAAGATCGGCCTCAGTATGTGCTGGATGGTGCAGGCGTGGCTGGCAAAGGCCTTGGGGGGAAAGTCCGCGGCGTCACTGCACTTCTGCGAGGTATGCTGGAAGCACGCCGGGTCCTCAAAACACTCGATGCGGCCGCTGTTGTCGGGTTTGGAGGATATCCATCCATTCCGCCGCTTCTGGCCTCTCGCATGTTGCCAAAATCGCAACGTCCGGAAATGGTTATTCACGAAGGAAACGCGGTTCTCGGACAGGCAAACGCCTTTCTGTCGCGCTTTTCTCCGCTCATCGCCACGTCTTATGACAGCGTTGCGCGCCTCCCACAGGGCGCCCGCATCACTTTGACGGGTATGCCTGTTCGGGCCGGGATCGAAGCCCTGTTCGGGCAACCCTATACCGCCCCGACAGAGACTGTTCGGCTCCTGATCTGGGGTGGCTCTCTCGGTGCCCGCGTATTTTCAGATGTTGTGCCACAGGCTCTGGCTGCTCTGCCGGTTGGCTTCCGCACACGTCTGCATGTCACGCAACAGGTTCGTGCGGAAGACACCGATCGCGTTCGTGCCATCTATGAAGATGCTGGTATTGCGGTTGAGGTTGAACCTTTTTTCAACGACGTTCCCGAGCGACTGAAATCAGCACACCTGGTTATTGGTCGCGCAGGCGGATCTTCTGTCGCGGAACTGGCGATGGCCGGACTGCCATCCATTCTTGTACCCCTGCCCATTGCAGCCTCTGACGAACAGGGCGCGAATGGCAAAGCATTACAGGATGCGGGCGCTGCCTGGATGGTTCGTCAGCCGGATTTCACATCTGCCGCTCTCACAGCTCTTGTTGCGGACCTGATTACCCATCCTGAGCGTCTGTCCGCTGCGGCCGAAGCTGCACGTCAGTTTGCTCGCCCTCATGCTGCCGCAAAGGTAGCAGACCTGATCGAAGCTGGCCTTCGGTCCTGATCATCTCTTTTTTACCCTATTACCTCAAGAGTACCTGCCCCATGCGCGCCCTGCCCCTGAACATCGGAACCATTCATTTCGTCGGTATCGGCGGTATCGGAATGTCCGGCATTGCAGAAGTCCTGCACATGCTGGGCTACCGGGTTCAGGGTTCAGATATTGCGGAAAGCTCGAATGTTCAGCGTCTGCGACACGCTGGCATCCAGATCCACATCGGACATGATGCCTCCAATCTGGGTGACGCCCAGGTTGTCGTGACCTCTACAGCCGTCAAGAAAGACAACCCTGAGGTTGTTGCGGCGCGGGCAAAGCTGATCCCGGTCGTTCGTCGTGCGGAAATGCTGGCAGAACTGATGCGTCTGCGCTGGTCTGTCGCGATTGGCGGCACACACGGTAAGACCACGACGACAAGCCTCGTGGCGTGTGTTCTGGAGCATGCGAAGCTGGACCCGACCGTCATCAATGGCGGCATCATCGAGGCATACGGCACCAACACCCGTATGGGCTCCGGTGACTGGATGGTTGTTGAGGCCGATGAAAGCGACGGATCATTCCTCCGCCTTCCAGCGGTCATTGCGGTCATCACGAACATGGACCCCGAGCATCTGGATCACTGGGGTACTGAAGAAGCCATGCAGGCGGGCTATGACCAGTTCGTCTCCAACATTCCGTTTTATGGCTTTGCGGTGCTTTGCGTAGATCACCCGCAGGTTCAGCAGATGATCCCGCGCCTGTCCGATCACCGCATCATCACTTACGGTTTCAGCCCGCAAGCCGATGTTCGCGCTGAGAAGGTCGTGATGGACAAGCGTGGCGCAACATTCGAGGTTGTGGTCACGAACCGCGCCCGCAACCGGACGCGTCGCGCCGGTCCGTTCCGCCTGCCAATGCTGGGCCATCATAACGTTCTTAACTCTCTGGCAGCCATTGCAGTGGCGCTGGAAATGGAAATCAGTGATTCCGTCATCGCCTCGGGCCTGGCGTCCTTCAAGGGCGTAAAGCGTCGTTTCACGCGGACGGGTGAATTCAATGGCGTGTCGATCATTGATGATTATGGTCATCATCCGGTCGAGATTGCGGCTGTCCTGAAAGCTGCCCGTCAGGCAGGCGCAAAGAACGTCATCGCCGTGGTGCAGCCGCATCGCTATTCCCGCCTGAAAGGCCTGTTCGGCGAATTCTGCACCTGCATGAACGATGCTGACACCGTTATCGTGGCTGACGTGTATGCAGCTGGTGAAAGCCCGATTGAAGGCGCAGATCGTGATGCTCTGGTCGAAGGCCTGCGGGATCGTGGACATCGGTCTGTCGTGCCATTGCCCTCACCTGAACTTCTTCCTGAGATGGTGAACGCAATTGCAAAGCCCGGCGACTACGTCGTCTGCCTCGGTGCTGGCACAATTACCCAGTGGGCACAGACCCTTCCGCAAGAACTGGAAGCTCTGAACACCAAGAGCCCGGCGCCGGAAAGCGCTGTATGAGCGACAACTTTCCAGTTCAGGGCCTTCGCGGACGTCTGACGGCCAATGCACCGCTGGGAGCCCGCGCCTGGTTCCGCACTGGCGGCCCCGCTGACTGGTTGTTCGTGCCAGAAGACGAAGATGATCTGGCTGACCTGCTGCGGAACCGCCCCGTCGACATGCCCCTGACAGTTCTGGGCGCATGTTCAAATGTCATCATCCGCGATGGTGGCATTGAAGGCGTGGTGGTCCGGCTGGCCCGTGGTTTCTCGGACATTGAAGTCCAGACTGACGGCCTGGTAGTGGGCGCCGCAGCTCTGGATGTTACGGTGGCCGAGCACAGTGCCGCGGCAGGACTGGCTGGACTGGAATTTCTTGTCGGCATTCCCGGGTCCATCGGCGGCGCTGTACGCATGAATGCTGGCGCTTATGGTGCGGACATCAATGCCGTTCTCGATTGGGCGGATATTCTCACGTCAGACGGCGAGTTGCGTCGCCTCACCTGTGAAGAACTGGGCTTTGCGTACCGTCATTCGGACTTGCCGGAAGGCGCTATTGTCATCCGGGCCAGACTGCGGGGCACACCAGACGCGCCAGATGCCATTCGGGAACGCCTTGCAGAAATTCGTGCCTCTCGCGAAGCGTCCCAGCCTGTTCGTGCCCGCACTGGTGGCTCAACGTTTCGTAACCCAGAGGGTCACAAAGCCTGGGCGCTGATTGATGAAGCAGGTTGCCGTGGCCTGACGCTTGGTGGCGCTCAGGTCAGTGAGAAGCATTGCAACTTCCTGCTGAACATTGGTGATGCCAATAGCGAACAGCTTGAAACGCTTGGGGAAACTGTTCGCAAGAAAGTTCTGGACCACAGCGGAATTGACCTGCACTGGGAGATCAGACGCATTGGTCGTCGTGACGTAGGAGAGAAGACAGTATGAAGGTCGCAGTTTTATATGGCGGTACGTCCAGCGAGCGACCTGTCAGCCTTGTCAGTGGCAATGCAGCCATCTCTGCCCTGCGCGAGAAAGGGCATGAGGTAACGCCAGTCGATGTCGGCGCCGATATTGCTGTCACCATTCAGGCTTTGAAATCGGCCGCCCCTGAAGTGGTCTTCAATGCATTGCATGGCCCCAAAGGCGAAGATGGCGCCATTCAGGGTGTTCTGGAATGGATGGGACTTCCTTACACACACTCCGGCATCCGCGCCTCTGCTGTCGCAATGGACAAGGGAGCAACCCGCATGCTGCTCGCGGCTGCGGGGCTTCCCATTGCTGAAGGCCGTGTCATCACGCCCGAAGAACTGGCGGAAGCAGACCCGCTGCCCGTTCCCTACGTTGTGAAGCCCGTTGCGGAAGGATCGTCGGTGGGCGTTGAAATCATCCGCCAGGGTGACAACCGTCGTGCCGAAATCGCAAAAAACTGGCGCTTCGGCAAAGAAGCTCTTGTTGAAGCCTTCGTGCCGGGCCGTGAGTTGACTGCGGGCGTGATGGGTGATCGCGCTCTGGCCGTAACCGACATTCTGCCTGCCGAAACGGCTGCATTCTACGATTTCGAAGCAAAGTACAAAGCTGGTGGCTCCAGGCACGTCGTTCCGGCAGAACTGCCAGAAAGCGTGACGGAGCGTGCACTGGATTATGCTCTGCGCGCTCATCAGATTCTGGGATGTTCTGGCGCCAGCAGAACGGATTTCCGCTACGATGACGAGACGGATACTTTGATCGTCCTCGAGGTTAACACGCAGCCCGGCATGACCCCGACCTCACTGCTGCCGGAACAGGCTGCGCATTGCGGCATTTCGTACCCGGATCTTTGTGACTGGCTGGTTCAGGAGGCACTGACCCGCTGATGCGCAGGGACTCCCGCCCTCAGGAACCCGATTTCCGACGTGACCCGGCTTTCCGCCCGGCGCCGATGCCGCCTTACGAAGACCGGCCGTCACGGACGAAACTGTTCCTGCGCCGTCAACGGAAACTGATTCGCCCCGGAATCGTGTTCCTTGTCGTGGTTGGACTGGGAGGAGTAGGAGCGCGGCTCCTGTATGACGCAGCGTCGGAGGAGCGTTTTGCTCCCCTGAGAGCCAAACTTGTTGCCATGGAGCCACTGCCTATTCGGCACGTCATCATCAATGGTCGCGGCATGACCAGCGAGGCATCAATTTACGAAGCTCTGGGAACAAGTACTGGCCACCCAATTTTCGGTTTTTCTGTTGAAGCCGCACGCCAGCGCATTGATGAACTTCCCTTCGTGGATCATGCGACCGTCGAGCGGCGGATGCCGGATACAATCATCATTAACCTGACCGAACGTACACCCATTGCCGTCTGGCAAACACATGGGCATTTTTCGCTTATTAATCAGGCCGGCGAAGAAGTTCCCGATCAGGGCATGACAGGCAAGAATGCTCAGGCGTTTCTTCAGCTACCGCTTGTCGTTGGCGATGGTGCCAATACTGCTGCGTCCGTCGTCATTGACGCTTTAGCTAAACAGCCGGATGTCAAATCTCGTGTGACTGCTCTCATTCGTGTGGGAAACAGGCGCTGGAATGTGACCCTGAAAGACGGGACAACTGTCATGCTCCCCGAAGGCGAAGAGGCCGCAGCGTTTGCACGTCTCGCGCAATACCAGACAAGCATGAACCTGCTGGATCGGCCTGTCGTCTCGATTGACATGCGCCTTCCAGATCGCATGGTCATTCATCAGACACCTGCGCCCACACCTCCTCCTGACGCAGCCAAAACAGACACACCAGCCCCTCCTTCTGACAGCAGCCAGACGACACAGCAGCCATGACCGATCTTACACCAACGTCCGATCTTCCGGCCTTTCGCCGCCGGGGTGGTCTGCGGGGCCGGTCCCTGATCCCTGTGGGTGGCGAACGCGAAGTTGCGCTGAACCGCGCATCACGTGAAATCCTGCCGCTGCCTCCGGAAGAGACATCCAAACCTCGCGTCTGGCGCAATGGTGTTTTCGGTGCGCTGGATATCGGCACGACGAAAATGACCTGCCTTATTGGCAAGGGTGAGCCGGATGGTTCCATTCAGGTTCTGGGGTATGGCTGGCGGCGCTCCCACGGCATTCGATCTGGATCGATCGTCGATATTCGTGAAGCCGAAGCTGCCATTCGCGCCACCGTTGGTCAGGCAGAGGAAGCCGCAGAGCGACGCATGGACTCACTGGTCGTCAATCTGTCCTGCGGTCATCCCCGAAGCCGACTGATCGATGCCCATATGCCCATCGGTGGCCGTGAAGTGACGGATGGAGATGTTCAGCGCCTGATCGCGGACGGTCAGGCTCGTGCATGGTCAGAAGGTCGGGACGTCATCCATACCCTTCCCATCGGGTATGTCGTTGACTCCATGCCTGGCATTGCTGATCCGCGTGGCCATCAGTGTGAACAGCTGGCGACGAAACTGCACGTTGTTGACATGAACTCCAGTGCTCTTCGCACGCTGGATACCGTTCTTCAGCATTCAGAGCTCAAACTCGACGGATTGGTTTCCAGCCCCTTTGCCTCTGGCGTTGCCGTACTGGCTGACGAAGAACGTGATTTAGGCGTTACCGTCGTGGAAATGGGAGGCGGAACCACCTCTCTCGCAGTTTTCTGTGAAGGCCGACTGATCCATACGGCACAAATTCCTGTCGGCGGCCTTCATGTTACCCGTGATATTGCAGGCGTTCTTTCGACATCTCTGGAAACTGCAGAGCGCCTGAAAACCATGTATGGTGCGGCACAGCTCGGGTCCGACGATCAACGCGAAATCCTCTCCGTGCCCCTCATTGGAGAAGGCCGGGACCGTTTGGCCCGTATTCCACGCTCGAAAGTGATCTCCGTTATTCAGCCTCGCGTTGAAGAGACACTTGAACTTGTGCGCCATGCTCTGGACAATGCAGGTCTGGGGCGTCTCGCCAACGGGCGTGTTGTTCTGACAGGCGGAGCTTCCCTGATGGAAGGCATCGTGCCTGTCGCAACACGCATTCTTGCCCGGCCGGTTCGCATGGGCAAACCGCTGAACGTTCATGGCCTGCCGGAGACTGCTGCAGCTTCGGCCGGTTTTTCCACCGCTGCGGGGCTTCTGGCCTGGGCAGCGGGCGCAGATCGGGACTTTGGGGACATTTCAACCCCGGAACCTCGATCTGGCAGCCTTCTGAAACGTCTCGTGGGGTTCATCCGCGACCGTGGATGAGCTACACAGAAAATAACGCCCTTTTTTCCGTTGCTTCCTCGCAGTTCCGGACCTGATCATGACTTTGAACCTTACCCCGACCCCGAACTCTCACGTTGAACTGGCCCCGCGCATTACCGTCGTCGGTGTTGGTGGTGGTGGCACGAATGCCGTCAACAACATGATCGATTCGGAGCTCAAGGGCGTCGAGTTCGTTGTTGCCAACACGGATGCGCAGCAGCTCGCCCACTCCAAGGCTGAACGCCGCGTCCAGCTTGGCCCCCATCTGACACGCGGTCTCGGCGCAGGCGCCAAGCCGGAAATCGGCCGCGAAGCTGCTGAAGAAGCTGCACAGGAAATCGAGCGTCAGCTCGAAGGGGCGAATCTGGTCTTCATCACAGCCGGTATGGGCGGTGGTACGGGTACGGGTGCGGCACCAGTTATCGCGCGCATGGCCCGTGAACGTGGGGTTCTGACAGTTGGTGTGGTGTCGAAGCCCTTCAACTTTGAAGGTCGCCGTCGCACGCTGGCTGCTGAATCCGGTATCGCCGAGCTTCAAAAGCACGTCGACACCCTGATTGTTATTCCGAACCAGAACCTGTTCAATTCCGCAAACCAGAACACGACGTTCCGTGAAGCCTTTAAAATGGCTGATAACGTCCTGAACATGGGTGTTCGCGGCATTACGGACCTGATGGTCTCCCCGGGCCTCATCAATCTCGACTTTGCGGACGTGAAGGCCGTGATGGAAGAGATGGGCAAGGCCATGATGGGCACCGGTGAAGCCACCACGGAAGACGACGGTGAAGATCGCGCCGTTGCCGCTGCCGAGCGCGCCATTTCCAACCCACTGCTTGAAGATGCGTCCATGGCTGGCGCCCGCGGCCTGCTGATCAACATCACAGGTGGTGAAGATCTGACGCTTTACGAAGTGAACGCAGCTGCCGACCGTATTCGTGAAGAAGTTGCCGAAGAAGCCAACATCATCTTTGGTGCTTTGATCGATGAAAACATGAACGGACGTATTCGCGTGTCCGTTGTGGCAACGGGCATCGACACCCAGTCCAGAAATGATCCGGGCAACACAGAAACAACTCCTGCGTCGCCTCCTCAGCAGGCCCCAGCTGCCTCGGCCCCACGTGATACATCTGCTCAAAGCCGCCAGGCACCCCAGACGTTTCAGCCGGGATCAACCTACGCAGGTGGGCCGCCACGCCCGAACTTCAACCTTGACCCGAACGCGTCACAGCAGCCTGCATCGCCCCCACCGGCAGCAGAAAGCCCGGTTGCACCACCGCCACATGCGGCCCCTCAGCAGCCGCACGTCACAGCCCCGCAGGACGATGCAGCACCTCGCTCCCCGCGCGCTGGCCTGTTTTCCGAGCCGCCACGTGCACCAGCTCCAGAAGCCCCACGCAGCATTTTCGGCCTTATGACAGGCGCTTTCCGGAGCCGTCCGGCTCCGCAGCAAGCAGCCCCGCAAGCACCGCGCACGGAACAGAACAGCCGTGACGCATATCAGCAGACGGATCATCATAACCCCACCGACCAGCGCCATAACCAAGCGCAGTCTGACGGTAGCGATGATTCCACGCTCGATATTCCCACCTATCTCCGTCGCTGAATAAGCGAACTGCTTTCCTGCAAAATCTTGCGCATCGCAGGAAAGCAGTCAGGTAATATCCGGCAACAATCATTGAATGGCACTCCGGCGATGACTGGGTTTTATTATAAGCCAGTCTAAATCGTCGGGGGATTCATGCAGGTTACGCCAGCGCATCATGGAAAGTCGGTTCCAGCAGATCGAAAGGTCCGCCCGCTACTTTCCAGCGCGTCTGACAGCACGCAGACGCCTCTTTTCTCTGAGCGTCCCGATTTGAAGAACCTGCAGACCACCCTTGATTCTCCTATATCCTGCCGAGGCATCGCCCTTCACAGTGGGCTTGATGTCGATCTGGAGATTTCTCCAGCCGCAGCGGATACTGGTATTCGTTTCCAGCGGAGCGATTACCCTGGCTCTCCCTCGTTTCCTGCGCTCTATGACCGGATTATCGACACCAAACTCTCGACTGTTGTCGCGTGCAAAGACGATCCTTCTTTGCGTGTAGCGACCATTGAGCATTTGATGGCGGCACTTAACGCCTTGGAAATCGATAACGCGCTCATTTCGGTTAGTGGACCGGAACTACCGGTTCTGGATGGTTCGGCAGATGCGTTTGCTTTTCTGCTACGATGCGCAGGAAAGAAAACGCTAGATACGCCACGAAAAATTATTGAAATTCTTCGAAACGTTAGAGTTGAGGGCGACAACGGTGCTTTTGCCGAGCTACGCCCGGCTCAACGCGGTCTTTCTCTTGCAATTTCGTTAAATTTTGATGCTGAAGCCATTGGGTGTCAGCGCTATGCCATGCAGCTAGATCCAGCTCGTTTCCTGGAAGAAGTGTCTTTCTGCCGTACTTTTGTGAACCGCAAAGACATTGAGTATCTTCAAAGTATCGGCCTCGCCCGTGGCGGATCTCTCGACAATGCTGTTGTAGTGGACGGCAAGACCATCCTTAATCCAGCTGGCTTGAAAATCGAACGGGAATTTGCCCGGCATAAGCTTCTGGATGCTATCGGTGATCTCTATTGCTGTGGTTATCGCCTGAAAGCGGGATTTATCGGCCATAAGTCTGGTCACAAGATCAATAACGAGCTTCTGCGCAGCGTTTTTTCAGATCAGAAAAACTGGCGTTTTGAAGCAGAGACCCCTACCGTTTCGGCACGCGGCCATCGTCGCACACGCGTCGCAGCCTAAGGTTAAATGGCGGGTCTTTCGTCCCCGCATTCCCGTGATATAAGACGGGCTTCACGGGAAGAGCAGGTATGGCAAGCAGCACTCAGCATCATTTCGAAGTGTCCTGGAACGGACGGGGTCTTGTTCTGAAGGCTGCGGCCGTAAGCGGTTTGCTGCTTCTGTCAGGCTGTTCATTGCTTTCTCACAAGCATGAAAAGCCAGTCATTCCAAAGGCTGCTGACGCAGAGACGCTGTATAATTACGGTATCGATGCTCTTCATTCCGGCCGATATGAACTGGCGGGCGGCGAATTCGAGCTGCTTCAGCAGAACTATCCGTACTCGGGTTTCACCGGAAATGCCGAGCTGATGGAAGGCTATGCCTACTACCTCCAAGGTGAGTATGCGCTTTCGGTTCAGCAGCTTGAGCGTTATCTTCAGCTCCACCCGACCAGCCCTGATGCGGCCTATGCCTTCTATCTGCGCGCGCTTTGCTATTACGAGCAGATCGCTGACGTGCAGCGTGACCAGCAGGGAACGGTTGAAGCCCTTGATGCGCTGGAAGAGGTTATTACTCGCTTCCCACAGACAGCTTACGCACGTGATGCCCAGCTGAAGATCGATCTCTGCCGTGATCATCTTGCAGGCAAGGAAATGCTGGTTGGCCGCTGGTATCAGCAGCAGCGCAACTATGAAGCCGCAATGACGCGTTATCAGCGTGTCGTGCAGGATTTCCAGACCACGAACCACGTGGCTGAAGCGCTGGAGCGTCTTGTGGAAGTCTATTTGGCTCTCGGTCTCAAGGATCAGGCCAGACAGACGGCATCCGTACTGGGCTACAACTATCCAGACAGTCAGTGGTACCGCTATGCCTACGCAAATCTGCGGGATAACAAGCTGCTGTCCAGTGAGTTCAAGCAGCCGACCAAGACGTCCAGCAAGCCGCGTGGATTCTTTTCCCGCGCCTGGCATAGCGTATTCTGATGTGAGGCGTTTGAAACACGCCTCACTACACACAACATTCCCGTCATGCTGACCCATCTCTCGATCCGTGACGTCGTTCTGATCGAAAAGCTCGATCTGACCCTGGCCGCAGGTCTCACCGTTCTGACGGGCGAGACCGGTGCTGGTAAATCCATCCTGCTCGATAGCCTTGGCCTTGCCCTCGGAGACCGTGCCAATGCTGGACTGATCCGCTCCGGGGCAGCTCAAGCCAGTGTGGCTGCCATCTTTGAAGTTCCGTCCGGGCATCCTGTTTTCACTCTTTTGAGCGAACAGGGAATCGCACTGGAAGAAGCTTCGGAGCCTCTGGTGCTGCGCCGCATCGTCACGCCTGATGGACGCTCGCGCGCTTATGTCTCGGATCAGCCGGTTGGAATTAGTCTACTGCGGCGTATCGCGTCTCAACTCGTGGAAATCCAGGGCCAGCACGAGCAGATGGGCCTCGCCGATCAGAGCACTCACCTGAATTTGCTGGATGCATTCGGCGTCAAACGGGACCTTCTGGCGCGAACTGCCGCAACATTTCATCAATGGGCCAATGCTCGTACAGCCCTCGCAAAAGCACGCTCCGAAATGGATGCGGCTGCGCGCGAGGAAGAGTGGCTGCGTGCAACTGTTGATGACCTCTCGACTTTGGCTCCTCAGGAAGGCGAAGAAGAGTCGCTTGCCGCGCTACGTGTCAGTCTTCAGCAAGACGAACGGCGCGGAGAGGCTGTTGCCGCAGCTCTTTCTGAACTGACGCCGCGTGACCGACGCTCATCAAACCCTTCCGCAGCTTTGCGGTCTGCCAGCAGGGCATTGGTTCGGTTGCTCCCTTCTTCTGCAGAAACTGAAGGCAGCACCTCCACTCATCAGGCGCAGGCTCAGGAAGCTTTGGATGCGCTGGAAAAAGCCGAGGAAGCGTTAGCAGAAGCAGAAATGCTGCTAACGCGTCTTGCTGCCGATACGGAGAGCGATCCGCGACTGCTGGAAGAGACAGAAGAGCGTCTTTTCTCCCTGCGGGCCGAAGCCAGAAAACATAACGTCTCGGTCGCTGAACTGCCATCCTTTCTGGCGTCCCTGAAGAGCCGTCTGGCTGCGCTGGATTCGGGGAATGCCGAACTGTCACAGCTTGAAGTCGCTCTGACAGAAGCGCGGCTGGCCTATGAAGAAGCCGCGAAAGCTCTGTCCAAGGCGCGCGAACACTCTGCTCAAAAACTTGAGCAGGCCGTCAGCCGCGAGTTGAAGCCGGTCAAGCTTGAACGTGCCCGTTTCATTGTCTCTCTGCTCCCGCTCGCACCCGAACAATGGAACAGCCGCGGCATGGAGCAATCCTCTTTTCTTATCGCAGCAAACCCCGGTCAGGCGCCCGGTCCCTTGGCCAAAGTGGCCTCTGGCGGTGAGCTATCGCGTCTGATGCTGGCGCTGAAGGTTGTGCTGGCACAGCGCTCTGACGTTGGAACACTGGTTTTTGACGAGGTGGATTCTGGCGTTGGCGGCGCAACCGCATCATCAATCGGCGACCGGCTGCACAAGGTCGCACAGGACGTACAGGTCCTGGTCGTAACGCACAGCCCGCAGGTTGCCGCGCGAGGTGACCATCACCTGCGCATTGCCAAGCGCATCCGCAACGAGCGCACTGAAACACTTGCAGAGCCTCTTTCCCGTGAAGCCCGCCGCGAAGAAATTGCCCGGATGCTTGCGGGTGACGTCATTACTGATGCGGCACGCGGCGCCGCAGATAGCCTTCTGGAACAGACCGCATGAATTCTGCCGATCGTCACGCCGAACTTGAGACCCTGCTCGCCCGATGGGACGAGGCCTATCACGGCAAGGACGACCCGGAGGTTTCTGACGCAGAATATGATGCTGCCCGGCGTGAGCTTCTGGAACTGGAAGACGCCAACCCTGAGCTTCGTCGTGAGGGAGGAGCGAGCGATCGCGTAGGCGCCCTACCCGATTCGGCTTTTGGAAAGCACCGTCACCTTGTTCCGATGCTGTCTCTGGATAACGTCTTTGGGGCAGACGGATTTGAAGGATTTGTTTCCCGCGCCGGTCGCTTTCTGGGACTGGATGACGACGGCATTCAGGCTCTTCAATTTGTCGCCGAACCCAAAATTGACGGCCTCTCTATTAACCTGACGTATGAAAATCGAAAATTCGTCCGGGGCGTCACGCGCGGAAACGGTATTGAGGGTGAAGACGTCACGGCTAATCTGCTGACGCTTAAGGATATTCCGCACACTCTCCCTGATGATGCGCCAGATCTCGTAGAAATCCGCGGTGAAGTTTTTCTCTCAAAGAAAAACTTCCTGACCCTGAATGAGCAACAGGCAGAGCGCGGAATTAAACCGTTCGCCAATCCGCGAAATGCCGCAGCAGGATCTCTTCGGCAGCTAGACCCGGAAATCACACGCAGCCGGCCCTTGTCCCTGTTCGCCTACGCTCAGGGTTACGCATCGTCCGCTATAAGCGAAACCCATTCAGGATATCTTGAAGCCCTGACACGCTGGGGCTTCACGGTTAATCCCCTGTCCCAACTGATCGAACATGCCCGGGATATCCCCGCGTATGTGGACAGGCTTGCTCGCGATCGCTCCGGCCTCGATTATGATATTGATGGCATTGTCTTCAAACTGAACGATATTGCCCTTCAGAACCGGCTAGGGTTTGCAGGTCGCGCACCACGCTGGGCCATCGCCTGGAAGTTCCCGGCTGAACAGGCCATCACCCGGCTGCTGCGGATTGAAATTCAGGTCGGACGAACTGGCGCCTTGACCCCTGTAGCTCATCTGGAGCCCGTCAATGTTGGTGGCGTGATTGTCTCACGCGCAACCCTGCACAACGAAGACGAAATCGCCCGTAAGGACGTTCGTGATGGCGATCTGGTTCGCCTTCAACGTGCCGGAGACGTCATTCCACAAATTTTGGGCGTTGTGGAAAGCGATGAGCCACGCAGCCCGCGATATGTCTTCCCTGATCATTGCCCGGTCTGCGGATCACTGGCTGAGCGTGTTCATGGAGAAGCAGTGCGCCGCTGTACGGGCGGACTGACCTGTGAGGCACAAGTCGTGGAACGCCTCATCCACATGGTGTCACGAGGCGCGTTCGACATTGATGGCCTCGGAGACCGCAGCATCCGAGAATTTCATGCTGCGGGCTACGTCCTGCGCCCAGGTGATATTTTTCGCCTGAGTGCACATCAGGATGAACTTCAAAAACGGGACGGTTGGGGAGAACTCTCGGTCAGGAATCTCCTTCAGGCAATTGATGAGCGACGGACCATATCTCTGGCGAGGCTCATTTTCGGTCTTGGAATTCGCCGGATTGGGGAGCGTAACGCCCAGCTTCTTGCGCGGCATTACGGCACCTTTGAAGCCTGGCGCGACGCAATGGTAGCCGCGAATGCGGGCAGTGAAGAGCGGGAAGCGTTAGATTCCATCATGGGCGTCGGTGGTGCAATTGCAGACGAACTGGTCGCATTCTTTTCAGAAGCCCACAACGTCGAAACTCTTGATGATCTGCGGCAGCAACTTCACACAATTGAAGCAGAAGAAGCACCGTCCGAAGGCCACCTCTCGGGCAAAACTATCGTCTTCACTGGCACCCTGACCACAATGACCCGCCCTGAAGCAAAAGCGATCGCAGAGCGTCTTGGAGCACAGGTAACCGATAGTGTTTCCAAAAAGACGTCTCTGGTTGTGCTGGGAGAAAAAGCCGGATCAAAAGCAAAGAAGGCTGCTGATCTGGGGCTTGAAACTGTTGATGAAGCCGGTTGGAGAACATTGGCAGGGATTTGACAGTTTTAAGACATTGAGGACCTGCATGGCTGCCACCCGAAGATAATTGGCGTGTTCTGGTGTCTTCGGAGTATGATGCCGCCTGCATGCAAGTTTCTTCTTACACCCAGCACATGATTGTTCTTCTCCTGCTGGGCCTTCTCGCGACCGTCGTCCTGATCGCGGTCTCCATCCTGATCTCTCTTTCAGAGATTTCCTTCGCCGCAGCTCGTGACGTCAGGCTTCGCTCGAAAGCAGAAGCTGGCGACCCACGAGCTGTTGCCTTTCTGAAGCTCCGTCGCAACAGCGGGCAGGTCATTACCGTCCTGCAGATCTGCCTGAATGCCGTTGGCGTTCTTGGCGGTATCATCAGCGAATCGATGTTGAGCGAGCCCATCGCAGACGGCTTCCAGCTCATGGGCTTTTCGCCGTCTCTTTCGGCCAAGGGCGGCTCTGCCTGCTCCTTCATTCTTATTACGGGACTTTTCGTCCTGTTCGCGGATCTGCTTCCCAAGCGGATTGCAATGAATGCACCGGATCGGATCGCTCTTAAGGTTGGGTGGTTCCCTGCCTTGGCGCTGAAGGTTCTGTATCCTGCGGTCTGGGTCTTTTCGCGCGTATCGGATGTGCTTCTGCGCGTTATGAAAATCCCAGCCGCGGCCACTGTCGAACCCGTAACGCCTGAAGATCTGCGCGCTATTCTCGCCGCAGGCACAGCCTCTGGTATCCTGCTGGAGCAGGAGCATCAGATGATTCAGAATGTTCTGGGCCTTCAGGACCGCTCCGTAACGTCTGCCATGACCCCGCGTGATGAGATCGTCTTTCTGGACGTTCAGGAGACACCGGAGAGCCAGCGGGATAAGGTTCGCGTGCGTCCCTACTCCCGCTATCCCCTTTGCGATGGCGGACTGGATCGCGTGATCGGGTCTATTCGCGCAGAAGACGTTCTGGTTGCTGTTGTGGATGAGCCGCAATCCAAGGAGAGCCTGACGCCCGTCGCCAGTCAGATCTTCAAGATGCGCCGGGATGTTTTGTCCCTGCCTGACACGCTGAACCTGTGGGAAACTCTCGCACAGTTTGATGCTCATTCCGCAGGCTTTGCACTGATCGTGAATGAATATGGCCTAGTCGTGGGCCTTATCACCTACAAGGACATCATGGGCGCCCTGATGGATGGTCTGGTCAGCCCATTTGAGGAACAGGCCATTGTCCGCCGCGATGCCAACTCCTGGCTCATCGATGGGGCAGCACCAATCGGTGACGTTATTCGCGAATTGGATATCCCAATTTTCGACGATGCCCAGAATTTCGATACTGTTGGTGGCTTCGTCATGAATCGGCTGCGTCGCATGGCCCGAAAGGCCGATAGCGTCGAATCTTCAGGCTTCCGATTCGAAGTTGTGGACGTTGAAGGCTTCCGGATTAACCAGCTTCTGGTGACACGCCTCTAACAGGAAACCTTTCTTCGAAGCATGGAGGCTGATTAAGATCGCACAATGCGTTCTGCAGGACATGGTGCCTGCCTCAGCCTCGGAAGATTGCTCCTTTGCCTGATTTTCAGCACTCAGCTCTGATTATCGTCGACGTCCAGAATGATTTTTTGCCTCATGGAGCCTTAGCTGTTCCGAGAGGTGATGAAATCATTGCCCAGGTTAATGCCCAGACCCATCTTGGCTTTGGGGCTGTAATTGCCACTCAGGACTGGCATCCCGCAAATCACTGCTCTTTCGCGCCACAAGGCGGACCTTGGCCCGAACATTGTGTTGCAGCGTCGTCAGGTGCTGATTTTCCAAAATCTCTCGATCTTAGCCCGATCAGCCATATCATTCACAAAGGAATGGCGCAGAATCGGGATAGCTATTCAGCGTTCTTCGACAACGACCATGTCACCTCTACGGGCCTGAATGCGCTCCTCATCGGCCTTTCGATCAACCATGTTGTGATCTGTGGCCTAGCGCTTGATTTCTGTGTCGCGGCAACTGCTGAGGACGCCATGCGCTGTGGCTTCAGGACAGACATCGCGCTTGAGGCCTGCCGTGGCATCAACGCGGACCAAAGCGCCCTCCTCCAGAAACTGAGGAGCAACGGAATCACTTTGTCTGACTGAACGTGCTCGGCTGGAGAGGACACTACATATGAAACTGAAATTATTCGTAGCGATGTTACCCCTTATCGCACTCTCCACCTCACTTGCGTCTGCAGAAGTCCCAACGACACAGGAGCTCCTGAACCGTTCGGGCTTCAAGGAGGCCTATAAAAGCATGATCACGTTGCCGGCCTGGGTCGTATCAGGACAGGGCACATCAACGCCTGTGGAATATTTTTCCCAAGGTGGAAAACGCTATGCACTGGGTCACATGTGCAAGCCCCACGACTGTGCGGCGCAGCAGCTCGAAATCGTCATGGCAAACGACCATTCAGGTGCATGGGGGCTTTTGTCGATCAAGGCTAACAGCGCCTTGAAGCAGACTCTTCTCGGATCACCAGAACCAGCAATGGAAAAGGTTCTTCGGGATGCCTATAGCAAGAATAATCCTGCCAACTAATTTTTTGAAAATTGCTAGGCGCGCGGCGCTGCTGTTAAGCAGGCTGGCGCGCCCTGCTGGATTCGAACCAGCGACCCACAGCTTAGAAGGCTGTTGCTCTATCCAACTGAGCTAAGGGCGCAGTAAAGAAACCTTAAAGACTGGTCGGGGCGCCCGGACTCGAACCGGGGGCCTCCTGTACCCAAAACAGGCGCGCTACCAGGCTGCGCCACGCCCCGAACCGAGGCGGAACTTAGGTGGTATAAGTTCCGGACGCAATAGGGTTTTTTCAATCTTTTTCATTTCTTACGAGCGGAGGCACAAAAAGTGGTGCCGTATCCCACGGAAACAGCACCCAGGTGTCCTGAGCGACTTCCGTGACATAGTGGTCGGTCAGCGGTTTTCCGTCCGGCTTGGCATACAGGCAGGCAAAAACAGCCTTGGGCAGCATTTCCCGCACGAACTGGGCCGTAATGCCGGAATCAACCAGATCATCGACGATCAGGAAGCCTTCACCGTCACCGGCAGCGGTTGGCGCTTTCACAACTTTTGGCTGATGCTGCGTGCCTTCCTCACCAGCGTAGCTAATGACAGAAACGCTTTCGATCAGGCGGCAGCCCATTTCACGGCCTAGAATAGCTGCAGGGATCAGGCCACCACGCGTAATCGCCACGATACCGCGGAACGGACCGTGCTTTTCCATGAGCGTCGCAGCAAGAGTACGGGCATCACGATGGAGCTGGTCCCAGGTGACGGTTGCGTACGTTACGGGTTTGGGTATGGATGTAGCATTCATGTCTCTCATCTGCCTTCCGGCTCGGAATTTTGCAATAAACTTGCACGCCGGAAGTGACTAATGTGCCTGAATGATTGAACCAGCATTACGGGCCCTTCCCGGCCTCGGCCCACTGATTATCAGCCGAATCTGTTCCCAGCTTTCTGCGACGACGCTGACAATTGCCATCGGCTGGCAGATGTATGCCCTGACCCATAGCGTTTCATCGCTAGGCTATCTGGGCCTTGCACAGTTTCTACCGATGGTTCCCCTGACATTCATCTCCGGACACGTCGCGGACCGTTTTAATCGTCGTAGCGTGGTGCTGATCTGCCAGATTCTGGAAGTGCTCAGCACTGGCGCCCTTGCTGCCATCGCGGCTATGCATTGCCTGACCCCGGCCTATGTGTACGCTTTTGCAGCGTTCTACGGCACGCTCCGCAGCTTCGAAATGCCGTGCCAGCAGGCGTTTCTTCCAGCAATCGTCCCCCCTCAGCTTTTGCCTAGAGCACAGGCCCTGATGTCCTCGCTGTTCATGACGGCATCCATTGTGGGACCCAGCCTGGGCGGCCTTCTCTACGGGCTCGGCTCAGTCATCTGCTACAGCCTTGCAACGCTTGGATTCGCATTGGCGTTTCTAGGAACGCTGGCTCTGAAATTGCGCCATAAGGTCGCATCAAAAGAACCTGTGACGTTCGCCTCTGTATTTGCGGGCCTTGGTTTTCTGAACAGACGTCGCGACCTTCTTGGTGCAATTTCCCTGGATCTTTTTGCCGTTCTTCTTGGCGGCGCCACTGCCATGCTCCCCGTCTATGCGGATAGCGTTCTCCATGTGGGACCAATAGGGCTAGGCTTTCTGCGCGCAGCCCCCGCCCTCGGAGCGCTCTTTACATCAGCCTGGCTGTCCCGCCATCCACTTGGGGGCCGCGCTGGAATTACGATGTTTGTTTCCGTGATCGTTTTTGGAATCGCGACCATCGTGTTCGGCGCTTCGCACATCACATGGATTTCAGTCGCCGCCCTGATGGTTCTAGGAGCAGCAGACGTCATCAGTGTTGTCGTCCGGTCTTCACTCATTCAACTGGCGACACCAGACGCCATGCGCGGCAGAGTCTCTGCTGTAAATTCGCTGTTCATCGGCTCCAGCAACCAGCTGGGCGAATTTGAGAGCGGAATGCTGGGAACAGCCATCGGGCCAGAAGCAGCTGTTATCGCAGGCGGCGTAGGAACAATTCTTGTCGCGGCAACGTGGATTCGTCTCTTTCCCAGCCTGTGGGCACTGGATCGCCTGGAAGACGTCAGACCAGAAGAACTCTGAGCAAATACCACGAACTCATCACCGGAGCGGCATCAAGCGTCCGGTGATGGTCAATCAGTACAGTAGATATGAAAAAAGCCCCGTAAGGGGCTTTTCACTGTACCGAACCAATTCTTTCAAGAAGAAAGAGTGGCTCCCGAAGTAGGACTCGAACCTACGACCCAGCGATTAACAGTCGCTTGCTCTACCAACTGAGCTATTCGGGACCGGTGAGGAGGTATTTAGTCCAACCGCCGGGGTCGGTAAAGCCCCTTTTTTCATATTTCTGCATTTTTCTGAACTTTCTTCAGTAACCCGCAGAAAACATGAATTTTTCAGAGCTCTTCCCGTCCCCGGGTGGCCAATACATCCACACGTTCATTGTTCACATCACCAGAATGCCCCCTCACCCAGAGCCATTCGATTTCATGAGGTTTGGCCGCATCGAGAATGCGCTGCCACAGATCCATGTTGGCAACGGGATCACCAGCTGAATTACGCCAGTTCCGCCGTACCCAGCCACTGTGCCACCGCGTGATACCGTTCCGAAGGTATTCACTGTCTGTATGCAACGTGACCCGACACGGCCGCTTCAGAGCTTCCAGAGCTTCAGCCGCAGCCGTCAGTTCCATGCGGTTATTGGTCGTCTCCGGATGGCCGCCCCATAGCTCCTTCTCCTTGCCCTTAAAGCAAAGCAGTGCTCCCCAACCCCCTGGGCCGGGATTGGGTTTGCATCCACCATCCGTCCAGATCTCCACCGGAAGCTGATCCGCGCTCGCATCAGACATGGGCGACACCTGAGAAATGTCGGAGACGCCCCAGATAGGCCAGTGGATCCTTGCGGGTCACCAGTGCATCAGCCGGGGTATTGATCCAGTCGTAGAGGCGCGTCAGCAGAAACCGGGTTGAAGCCCCCTGACACAGAACTGGCAAAGCTTCCTTTTCAGCCACCTCTAAATTGCGGACGCTTTCGTAACCTTCGATCATGGCGTTAGCGAAAGCGGGTTCGAAAACCTTCTCATCGCGAAAACACCAGGCGTTCAGACAGATCGCCAGATCGTAAGCAAACAGATCCGTGCAGGCGAAATAGAAATCGATCAGCCCAGAGACCTGATCGCCCTGAAAGAAGACATTATCGGGAAAGAGGTCTGCATGAATCTGCCCACGAGGCAAACTGCCCGCAGCAGGCCAAGACTTTTCAATCCGTGACAGCGCCTCAGACAGTTCCTGCGTGAGACCCGGCAGCAGGTCATCGCCACTGCCCTGACAGCTCTCAAGGAGTGGGCGCCAGGCTTCCACAGACAGCCCATTAGGGCGTTCCGCTGTGTAGTCCTGCCCTAGCTGATGGAACGTCGCGAGGACCTGTCCCAGTGCATGACAGGCAGATGCTGTAATCTGAGGGACGGCTTGACCCGGAAGGAACGTGGTGATCGCCGCAGGCCGGTCTGCCAATACCCTGAGAGCGATCCCGTCTTTTGCCTGTACGGGTTGCGGGCAGTTCATGCCCTTACCCGACAGATGCTGCATCAGCCCCAGAAACCATGGAAGATCAGACGCTTTGACCCGCCGCTCAAAGAGCGTGAGGATGAACTTCCCTTCCGTGGTCTGGAGAAGGAAGTTGCTGTTTTCGACGCCTTCGGCAATGCCCTGGAAAGAAACCAGGGCACCGATGTCATATGTGCCAAGAAACGCTTCAAGCGCCTCGGCCGCCAGTTCAGTATAGACGGCCATGAAGACTCAGTTGTCCTCACCAGCAAGCGGACCTGGAAGGCGGAAATTGATGTTTTCCTCCTTCATGATTCGCTCTTCGATCTTCAGCGTGTACTTCGCAGCAAGCGCCGTCACCATTTCCTGCACGAGGCTTTCCGGAGCGGATGCACCTGCACTGATGCCGAGCGTTTCAACGCCTTCCAGCACAGACCAGTCCAGATTTTCCAGCTTCGGCACCAGAAGTGCACGGCGGGCACCAGAACGCTCGGCCACTTCCCGCAGACGCTGCGAATTGGAAGAGTTTGGCGAACCGATCACGATGACCAGATCACTTTCCGGCGCAATGGCCTTCACAGCTTCCTGACGATTGGTCGTCGCGTAGCAGATGTCTTCGCGCTTCGGGCCTTCAATAAGCGGGAAGCGAGTCCGCAGAATATCGACGATCTCAGCCGTATCATCCACAGACAGTGTCGTCTGCGTGATGAAAGCCAGCTTCGCCGGATCCTTTGGCTGAATCGTACGGGCTTCTTCAGCATCGTTGATGAGCGTGACAGCGCCCGGCGGAAGCTGCCCCATTGTGCCGACCACTTCCGGATGGCCAGCATGACCGATCATCAGAATATGGAGCTGCTCTGGGCCACCACCTGCAAAATGGCGCTCTGCTTCACGGTGCACCTTGGAAACCAGCGGGCACGTTGCATCTAGGTACAGCAGATTGCGACGCTGCGCTTCGGCTGGAACTGACTTCGGCACGCCATGCGCTGAGAAAACGACATGCCCGTCGGGCGGCACTTCGTCGAGTTCCTCAACGAAAATGGCGCCCTTGGCCTCCAGTCCTTCAACCACAGTACGGTTATGGACGATTTCGTGACGCACATAGACGGGCGCGCCATAACGGCGCAGCGCTTCTTCAACGACACGGATGGCACGATCCACACCGGCGCAGAAGCCGCGAGGCCCGGCCAGCAGGACGCGGAGCGTCTTCTGGTGTGCAGCACCTTCAGGTGCAAGAGTTGTCTGATCTGACATGGTGTTCCCCAAGCGGGCGGAGTTCGATATGTAGGACCAGTATCGACCGGATTGACGCATGTCGCAACGTCCGGGCCGCTTTGTGGGAGTTTCTACAGCAGATGCCAGCCTTTCGGCGCCTTGCCACGTCCCTGTTTGTCCCGGCTTTTGCCGTCGTCGCGATTTCAACACTCGCGGGATGTGACGAATCCAATCCGGGCTTCTTTGCCCCCACATGCCCGGTCACGGATATTCCCAGCGCCGCAGCAGACCGGTTTGTCTATGACGGAAAAGATCCGGATATCGGGAATCTGGTCAGCCATGCACAGCTCACCGCCATTTCAGGAGACTGTGAACGTGGCCCCAAAGGCCCCAAAGATCAGCAGATGATTCGTACCCGCCTCAGTCTGGCAATGAACCTGACGCGAGGACCTGCCTCCAAGACCGGCACCATCGACGTCCCCTATTTCATCGTCATCATGCGTGACGGAAAAATCGTGGATAAGAAGGTCTTCACAGATACATTCAAGCTGGAGCCGAATGTCAGCAACCAGTCTGTTCGTACGGATCTGCGCCTTGTTGATCTTCCTGCATCCAAAAATATTCAGGAAAATCCTTACACGCTCGAAATCGGCTATCAGCTGACCAGAGATGAGCTGACTTACAACCAGCAACATCTACCCGTCGTAAAGTTCCGTGGCCGGACACAGTAAGGGCCTTTTTCCTTCTCTTTCACCTGACGTCAAAATCCAGATTACGCTGAAAACGACCCTGGCCTGCCTGGCAGGCTTTGGGTCTTCAGCCTTTTCCGCGACTCCTGACGTTTCGGCATCGAAAGAAGAAAGGATCAAGGTCCATCACGCAGAACGCCCGGAAATCCAGAACTTTCCTCATGCAGGGTTTCTGGAACAACCACGCCGCCTGACGCCGAGCCAGAATGTGGCGCCTATCGGACGCCAGCCCCGATGGGGTGGATTCAATCGCGGCAATGGCGAAGGCGCGGGCTTTGGGCCTGTCGGACGCTATGGTGTCGCGCCATGGGCGGAAGACTGGTCATATCTGCGTGACAAGCGCCATCAGAGCGACATTTTCGATCCATTGAAGTTCATTGCTCTGAACAGTGAACGCACAATCTGGCTTTCCCTGTCCGAACGCACCCGCCTCCGCAACTGGTACAATGACTATCCGATGCTGGGGACGAACACCCACTCCGGCTCAGGTCGCTTCGTCACGCGCAATATGTTGGGAGCCGACCTTCATATCGGAGAACACTGGCGTATCTTCGCGCAGCTCGTAAACGGTACGGCCGCAGGCTGGAACGGATATGGCTATGGAGGCACTTACCGTAAGCGTCTGGACCTGCATCAGGCCTTTATCGAATACAAACGCACGATTGGCACAGCAAAGACGGGCCTGATGTTTGGAAGGCAGCAGTTTCTCGATGCGCCGTCCTATGTCCTGTATGACCGGGAGCCCCCGAATATCCAGATTACCTGGAACGGACCGCGCGCTTACGCGATTTTTCCGCATGTCCGGTTCGATCTCTATGACTTCGTTGCGACAGACATCACCCCAACGGCCATGTTCCATGACACTCAGGACTGGAACACGCGTCTCTATGGTTTCAACACAACCTTTGACGTCCCGGCGTTCCATCTGGGGCAACAGCGTGTTCAGTCCTATCTTGATCTGTTCTGGATTGGCTTTCATCTTGGTGGAAAAACAGGCTCTGTCCCGCTGGTCAGTGCGAGCAAAATCAGCTCCGTAACGGGTGCGACAAATCGTAACAATTTTGGTTTTCGGTGGTACGGCACAGCCCAGCAACTGGAATACGCCATCGGCGTCCTCTGGCAGCAAGGCAATTTCACACAATACGGAACCACTGCCCGGCGCCAGGTCTCTGCTTATTCTGTAAATACGACATTGGGATACAGACGTTCCAATCTGCCTCTCAAACCCTTCTTCGGAATTCAGACGGACGTCTATTCCGGCGGCAATGAAAACCGTCGCACAGGAACAGTCGGGACTTACAGTGCGCCTTTTGCCCCTCAAAATCCGTATCTGGACTACACGGGCTACATTGGCGCAGCGAACCTGATCAATCTGTCCCCCATTGTCGTGGGGTCCTACGGTAAGGTGTCTTTGCGGATCAAAGTCCCGATTCTATGGAGGGAGACCACAGCGTCTTCCGTCTATTCAATCAGTTCAGCTTATAATTTCCCCAGGTTTTGCAGCCACTTCATCGGCGTAGCCCCTAATGGTCTGCTGACATGGGCCGTATCCCGACACTGGAACTGGACACATGTCGTCGCCTGGTTTGCAGCGTCGCATGATCTGAAAAATGCTGGCGCAAAAAGCGGGCTCTATTATCAGTCCAGCCTGTCATTTGCTTTTTGATGAATGGTTGCGGTGTGGGCCTCCGCAGCGTAATGCCCGAAAAAACAACGAGACATCACAGGATTGCCCCACCATGAAACTTATGGACAGCCGCGAACTGACCTTGCGGGGCATCATTCTGGGTGCCCTGATTACCGTCGTCTTCACGGCAGCAAATGTCTATCTGGGATTGAAGATCGGTCTGACCTTCGGCTCCTCCATTCCTGCGACCATCATTTCAATGGCCGTACTCCGTCTGATGGGCGGCGGGACGATGCTCGAAAACAATATGGTGCAGACGCAGGCTTCGGCGGCAGGAACACTCTCCTGCGTCTTCGCAGCGCTGCCTGGCCTGATCATGGTCGGGTATTGGCACGAATTTCCATATTTTGTCTCACTCCTGCTGACACTTGCAGGAGGCATGACCGGCGTCATCTTCACAATCCCGCTGCGTCGCGCATTAGTGAAGAATTCTGACCTCCCGTATCCGGAAGGTACCGCCTGCGCTGAAATCCTGAGAGCCTCGTCTCCGGAAGGCGATGCCGAGAGCCTACGCTCCCTGACAAAAGGCAGCCTTGTCTCTGCTGCCGTTGCTTTGGCGACATCAGGGTTCAGGCTACTGTCCGACGGCGTTTCGGCCGCTACGAGCTTCGGCGCCTCCGTGTTTCGTCTGGATATCAGCTTCTCCCTCGCACTTCTGGGAACGGGTTATCTTGTCGGCATCGGCGGTGGCATTGCCATGCTACTGGGTGTTCTGATGGGCTGGGGCGTCATGGTTCCCATTCTGGGGCATCTGAACCCGACCGCGGACCCCATGGCCGCGGCGACAGGTTTGTGGCTTCATAAAGTGCGCTTTATAGGCGCGGGAACGATTGCCGTTGCCGCAATCTGGACGCTGCTCGCACTGGCCAAACCTGTTGCGATCGGACTGAAAGAATCTTTGTCCGTTAAGCATCGCGCGTCACAGGATGAGAGCGACTTGGATCTCGCGCCGCGCACGTTGATCGGGCTGAGCATCGGGCTGGCTCTCGTTCTTTCTGGACTGTTTACCCAGTTCCTGTGGCCTGCAATGCCACACGGTGCATCCCTTGTGACGCTCGTTGTTCTGGGGTTGGGCGCCTGTTTCGGTCTGGGCTTTCTGGTCGCGAGTGCCTGCGGTTATATGGCAGGCATTATCGGATCATCGTCTTCCCCGATTTCGGGCGTCGGAATTATCGCGATCATTGCCATTTCCGTCACACTCTGGGGACTGGAAAGTGGCGGCGTTCTTTCGCCCGACCAACGCCCGACGGTTATTGCATTCGGACTATTTGTACTCTCTGCCATCACTGCGTCTGCTGCCGTATCGAATGATAACCTGCAGGACCTCAAGACCGGACAGTTGGTCGGTGCGTCTCCCTGGAAGCAGGAAGTTGCTCTCCTCATAGGGTGCGCTGTGGGTGCCGTGGTTATTCCATGGGTCTTGCAGACACTTTATCAGGCCTACGGATTTGTTGGTGCCATGCCGCGCGCGGATATGGATCCGACCCGAGCTCTCGCAGCACCGCAACCCGCGCTCATGGCTGCCATCGCGACAGGTATTCTCTCACACAACCTCGACTGGCTGATGCTGGAAATTGGAGCGGTGATCGGGATTGTACTGGTTATTGCGGATATTCTTCTGAAGCGGCGTAATCTAGCTCTGCCGCCTCTAGCCGTTGGTATGGGAATTTACCTGCCCGCCAACGTGTCCGTGACGATCGCGATCGGAGCAGGCCTCGGCTGGCTGCTGCGCAAGTCCCCTAAAGAACAGGGTACAATGATCGCATCGGGCTTTATTGTGGGAGAAAGTCTGGTTGGTGTGGCCGTGGCAGCCCTTGTGGGTGCCACAGGCAGCACGGAAACACTGGCCCTGCCCATTCCGGACATGGTTCGGTCAGGATTAGGCTGGGCTGTGTTTTTAGGCATCATGATATGGTTCGGGCGTTGTGTAAGACGCCCGACAGCCTGAACTTCAGGCTTTTACCCACCACTGAACAGGTTCCGGCTCATCAAGAAGGACAGCCGGGGCCTCAACAGCGGCCTTCTCGACTTTTTTCACCACAGTTTCGTCCTGCACTTCCTTCCGCGGACGTCCAACAGGGCGCGGCGAACGGCGGGCTGCTTCAGCAGCCTGCTCACGGGACTGGTGAAGCTGTGCTTTCAGAGACTGAATTTGGTCCTGATGCTCACGCAGATGACGGTTGAGCTCCGTAATCTGGATTTTGGCGTGAGCTTCACGCGTTTCATATGTTTTGAGTTGCGTGCGGGCTTCAGCCAGATAACGCTCGGCTTCTTCCCAACGACGCTGCTCACGCTTTACAGACTGACGAAGACGTTCAATTTCGTCCTGGTCGTCCTGGCTCGGAGCATTGCTGCGCTGTGCAAATCCACGGCTTGCCTGATGCTCAACAACAACCTGACCATCTCGCACAAAGCGACGGCGACGTTCTGTTGTTGGCGTGATGGGACGCGCCTTCTGGGGACGGGAAGATCCTGATCCCAGACGAGCAAGCGCCTCTCGCAGTTTGTCTTCACTAACCTGCTGATCGTCCTGCATTCTTCGTTTTTTCAACCAATTATAAAATTTGTTCTATGTCACCTGATCAGAATGCCCACCTAGAATGACGGAGGCTCTGAAAGGCGTAAAGCCGATCAGAAAAAAGCATGTCCTGACAAGGAAATGAAAGTCGACACTGCCGGGTTTCTAACTCATTCCGGTGTATCAGACTGAATTCTTCTATCAGATCTTATATGTCCTGTCATCAACACAATAAGACTGTATTCATCTTTCTTTTACTGCCACTGACCCGGTTGCCAGAGAATGTCATCTGCTCCGTGAGCATTGGCATAACGTGCAAGAACGAAGAAATAATCAGAAAGGCGGTTTAGAAACCTGAGCCCTTCCTGTGGACCATGCTCCAAAATCACAATCCGCCGTTCCGCGCGCCGCGCAACAGTCCGGGCCATGTGAGCATGTGCAGAAACAAGAGAACCTCCAGGCAGAATAAAGCTTTTAAGCGGAGGCTGCTGAAGACGCATGTCTTCAATGCGTTCTTCCAGCCAACTAACAGCCTTTACTGTAAGACTCTGAGGACGTTCTTTGTCCGGAATACATAAATCTGCCCCTAAATCAAAAAGACAGGACTGTATCTTCCGAATATCAGAGGAAAGATCTCGTATACTTTCCTCTGATCTCAGAGAGCAATCGAGCAAACCAAGAAGAGCGTTCAGCTCATCGACCGTCCCCATGGCCTCAATTCTCGGACAGGCTTTTGAGACACGCGTTCCGTCTCCCAGTGAAGTCTGCCCTGAATCGCCGCCACGCGTTACAATACGATCAAGCCGAACACCCGTCATAATTGCCCTCTAAAGCTTAGTGACGACCGAAGTGATGATGGTGACCTTTAACAGTCTTCGCGCCGCTCAGGTCCTGTGCACGAGTCGTATGGTCCTTGAGCATCTTCGTGGTGTCTGATGCCAGCGTCTTGATATCAGCCGTTCCGCCAGACTGCGATGCCGTTGCCAGAGCACTGCTGAGAGCAGGCGTCTGAACGCTCACGACTTCACGCAGGAAAACGCGATCAAAAGCAGCGCCATACAGATGACCGAAGGATGCAACGTGCGCCTCGTCGCCAGCATTCAGCTTGTCAGTGACGGTCAGGTTGGCGTCACTCGCCACCTTGGCAACAGCCTTGCGGTTAGTCGTGTGATCACTAACCACTGTTGCAGCAAAAGCCTTCACAACGTCACTGTTGCTATGCGTCGCAGCCAGTGTCGCAATGCTCACCTGCGTCAGATCCATGGCATCGACCTGCTGAAGAAATGCGGCATCCGCTGTCGAAAGCGTATAGGTTGATGCAGCAGACGGCAGTGCCGGTGCTGGCGGTGCATCCGGGGCATTACAGGCGCTCAGGCCTGCCAGCATGGCAATTGAGGCAAGAGCTGCGAAGCGTGCAGTAACTGTCATGAAGAGACATTCCTTCCATCTGCGAGACCAGGACAATGTCCCAGCCACTCTGGCTGAATGGTCCCGGCTTCAAGCGGTCCATTCATGTTCGGCACCACTCATGATACATTCAGGCCATGTCCGCAAATTCTAGCACGCATGATTTTTCCGGCGCCTTCCGCTTCTGTTTCATTGCCGGAGCTGTCGAAGGCGCATCCGGAGTGGTTCTCGGGGCGCTTGCCTCTCACCTCCCGGACCATATGTTTGCCATCCCCAATGGCCGTGCCGTTCTGCACTCCGGGGTGGACATCCTCATGTGGCACGCCATTGCACTCTGCGCGCTTTCACTAGGAGCGCGCTTTCTGACGCTACGCCTGGCACGTCTTGCATGTCTGACGATGCTGGCAGGCACGCTGCTCTTTTGTGTCTCCGTCACGCTTTTCGCGCTTTTTGATCTGAAAATCGGGACACTTTCAGTAGCCCGCATAGCCCCCTATGGCGGTACCTTGCTGATTTTAGCATGGCTTCTTGCAGCAGTGTCCGGACTAAGACGGCGCTCAGCCTGAGACTTCAGGATCTGTTTCTGATCATCTTAAGAGCAAAAAGCCCAGCCACCTGAACGACCAGCGCCACGGCAAAACAGAACAGAATAATACCTACAAGAATGAGCTGTTCCCGCCCGAGCGCCGTTTCAATATGAAACACGCTGTAAAGCGACTGCCAGGCATGCGTCGCCGCAGTCTTCTGAGAAAGCTTTACGGCAGGTTCCCAGAAACGAAAAATGGCGGCAAGTGCCAGGGTAAGCCCAACGAGGACGACGGTCCTCAGGAGCGTCTCCAGAATACTGACTTCTGCACCCTGCTGAGCGGAGGGCGATGAGGGTGAACCGTGTTGCGTTATCAAAAGCATGACCTTCCGAATGAAGTAGGCTTTAATCGTTTTGCTGTGACACTGCGTTATGTGATGCAGACCACTCGATCAATGAAAGCCTTTTTTATGCGCGTTTCCCTTCTTGCCGCCGCCGGACTGGGTCTGGCGCTTTCCGCACCTTTTTCAGCACAGGCTGCAAGTACGCCTGCGCCCAAACTGACGGAAACATCAGCCCCGCCGGTCGCAACACCTTATCCAGATACGTCCGTCGCCCAGGAGCAGGTGCGCGATGCCTTTGCGCTCGCTGCCAAAACGGGCCGTAAGGTGCTTCTCGATTTCGGCGGCAACTGGTGCCCGGACTGCAAAATGCTCTCCGGCATTTTTGCCCTGCCCGACGCCAAGGCATGGCTGGACAGCCAGTTTGTGATCGTCCCGGTGAATGTCGGGCGCATTAACACCAATCTCGAGCTGGCCCAGAAATACGACGTGACGATCAAGGCTGTTCCGACCGTCATTATCGTGACGCCAGATGGAAAGGCCCTGAATGGTGATGGCTCCAAGGCTCTGGGAAATGCGCGCAGCATGTCCCCACAGGCCGTTCTTGACCTGATTTCCGAGTGGAACAGCCGCGGATAAACCGTTCATTCTGGCTCTGAAGTTACCCTTCAGAGCCAGAAGCGTTGCCTCAGATTCCGAGTTCCTGCTCGGCTTCATGAACGACTTCCGCCAGAGCATCCTCCTCAAACGGGGATACCAGACCGGCATCAGCCACAAGCTGTGAGAACGGCTTGGAGCCGCCTTCCGAGCACAGCTGGCGATATGTCTCGAATGTGGCTTCCCGGTTCATACGGGAACGAAGCCAGAGCTGCAGTGCACAGCACTGAGCCAGAGCATAATCAATGTAATAAAATGGCAGACGATAGATATGGAGCTGGGCCTGCCAGCGGCCACCCTTTGCCGGATAAGCCAGATCGCCCCAGTCCCGCCAGGGCATATACCTTTTCTCCAGGCGCGCCCAGGTCTCGTGCCGTTCTGCCGCTGTCATCTGCGGATTGGCATACACTTCATGCTGGAAGTGATCGACACAGACACCGTAGGGAAAGAATGAAAGCGCATCGATGAGATGCATCCGGCGATACCGGTCCCCTGCCCCGTCTTCGACCAGCGTATCAATTTGCGGCCAGGTCAGAAATTCCAGACCCATGGAATGAATCTCGGCGGCTTCCATGGTGGGCCAGAGCTGATCGACCCAGTCCTGATCGCGGCTTTTCCAGTTCTGGAAGGCATGCCCCATCTCGTGGGTAAACACGCCGATATCGTTATGAGTGCCATTGAAATTGGCAAAGATGTAAGGGCTGCCAATGGTCGGGAATGACGTGCAGAAGCCACCGCCTGCCTTGTTGTCCCGGTTTTTCAGATCAAGATATCCGAGATCCCGCATCTGAACGTAGAAATCACCCATTTCGCCTTTGGGGTCGAGCGCACGGAACATGCCTTCTGCCCGCGCCACGAGCAGATCATGATCTCCTGCTGGCTCCGGATTGCCCTGTAAATCGATCAGTGCTTCGTCCCAGGCCCAGACCTTGTCCCATCCCATTTTAAGGCGACGGCGTTCCAGCAGTGACTGAACCAATGGGGTAACAGAACTGAGAACCTTTTCCCGGAAGGATGCCACCTGCTCCGGGCCATAATCTGTCCGGCGCATACGGCGGTAACCCAGCCCGATATAGTTCTCGAACCCCAGCGTTTTCGCCATCCGGTCACGCAGCTCAACCAGACGCCCATAAAGCGTATCCAGTTCTTCGCCATGTTCTTCAAAAAAGGCCCAACGAGCCTGTTCGGCGGCATGGCGGACGTCCCGATCCGACCCCTGCAAGTATGGCACAAGCCCTGAAAGGTTGAGAACCTTGCCATCAAAGTCAATTTTCGCCGAGGCCAGAAGCGCCGTGTATTCGCCCGTCAGGCGCGCTTCTTCTTCCAGATCCGTGCTGATCCGGGGATCAAACGTCGTGGTGTCTGCTTCCCACAAATGAACCACATGTGGCGTCAGGAGTGCTTCCAGACCGGCACGATCAGGGTCTGCCAGCAGACGCTTCTTGATGATGACTTCATGGTCCGTCGCAACAGGCGAGAGGCGATCCGCATAATCACGGTCCGTCTTCGCCGTCTCGTCCTGCGTATTGCGGGAGAACTGGAGATGAACGTGGGAGGCCCAAGATTCATACTCTCGCCGAACGGCATCAAAAGCCTTGAGAGCCTCTTCGCGCTGCCCGCGATCAAGCAGCGACGAAATGTCCGCGTAGCGCGCCTTAAGAGACGCTTCGTCTGGACGGGGGAAAGACAGGTCAGAGAACGGAGGGATTGTCTGTGTCATGATCCAATTCTGACACTCCGCTCCGTTTCCGTCCATGCTTCTCAGGTTTTGCGGATACCTTTTACAAACCCATCAATGCGGCGACATGCCTCCGCAAGCTGGTCATCGGACGCTGCACATGAGAGGCGCAGATAAGGGCTAAAGCCAAACGCAGTTCCCGGAACGGTCGCAACATGAGCCTCTTCAAGCAAGGCCTCTGCAAACGCCACATCCGTATTCAGCAATCGCCCACTGGCAGAAGTGCCGCCAATCAGTCCGCCAACACCTGGATAAACGTAGAAAGCGCCTTCCGGAACGGCACATGTCAGCCCTGGAATGGCCTGAAGCGCTTCAACCATGTTATCCCGACGACGCTGGTAAGTTTCGCGCATCTGCTGAATACGATCCAGCCCACCTTTCAACGCTGCGGCAGAGCCTGCCTGAGCAAGCGTGCAGACACCGGACGTTGTGTTCCCCTGAACTGCAATCATCGCCTTTATGAGCGGTGTCGGACCACATGCAAAACCGACGCGCCAGCCCGTCATGGCATAAGCCTTGGCCATACCGTTAATGACAAGAATGCGGTCTGCCAGATCAGGCGCTACCTGCAAGATGGACAGATGCCTGCGACCATCAAACGTCAGGTGCTCGTAAATTTCATCAGACATGACAAGAACATGCGGCGCCTCGCGCAAGACATCGGCAATGGCTTCAAGGTCATGACGTTCAAGGATGGCACCGGTGGGATTGTTCGGAAAATTGAGAACCAGCCAACGGGTTTTAGGCGTAATCGCAGCCTTGATTGTCGCTGCGTCAGGCCGGAAACCATTTTCTTCCGGGCAGGAAATTTCAACTGCCGTCCCACCCAGCATCCGGGCAATCAGTGGATAGCTGACCCAATAAGGCGCAGGAACGATAACTTCGTCCCCGTCATCCAGCGTTGCCGCAAAAGCATTATAGATGACCTGTTTGCCCCCATTGGCCACCATAATACGGTCGGACGTGACCGTCAGATCATTATCCCGCTTGAACTTATGAATAATAGCGTCAATCAGCGCCTTTTGGCCCGGAATAGGAGGATAACCCGTATCACCAGCCAACCCGGCGGCATAAGCGGCTTCAATGGCTTCTGGCGGTGATGGAAAATCCGGCTGTCCAAGGGCAAGTGAAATGACGTCTTCACCCTCTGCCCGCAATTCGCGGGCCCGCGCTGCCATAGCGATAGTGGCTGGCTTGGGGAGTGTTGCCAGACGGGATGCAATACGAAACGTCATGACAGGCCCTGACAGAACTGCTGAATGCGGGTGCAGGCTTCCTTCAGAAGCTCGGTGCTGGTGGCATAGGAAATCCGGAAATATCCGGGCGTCAGGAAAGCACTTCCGTGAACTGCGGCAACGCCCGTCTCATCCAGAAGAGCCGTAACAAAGGCCTCGTCACTGTCGATCAGATGACCACCCTTACTCGTTTTTCCAAGCGTTCCCTCGATGGATGGGAAGACGTAAAACGCTCCTTCCGGCTTTGCACAGCTCAGGCCAAGTGCGTCATTGAGCATGGACACCACAAGATTGCGGCGCTGCTCATAAACGCTCACCATTTCCCCAATGAAATCCTGCGGGCCTGAAACGGCCTCCTTGGCCGCAGCCTGAGCAATGGAGCATGGATTGCTCGTGCTCTGTCCTTGCAGCTTGATCAGCTGGCGCGTCAGCTCCACAGGCGCTGCGGAAAAGCCAATCCGCCAACCGGTCATGGCATAGGCCTTGGACACGCCATTCATCGTCACCGTCCGGTCCCGCAGACGCGGTTCAACCTGCACAAACGTCTTGGCCACGGCGCCTTCATACATCAGCTTGGCGTACATATCGTCCGTCAGGATCCACACATGCGGATGCTCCAACAGAACCTCAGTCAGCGCCTTTAGGTGATGTTCGTCATAAGCTGCACCTGTCGGATTGCAGGGCGAGTTCAGCATCAGCCATTTCGTCTTGGGCGTAATGGCAGCGCGAAGCTGGTCCGCCGTCAGGCGGAAACCGTTCTCAGCCGTTGTCTGGATTACGACAGGTGTTCCGTCTGCCAGTGAGACGATATCAGGGTAAGACACCCAGGCCGGGGCCGGAATGATGACTTCGTCGCCCGCATTCAGAGTAGCAACCATCACATTATAAATAACCTGCTTGCCACCCGTTGAAACGCAAATTTCCTCGGGGCGGTAATCCAGATCGAAATCAGCGTTCAGTCGGGCCGCAACGGCTTCACGCAGCGGCATCGTACCTGCAACATCCGTATATTTCGTCTCGCCATTCTGAATGGCCCGAATGGCGGCCTGCTTGACGAAATCCGGCGTATCAAAATCCGGCTCACCAGCTGAAAGACTGATAATATCGCGGCCCTCTGCCTTCAGGGCACGGGCTTTCTGGGTAATCGCAATCGTCTGGCTCGGCAGGATACGGTTCAGACGGTCGGCAATGAGAGACATGATGGGTTCCCGGTGGCTTTATCGCGCAGAGACCCTAGCGCCGTCCGCCCTCATTTGACCACAGCCCATCGGCACATGACTGACACGTTTTTTGTGCACAAAAAAAGCCGGGCGACTCCTTTATGGAACTACCCGGCCCTTAAGCAGAAACAATCTAAGGTAAAATCAGGCCAGCTTTTCCATTTCGCGCAGGACGGCCTGTCCCATCATATCCGTACCAACGCGAGCCATGCCCGGAGACATGATGTCAGCAGTGCGCAGGCCGCTTGCCAGAACATTAGACACAGCCTTTTCGATCAGTTCCGCATCCTCACCCCGGTTGAGCGAGTAACGTAGCAGCATCGCAAAAGACAGGATCTGTGCCAGCGGGTTTGCAATACCCTTGCCAGCGATATCCGGCGCGCTGCCATGGATCGGCTCATACAGCGCATTGCGCTTGCCATCTTCACGCACGATACCGAGCGTTGCAGACGGCAGCATACCCAGAGAACCCGTGAGCATTGACGCCAGATCGGACAGAATATCGCCGAACAGGTTGCCCGTAACGATCACATCAAACTGGTTCGGGTTACGAACGAGCTGCATGGCGCAGTTATCGGCCAGCATGTGGGACAGTTCCACATCCTGATATTCGCGCTTGTGCAGATCCGTGACGACTTCCTTCCACAGGAGGCCGCTTTCCATCACATTGCACTTCTCGACGGAACAGACGCGATTGCCGCGCTGACGGGCCATCTCGAAAGCAACGCGGGCAACACGCTCGATTTCGGACGTCGTGTAAACTTCCGTGTTGATCCCACGGCGGGAACCATCCGGAAGGGTCTCGATACCACGCGGCTCACCGAAATAGATACCACCGACCGTCTCACGGACGATCATGATATCCAGCCCGCGCACCACTTCCGGCTTCAGAGCAGACGCATCAATAAGCGCATCAAAAAGCTGGGCCGGACGAAGGTTTGCGAAAAGCTCAAGCTCCTTGCGCAGCTTCAGAATGGCCACTTCAGGGCGCTTGTCGAACCCGACATGGCCCCAGGCCGGATCACCAACCGAGCCAAACAGAACCGCATCAGACTTCCGGGCAAGGTCGATAACCTCATCACGGATAGGAACGCCATGGACCGCAAGGGAAGCCGCGCCAACGAGCTCTTCCGTGATGTCCAGCTTCAGGCCACGGTTTGCGTCCAGCCAATGCACAATCCGTGCAACTTCACGCATGACTTCCGGGCCGATACCATCACCGGCAAGAACAAGAAGCTTGTGGGCTTCACTCATTTTGCAGTTCCCATGCTGATTGACGGCACCCATGCGCGGCTGGCCTGATGTTCAAAGCTGCTGATTTCCGCATCATGCGCCAGCGTCTGGCCAATATCGTCCAGACCTTCGAGCAGCATGTGACGGCGGAAGGGATCAACCTCAAACGGCACAACATTCCCGTCGGGGCGAATGATGATCTGCTTTTCCAGATCGACCGTCAGACGGGAATTCGAACCCTGGCGTGCATCACCCATCAGTTCGTCACAGATTTCCCGTGGCAAACGGATCGGCAGGATACCGTTCTTGAAACAGTTATTGAAAAAAATGTCGGCAAAGCTCGGCGCGATGACACAGCGGATGCCGAAATCCAGCAGAGCCCACGGCGCATGCTCACGAGACGAGCCGCAACCGAGATTGTCATAGGTGATGAGGATTTCAGCCTGACGATACGGCTCTTTGTTCAGCACAAAGTCCGGGTTCTCGTTGCCATTCTCGTCGTAGCGCTGCGCGGCAAAGGCGTTCTTGCCAAGACCCGTGCGCTGGATAGTCTTCAGAAAGCGTGCCGGAATGATCTGATCGGTGTCGATATTCTCACTCGGCATCGGAGCCGCAATGGCGGTCAGTTCCGTGAACTTGTCCATCAGACGGTTTCCTTCATCAGCTCACGCACATCACATAGCGTGCCCGTGACAGCCGCCGCAGCAGCCATGGACGGTGAGCACAGATGCGTTCTGCCGCCCGGCCCCTGACGACCTTCAAAGTTACGATTGGATGTAGAAGCGCAACGCTGTCCCGGCGTCAGACGATCCGGGTTCATCCCCAGGCACATCGAACAGCCTGCCTCGCGCCATTCAAAACCGGCATCAAGGAAAATCTTGTCCAGCCCTTCGGCTTCGGCAGCAGCCTTCACAAGGCCTGAACCTGGAACGATCATGGCACGAACTGTTGCCGCAACATGCCGCCCGCGCACAACTTCAGCAGCAGCTCGCAGATCTTCCAGACGGCTGTTGGTGCAGGAGCCGATGAACACGACATCTACTGGTGTTCCAGCAATCTTCTGGCCAGCCGTCAAACCCATGTAATCCAGAGCGCGCTGAACCTGCGCAGCCTGCGCGGGGTCTTTGAAGTCTGATGGGGACGGCACGATGCCATCAATCGGCAGAACGTCCTGTGGGCTGTTACCCCAAGTGACGGAAGGCACAATGTCCTCGGCCTTCAACGTCACTTCCGTGTCGAAATGAGCGCCTTCATCCGATGCCAGTGTACGCCAGTAAGCACACGCCTGCTCGAACGCTTCACCCTTCGGGGCAAATGGACGGCCATTCACATAGGCAAAAGTCGTTTCGTCGGGAGCAACCAGACCAGCCTTTGCGCCGCCCTCAATGGACATGTTGCAGAGCGTCATACGCCCTGCCATGTCCAGATCGCGGATTGCAGAGCCGGCAAATTCAATCACATGCCCGGTGCCACCTGCCGTACCGATCTTACCGATAATGGCCAGCATGATGTCCTTGGCTGTCACGCCCGGACCTACTTTACCCTCAACAGAAACACGCATGTTTTTTGCGGGCTTCTGAAGTAGCGTTTGGGTCGCCATGACGTGTTCGACTTCAGACGTGCCGATACCAAATGCAAGGGCGCCGAGTGCGCCGTGCGTCGAGGTATGACTGTCACCGCAAACAATCGTCATACCTGGCAGGGAAATGCCCTGCTCGGGCCCGACAACGTGAACGATGCCTTGAGACGCGGAACGCAGCGGGAAATAGGGAACGCCGAACTCAGCGACATTCTTCTCCAGCGTTTCGATCTGGAGACGGCTTTCCGGCTCTTCAATCGGCTGGGAACGGTCGGACGTGGGGACGTTGTGGTCCACCACGGCGACTGTTGCGTCCGGACGGCGAAGGCGACGTCCGGCCATCCGCAGACCTTCAAAAGCCTGCGGGCTTGTCACCTCGTGAACGAGGTGACGGTCGATGTATAGGATGCACGTCCCGTCTTCGAGGCGGTCAACAACGTGATCGGCCCAGATCTTGTCAAACAGGGTTCTGGGCGAAGAAGAAACGGGCATCCTTATACTCCAACCTTGACTTAGGAAGCGGCTTTTTCGCCAGTCTTCGGCAGATCGCGCGGGCGCTCTGCAATACGTGCAGACTTACCCGAACGGCCACGCAGGTAGTACAGCTTTGCGCGACGCACCTTACCACGACGCACCACTTCAATGCTGGCAAGGGACGGAGCGTACAGCGGGAACACACGCTCCACGCCTTCACCGTTGGAAATCTTGCGAACCGTAAAGTTGCTGTTCAGGCCCTTGTTGGAACGGGCAATGACAACGCCTTCGAAGTTCTGCACGCGCTCACGCGTACCTTCAACAACGCGGACGCCAACGCGAACCGTGTCACCTGCGATGAATTCCGGAACGGCGCGAGCCGCGGAAAGACGCTCGATTTCGCGCGCCTCGTACTGCTGGATAATGTTCATGACCAAACTCCTGGAAACAAAAATTCAATGAACCTGCTGTCGCGCCAGGTACGCATCCCAGAGATCGGGGCGACGCGCCTTCGTGACTGCGATTGACTGTTCATGACGCCAGCGGGCAATGGCGCCGTGATGGCCGGACAGAAGGATTTCAGGCACTTCGCGCCCATCCCAGACTGCCGGCTTGGTATATTGCGGGTATTCTAGCAGACCTTCGGCAAAACTCTCGTCCTGTCCGCTGATCTCAGACCCCATAACTCCGGGAAGCAGCCGTACACACGCATCCAGAAGAGTCAGAGCAGGAATTTCTCCGCCTGACAGTACGACATCGCCCATACTGAACTGTTCGATGTCGTGCTTTTCCAGTACGCGCTCGTCTACCCCTTCAAAACGCCCGCAGAGGACGACAACACCTGGGCCAGCCACAAACCGCTCTGCATCTTCATGCGAGAGACGACGTCCGCGGGGTGTTGGGTAGATGACGGGTCGACCATCCAGCGCCGGAAGCGCCGAAAGAGCCGTATCCAACACATCCGCCCGCATCACCATGCCGGCTCCACCACCAAACGGCGTATCATCCACCGCACGATGGCGGCCCTGTCCGTGAGCACGCAGGTCATGCGCTTCACAGGACCAGATGCCACGTTCGAGCGCCCTGCCCGCCAGGGAAAACCCAAGCGGCCCCGGAAACATGTCCGGAAACAGGGTCAGGATATCAGCGCGCCAACTCATGCCCGGACTTGTACCTCTCCATCGAGATCACCTTCGACCTCGACTTCAACTGGCGGCACGACGGTGACGCGACGGTGCGCGAGATCGACATGCGGCACACAGGCCAGCGTGAATGGAACGATCAGACCTCGATCAATCTCGATGCTGACCCCCGCACCATAGTCATGAACTATAGAGACGGTTCCAAGCACTTCGCCATCTTCGGAAACTGCGGTCATGCCGATCAGGTCGGCATGATAGAACTCGTCTTCCTCGACAGCAGGCAGAAGCTCACGCGCAACATATAAACGACGGTTAACCAGTCGTTCGGCAGCTGTGCGGTCTGGCAGAGTGTTCCCCTGAGCATCTGTCAGAGCAGCCACTCCCGGAGAAACCCAGCTTGCTGTCCATACAACCCCACGCGCATCATGCAGCGCACCGAACATCTCGACAGAAGCCGGATCATCAGTAGCAGCATGAAGATGAACCAGACCGCGCACTCCATGCGGACGACCGATGGTCGCGATCAGGACATCACTGTCAGGTTTAAAGGGTGGCACGGATCAAGCGTCCTGAAACGTCAGCAGTAGATCAGGCTGCGGCAGCTGCAGCAGCGGCTGCTTCTGCAGCGCGAGCCTGAGCCTTGGCCTTCGGAGCGGACTTCTTCGGCTGCTCGTTGTAAGCAGGCTTCGGAGCCAGACCAGCGTTACCAAGGAAACGTGCAACGCGGTCAGTTGCCTGCGCGCCGTTGGACAGCCAATGCTGGATGCGCTCGCCGTCAAGGCGGATACGATCAGCATGGTCGGACGGCAGCATTGGGTTGTATGCGCCAACCTTTTCGATGAAACGGCCATCGCGCGGGCTGCGGCTGTCTGCAACGACGATGTGGTAGTACGGACGCTTCTTGGCACCAGCGCGTGAAAGACGAATCTTGAGGCTCATGAAAAACTCCTGAAAGACAAACTTGAAAACTTGATGCTGATCAGACGAAAGGCGGGCGCCCACCGGGCTTGCCCATTCCCTTCATCATGTCGGCCAGACCACCTGCCCCACCCATTCCGCGCATCAGGCCACCAAGGCCCATTTTGCTGATGCGCTTCATCATTGTGGACATGTCGTCAAACTGCTTGAGCAGACGGTTCACTTCCTGAACCGTCGTTCCAGAACCTGAGGCGATCCGCTTTTTACGGGATGCCTTGATGATTCCCGGCGTTTTGCGCTCCTGCTTGGTCATCGAAGAAATGATGGCCTTGTGACGTTTGAAAATCGACGTGTCGATCTCCTTGTCACCCAGCATATCCTTGATCTTGCCCATACCAGGAAGCATGCCGAGAATGCCCGAGATCGACCCCATACGGTTGATCTGGTTGATCTGGGACACGTAGTCATCCAGATCAAACTTACCGGCGAGCATCTTTTTGGCTACGCGCTCGCCTTCTTCGTGGTCGAGCGTTTCCGCTGCGCGTTCCACGAGGCCAGCAACGTCACCCAACCCCAGAATGCGACCAGCCACACGTTCCGGATGGAATTCTTCGAGCGCTTCCAGCTTTTCGCCAGACCCCGTCAGCTTGATCGGTGCGCCCGTAATGGCCTTCATGGACAGTGCGGCACCGCCACGGGCATCACCATCCATTCGGCTCATGACGACGCCAGTAATACCGACGGCTTCATTGAAGGACTTGGCTGTATTGACCGCGTCCTGCCCCGTCATCGCGTCCACGACCAACAGCGTTTCTGCCGGGTTCGTGACAGAACGGATCTCCCGAACCTCGTCCATCAGAGCTTCGTCGATAGACAGTCGGCCAGCGGTATCGAGAATGACGATATCGTAGCCTTCGCGACGGGCTGTTTCCAGCGCACGCTTCGCGATATCTACCGGCGACTGCCCCGCTACGATTGGCAGAGACTTCACCAGCCCCGTAATCGCGTTAACGCGCTCAGCAAGCTGCTGAAGCTGGAGCTGCGCTGCTGGACGCTGCACGTCCAAGCTCGCCAGAAGAATCTTCTTGCGCTCACGGGAAGAGAGACGCAGGGCGATCTTACCCGACGTCGTGGTCTTTCCCGAACCCTGCAGACCAACCATCAGTAATGGAACTGGCGGCACGGCTGAGAGATTCAGAGGAGCAACACCGGCGCCGCCGAGCGCGTCAATCAGGGCATCGTTAACGATTTTGGCGACAGCCTGGCCAGGAGAAACGCTTTCCAGCACTTCATGACCAACTGCACGCTCACGCACCTTATTGACGAAGTCCCGCACGACAGGCAGCGCGACGTCCGCCTCCAGCATCGCGAGACGAACTTCACGCATGGCCTCGGTGACATCAGCCTCCGAGAGCTTTCCATTCTTGGAAAGCCCTTCGAGGACACCGGACATCTTACCTGAGAGTTGATCGAACAACGGGCCACCTTATAGCAAGCAGAAACACGCCACTGCGCGAGCCTTCGCGATGTGGCGTGTCCGGAAACAGGTTCGCTCTATCGCTTCGTGACGCGGACGTCAAGCAATAGAGCGCCTCAACCTTAGAAATCAGGGTGCAGGCGGCGGCCCGTCTTCGGGCGGATGGCCCATAATGGCGTCCAACTGATCATGGAGCGAACGAATTTTCTCCATGGTCGCGTTCGCCTGGCGGCGCTGCTCAGGCGTCAGGATATCATGAAGCTTCTCCTGCGTCTCCAGTCGAGCCTGCGCTTCCTGCACATGCAGGTCGGATTCCTGCTTGGTCAGATCAGCGAGAAGCGTACGATCCAGATCACCCTCTACAGAAAGAGCCGTGCGGATCTTGTCCCGAAGAGACTTCAGCTTTTCATGCCGAGCCTTCATCTCCTCATGATCTTGACTGAAAATCTTATGGACCTGAGCCTTCTGGGCCTCAGTCAGAGTTATTCCCGGCGGGAACGGCGGAAGCATGCCCCCAGGGCCCGGCCTGCCGTGCATGCCATCAGGCTGCGGTCCAGGCACTCCCGGATGGGCGTGCGCCAGAGCGGAACCAGCCAACAGCCCGACGGAAGCTAGAGCCGGGAGGAGAACAGAAAGACGAAATGCCGTCATGGATGCTATATCCTTGATGGTGATGAGAGGCGAAAAAGCGTTCCCGCCCCATTCCCTTCAAGATGACAGTTTTTTCGTTACAAAACGCCCCATGTCCTGTTTCGAAGAGTAAACCCCTCCAAGGTATGTAACAAAGAAGGAGGCTTGACGTGAGCGCCATCTCATCGCATGTAGCCGCCTACGTCCTGCACGCAGGACACGACTCCCGATTTTACAGTCGGGGTCTGGAGAGGTGGCCGAGTGGTTTAAGGCAGCGGTCTTGAAAACCGCCGTGCGTGGAAGCGTACCGTGGGTTCGAATCCCACCCTCTCCGCCAGATAAATCGAAAATTCCCATATCTTTCAGAGAATTATTTGATTTATCAAAATCCGTCCTTTCTTAAAAAATGCGTCGTCGTGATGTATTCAAACGCGATATGCCTCGTCTGGACGTGTCTCGGTTTAGTCTGAGGCATTACACTGGATGACCATTACCGCATCTGACTTCAGGTCGGATGTTCAAAGTAGCTGACGAACATCGACAAAAAAATTCAGCCACTCAATGTCATCGCAAAACACGTTTTATTTTATAAAAGGCCATTTCGATCTGGTGAGCAGCGCCACCTTACTCGCCAGTTGATGGATCTTGGCTGGAAACAGCAGCGCGCCCCGAAGGCTTTCTGGATAATTCTCCTCTCCAGAAAGACTCAGTTTATCGAAAGACCTAGACGTTTGGCCCACCAAGCTGGCGTCGCCAACCTCAGTAGAGCTTCGGGCTTGCGGGGGGGGTGCGTTACGAGAAAAAATACTACGCGAAGCAGACTTTTCACTATGTCGCGCGCCTGAATAGGATCGCGCCAGAGTTGTGTTACCTGCCCTTCGCTAAAGAGCCATACCCTGACAGGGCGACGACGTGTTCCAACCTTCCAACTGGCAGCGTCAACCTTTACACCAGGAGTGGTCATAGCGTTTTCCCGAGCCAGAATATCTCTCAAGACCCGAAGAACCGTGATGAAGGTTCGTGACAGACCAGTATGGAACACTTTTAAAGAAACCTGTCCCCGCTCCAACGACTGACACATCACCTCATCATCTTTTACAAGGGCCCGATGTTTTTCCTCACTCCAGTGTTCTACCCCCTCTACTCCATCAATATATGCTTGCAGCGCCTGAATTCCGGCACGGGCCTCTGAATAGCGATAGAGAGCGATAGCGTTAAAAACACCTCGAACGAGCCGAATGATAGCCGGAGATGGTAGGGAACCGCACTGAAGTGCTGCACAGATAAGCGCATTTCGTCGATCGTAATATTGATGCCACGGTCGTGTCTGATTCAGGAGATGCGGGTGGGCAACATAAATTCCTGGCCACATAACCGTCGGAAAACCTGCACGCTTCAAGCGCAAACCATATTCGGCATCGTCTCCGCGAAGAAACAACGGCAGTGGGAGCCCACTAACTTCTACGGCCTGACGAGGAAAACAGAAGCACCACCACCCGCAGAAATCGACATCGACAGGTCGCTCGAGGAAGGAGCGAGCCTCCATCTCCCCTAGCCGCACTCCCTCGCGAGGCAAAAAATCTGTCGTCATTGCCTTGATAGGATCAAAACCATGCCCGACAGACAGGAGGCGATCCCGATGGTCAAGATCGATCATTACGCCGCCCAGGCATATCTTTGGAGAAGCGAAATATGCCAAGGCGGAACGAAGTCGGCAAAACAAGTCCACATCAACTTCTACGTCGTCATCCATGAGCAGGACATGCGTAATACTTTGGTCCTTCAAAGCCTCCATGATCCCGCGAGTAAAGCCGCCTGCTCCCCCTAGGTTCTCTTGCTCGAAGATCCAATATTTTTCCTGATCGCCCCGCAGAACCAATCGGTCCCTGAGAGCACTCTTTCCCTGATTGACGATAATGCAACTTTCCAGGTCCTCCATCTGAGGAGCGATCTGGTCAACAAGCACCTGAAGTTGCGTATCTCTATCTCGGGTACATACTACGACCGCAATACTGACCTGACGTTCGGGAGGACGATCACAAACCCAATCCACTACAATGTCCTGGGTCCGCAACGGAACTTCACGTTTTCCCTCATACAGAGTGTAAGAGAGACGATCCCCGCATTCAATCAGGGGCGGCAGAGCAAAGACCATCTCCTCCTGCACAGAAGGCACTTCAAGAATTAGCTCTGGAGCCGCCCCTTTTAGGTGTCGGTAAACTTTTACCAGCAGTTCCGCTTTTGCCTGAACTCGAAGCCCTACATGCCTAAATCGTGCATGAGCAGCCCAAGCCTGCGGGAACAGGTCCCTCGAAAACACCTCAAGGGATGAAGATGCTTTCGAAGGCTGCAACAAATACCAAGCTGGCATTAACCTTACATTCAGACGCGATCGAACGTCTGAACCAGATCGCGCCAGAATGGCTCTGAAATCAGACGATCGTACTCGTCTGCCCATTGAGTCTGGATGCTAGAAACGTCCTTACGGTAAGCACGCAGCGCCTTGGACAGACGCTCGCGCGCTTCCTTATAAAGCTCGGGATCATTCGAAAAAATATGATACCCAATCTGCTGAGGATCATAGTACGCCCAGTCGCGACCGGAGCGAATATCGCGCCAGTTAATATCATTCCGGCTATTGAAGACTGTCATCTGACGGCGACGTGCAGAAATCGCATCAAGTGGCGTTTTCTTTCTGGTGATTAGTGACACATTCCCGTTACGGCTCAAGCGCTGATAGATATTGTAGCCGCGCAGAAGAACGCCTCGCCCACGTTTTGTACGGCTAACCCACGGAACAACGAACTTGTCAGACGTTCCAGGCGGGGTCGGAATTACACCAACCGGAAGAGACTTCTCGAAGCGGTGATTGGCATTGAAGCGTTTATAGACCTTCATGATGTCTGCATGCAGATCCGCAGCATCCGTATCCGCGAGGATACCTGGCCCCTTAAGAAAGTCTTCGATCGCCAGAACAAGCAGCATGGCCGAACCGTAGTGATAAATATCGGCAAAGCCACGGAAGCGTCGAAGAAGCAGTCGCGTAACACGACGCATGATCTTGGCAATGCGCTTATCGACCTCCTCGCGGGACGTCTCGAAGCTGTCTCCGACCAGAAGCGCATATAGCACCTCAATATGGCAGGAGAGGCGAATCAGCTCATTGCGGATATTGTAGTACGCGAACCAACCTTCGGGTTTTGCATAATACGGCTCATGCCAGACTGCGATTCCCGGGATAGACAGCACATGGCCGCCGCGCATTGTCAGACGCACGCCATATTCAACATCATCCAGATGCACAAAGCACGGGAGTGGCATTCCGAACTTGCGGAAACCATCCACGTGACCGCCAAACAGCCACCAGCCGTTAAAATTCAGCGAATGGTTGCGCATGAGAGCATCTTTTGCGGACAACTCACCAAGATCACTTGGGGCAAGCCGTGCGAAAGGACGCTCGAAGCGGTCTGGAACCCAGTGCGCACCACCGTCTGCCAGACGCGATGGGTCGTATACATCCAGTTGTGCGCCGCCAATGAATACTTCTGGGTCCAGGCTGAGCCGGAACAAGTTGGTCATACGAGCGATGGCTGTTTTCTCAACGTCGGCATCGTCGTCGAGCATCACGATATGTGTGTAGCCACCGTTTTCCAAAGCTTCAAACATACCGCGCCCGAAACCGCCGGCCCCCCCAACGTTACGCTGCTGTATGACGCGGACGTTTTCGGGCCAATGTTCCTGACGTTCGACCGTCCGGGCATTATCAACAATGATGATACCGTAACCGGGGTATTCTGCTTCAAGTGCGCTGACCAGACGGTCCACATTGCCCGCAAGCTGCTTCTCACGACGGAAAGTGCAAATTACGAAGCAGGGGCGGACTTCCTGCAGCTTCGCATTGTACACGCCCCACGTCGCACGGAGCAGAATGACATCGGTTGGCGTTCCCTCGACACCCAGCGCATTCCATGCACTCCGGTACGCTTTATGCAGGAGAGTGCCGCCGTCTGCTTCAGACTTTTCACTGGTTTCCTGGGCCGCTGAATAGAAATCCAGCGCTTCAATCGTAAAGTACCAGCGGCCAAGTTTAGCCTCAGCCCCTACAATGTCGAAATCAATTCGAATTGTACGAACTTCGTGAGGATCTTTGCCGACATGCTTTTCCATCGCGAATTCAGTGACCACACCGGCTTGAGAGCGATGAAAGAGGCCAACACGACAGCTTCCTTGTACTTCAAGCTCTAGGTAGAGCTTCGCATTCGGAACAATATGGTTAATTTCACGCTCGTAAAGCGCGGTCATGAAACCATCAAATGTGACCACCCGCCCACGTTCAACAATAACGTTCCCGTTATCATCGAGGTCTGTATATGGCTTTACCATATACAGAGACTTACTTCTCTGGTCTGGAGAGAAATTTATAGGAAAAAACGGGAAAAGGTCAGCATGTGAATACTTGCTTACCTCTGGGGTACGATTAAGAACATTCATGGAAGAACCGTTACCTACAAAAATTTACTAACACGTTTCATATCGCAAAGCCTCACTTCCGCGAAACACGGATAGCAAGGCTCGCAAGACAAAAAAAACGACTCAGGAAGGATCAATGAAGAATGCGGGCAGCACAGTGTCTACCGCCAGAAGCTCGTCGATTTGATCACAAGCTTTCAAAGCCTCTGAAATCGTCACATCCATGTCCAAGTAACGGTAAGTACCCAAGCGCCCCAAGAAGGACACGCCTTTGGTAGCTCTCGCCAAGGAAATATAGCTGTCAAGCATTGTTTTTTCGTTAGCGAGTCTAATTGGATAATATGGGACATCTTTCGGTTCAGCCAAACGACTATACTCCCGGAAAGAAACCGTTTTCTTCAGGGAATCTGCTTCCCACGGAGCAAAATGCTTGTGCTCTGAGATACGCGTAAACGGCACATCCTGATCACAGTAGTTGATTACTGCGGCACCTTGATAGTCGCCATCACTATCGATGCGCTCGAAATCGAGTGTCCGGTAGCCTAGGCGCCCAAGCCTGAAATCGAAATAACGATCGATCGGACCGGTATAAAAAACGTGCCGGAATTCTTCGGACAGATCCTCAAACTTCGTATTCAGGCGAACCTCGATGTTCTCGGATTTCAGGATGTTTTCAACAATGGCTGAGTACCCCTCTTCCGGCATACCCTGATACGGATGATTGAAGTAATTATCATCATAATTGAAGCGTAGCGGGAGCCTCTTGAGGATGGAAGCTGGCAGCTCAGTCGGTTCCAGTCCCCACTGTTTCCTCGTGTATCCGTAGAAAAAGGCTTTGTAGAGTTCCGGCCCGATCATCGAGAGTGCCTGCTCTTCGAAGTTCTTCGGCTCCTTGATCGACGTGTCAGCCTTTTCCTCGATAAAGGCACGAGCCTCTTTGGGAGACATAGTCGTATTGAAGAACTGATTGATCGTCAGGAGATTGACAGGAAGCGTATACATCCGCCCTTGGGAAATCGCCTTTACACGATTGATGTACGGCCGAAACGTCCCGAATTGCTGGATATAATCCCATGCACGCTGGTCAGCAGTGTGAAAAATGTGCGGGCCATAACGATGCACCATCACGCCCGTCGCTTTGTCACGTTCAGTATGACAGTTTCCGGCGATGTGGGACCGCTCGTCAAGAAGAAGGACTTTATGGCCCTTCTCGGAAAGATGACGGGCAATAATAGCTCCACTGAAGCCAGCACCGACAATACAAAATCTCATAACGTTATTCCAATTTTAAAAATTTTTGCCAGATTATACTTCATATCCATTGGGATGACTTTCACGCCAACGCAGCGCGGTCTCCACAATGCGATCGAGATCTCCAAAACGCGGCTCCCAGCCAGTCTCTTTCCGAAGTGTGGTGGAATCAGCCACAAGTAAAGAAGGATCTCCCTGACGTCGTGGTGCTGCCTCCCAGGGAACCTTCCGACCGCTCACTCGCTCTACGCTGCGGATGACTTCAAGATTCGAATATCCTTGCCCGTTACCGATATTATACGTGACGCTACGATGGTCGATCTGGCCAAGCGCACGCACATGGGCATCAGCAAGATCTGTGACGTGGATATAATCGCGGATACAAGAACCGTCTCTGGTAGGATAGTCCGTACCAAACAGCTTGAGTGCTGGACGCCGCCCTAGGGCGGCATCAATGGTTAGGGGAATCAGGTGGGTTTCAGGGCGATGATCTTCCCCTGCCCGTCCCTCCGGATCTGCACCTGCGGCATTGAAATACCGTAGGCAGGCACTCCTCAAACCATAGATCGAGTCAGCCCAGTGGAGCACACGTTCGATCATGAACTTGCTCTCACCGTAAGGCGACCCAGGCTGAACCGGCGCGGTTTCAGGGATAGGATCCAGGCGTTCAGGCCCACCGAAGAGAGCTGCGGTAGAAGAAAAAACTATTTTCTTCACGCCCTGCTCGACGCAAGCCTGTACGAGATTTAACGCCGTCAGATAATTCTGCCGCAGATAGTGCAGCGGTTCGCGCATACTGTCACCGACAAGGGACAAAGCCGCAAAATGCAGAACACCATCCCAGGGCCCTTGGGCAACAACTTCTGCAGTTGCCTGATAGTCGAGTAGATCCACCTTGTGGAAAGCAACACCAGCCGGAACAGCTGCACGGTAGCCTGTACTCAGATTATCGAGAACGACAACCTCATGACCCGCGTCCAGCAAAGCAAGAACGACATGACTGCCGACGAAACCAGCGCCCCCAGTAACGAGATAACGCATTCAAAACTCCCAAAAAGATTGACGCATCCGAGGCATTCAGAAAATTCGTCAACGAGCTACCAAAAACCGAGCCCTTAACGCCACAGCCATTGCAAGACGTCCGGAAGGATGGAGGCTCCATGAACATGAGAAAGATCTCCCTCCCCGGTCACCAACTGATAGTCATACCCCTTGAAGGCCAGAGCCCTGGCCATAGTGCGATTTCCTGCTGGCCAGTCCAGCCCTTCAAAGCGACCGGACAGTCGGGCATTGATCCCCACCTGCAGGAATACCCGCAAGGGCTTGGGATCGGATTGCATGATGATATCCGGGTACGCCCCGCCCCCGCGGATATCTACGAAACTGCCGCAAGCAGAAAAGACCTTCCCGAACACGTCTGGACGCTGCCATGCGGCCGTGAACGCACAGATGCCCCCACTGCTAAAACCCCCGATCGCGCGCTGGGCGGGATCGTCCATGATCGTGACGTGCTTGCGAACCTCGGGGAAAACCTCTTCGTCCAGAAAACGCACATAATGGTCCGTCAAACTGTCATATTCGAAGGAACGTTGCTCGCTCGCCAGTCCGTGCTTCTGGTTCGGCTTCCCCGCCTCCACAAACAACACAGCCATAGGTGGAAGCAGGCCATCCGCTATCAGATTATTTAAAACTACGGGTACCTGCCACGGACCATCATCGGCTTTGAACCACCATCCGTCCTGAAATACCATCAATGGCAGAGGACTATGCCCATCATACCCAGCGGGCCGATAAAGCCATGCTTCATGTCTGCAGTCTGGGAAAATGGAAGACGGGGGGATTGATAGCGTAATCTGGGTTCCCTCAAGCACATCCGACCGACGTTCGGTCGCTGGATGAGGAACATAAATCGAATTCGGATCGTGTCGTGGCACGGCAACAGTCGGCTTACTCATATCCCCAGAGCCATTGTTTCCATGCAGGGTGTTAATGTGAAAATCGATCGCTTCATCAACGTCTTCGAACGAGTGAAACAGACCATCTTTGAGCACATATGCCCGCTCACAATGCTCTCGGACAAAATCCTCGTTATGTGAAACGATAACTCGTGCCCGGTTCGCCCGTTTTTCAAAAAGCTCGATCTGGCACTTTTCATGAAATTTGTGATCTCCAACATGGACGACTTCATCAATGAGAAAGCAGTCGAACTCAATACTCATCGAGATGGCGAACGCCAGACGCGCAGCCATTCCCGACGAATAGGTCCTTACTGGTTCGTCAAAATAAAGGCCAAGTTCGGCAAAATCTTGAATAAACTGCAGAGTATCTTCAATTTCTCGCCCATAGATGCGTGAAATGCACTTCGCGTTATCCCTACCAGTCAGAGCACCTTGGAAAGCGCCACCGAACGCTAAAGGCCACGAGACGGACATCTGCCGCTCGACCGTGCCGGAAGTTGGCAGCTCCGAACCGCTCAGAAGACGAATTGTAGTCGACTTGCCTGCGCCATTCCGACCGAGAATTCCAACCTTCTCTCCTGGACGGATTAAGAGATCGGCTCCCCTAAGAACCCGATTGATCCCTCCTCGAACATGATAATTTTTACGAACATCCCGGAACTCGATCATTGCAGCGTCATGCCTCGGGAAACAAACCTCACGCCAATCATCGCAAAAAAAGACTGAATGATGTTCCAGATCACAACGTACATCACATCAAAATGTGCGGTAAAAAGAGAGCCGAAATACCCGTCTCGGATAATTTCGGAACAGTTCACCATCGGGATCATCAAGAGATAGTACTGCGATGCAGCAGGCATGGCATCAACCAGAAAGCCAAGCCCTGAAAATCCAATCATAAGATAGGTTATGGGGTGCCAGAGCCTCTCGAAGAGTTCTGAATGCTCGCTGATGGAGCCGACAAGGATCGCCAGGCTCGCCCCGAACCAGACCATCAGTACCCACCCCCCTATAACTTCCAGAATGTTCTCAGGAGGGTCCATCCAGCCTATGCTACAGAACAGGGCTGAGAGAACCACAAATGACGTGGTAACGCCTCCCACTTCCAGAAGCAGACGCGCCGCATAAATATCTATGGGCCTGACATTCCTGTGGTGCATAAGGCCAAGATGAATCTCCACCGCCTTATTCAGGCGGTTTGGCATATTACGCCATACAAGAACGGTAGAATATCCGGTCAGGGCAAAAGCCACGATAGGAATGTTAGACGCGTGAGACATGTGCCCCAGCGTCCAGAGCGTCGTTATTCCCAGCGTAAACAGCATCGGTTCGCCGAAGAGCCACAGCACACCAATGTTGTGCCGCCCATAACGTGTCAGGGTTTCACGCAGAAAGAGCGCCCAGATAACACGCCGCTGGATAACGAAAGAGCGGGCAAAAGAGCCATGCGAAGTCATGGCCGTCAATCCATATGTTCGCGAACGCTTGCATTCAGCATCCGGGCAATATTCCATAGAATGAGCCCCATGAGGAATGTCGCAAAAATATCCCTCATACGATAAGGCTCCTCAGATGCGTCAGGCAGACTGGGCTGAGCAATCCGCTCAACATAGCTTTGCTGGCGCCGCGCCTCCATCTGTGCCTGCTCAAGGGAGGAAACGGCTGCGGCAAGCTGCTTACCCGCAATTTGGTCAGCAAGGATCAGTCCCTGATAATCTGAAGCTTTGGATGCAAGAGAACCGTCAGTGCCAGAAATTTTCGTAACCTCATTTGTCATCTCTTTTGAGAGACTCATGATGCGGTTCTGAAGAACTGCAATACCGGGATTGTTAGCCGTCGTTTTCTGCATCGTCGCAAGTTGGGCGCGTGTTGCAATCAACGCATCTTCGAACTTGGAAAGCATCTGCAGCTGCCCGGATGCCTGCTGCTCCGGATTCATGATCCTGTGGCTATTCCGGTAATCGGCGATAGCAATTGCAGCTTTCTGAGCAGCAGCCTCCGCCTCTCGCACTTCGCGCGTTGCAAACTGGATCAGATCTGAACGCGCCCTCTCGTTCAAATGGTTAACAGTGTCTTCAGCCATTTTCAGTAGTTCTTCGTTGAACTTCTGAGCATTCTGGGGTTGATAAGCCCGCACCGTCAGAGTTGTAATTCCGGTTGTGGAATTATTGTCAACCTTAACTTTACGTTGAAAATAAAGATACAGATCCTCGAAAGACGAAGAGATTTTCACCGGATCATAGCGATTGAAGACTGAAACACGCGGATCACTGTACGCACGAACAAATGCATTGTCCGTGTTGATGGAATGCAGCGCATCACGAGAAATAATGTAATCGTCAGCGGCGTATGCCTCATCGCTGGAGTTGGCAATTCCAGCGCTCTTGAACATGACGCCCAACCCACTCATCGAAGGCTTTTCAGGAGACCGCACAACAAAGCGCGATTCTGAAATATAAACATCCGACGCAAGAAACCCGAAATAGAGAATTGAAAGCAGTGTCGGAACAACAACAAACCCTAGAAACAAATAGTCTGAGACAAGTTTCTTGACATTACTCATGAACAAAGACGACCTTTACAACGGGCTGCCAGAAACACAAACCGCAACATTCAAAAGAACGGAATGGGGCACGAACGACACCAGAAATATCATGCACGACATGGCTTCCAAAGCAGGACCCGCCTTCGCCGCAACCTCTTTACATACCCCTAACTGCAAGGCTCGCCTTGAAAATTCAGCCCCTTCGAAGCGAGCCTGAACTTTCTCATAGAGAAAAAGATTGTCGCATTCGTCTTTTCCTAGGTCAAGTTGAAGAACATTTCACCAGAAAGCCTTTAATAATAATTTCGTCAGCACCCAAAACGACGTAGCGCCTCATTCTCCAGTTCCGCCCTGGAAAACCCAAAGACCCATTGGCCAGCAAACTCCTGAATAAAAATTATTTTATTTACGTGAAATTAATGCCGGAATTCCAATGCGTTATGTCTCACAAATTCGTAACGACCTAAAAAATCACGACTGCTCTAGACTACGCGCACAAGCGCGATCTTTCGTCTCATCGAATTCGTAGACGGCCCCGCAAGCATCCCTGCCCCAAGTTTTTCCAAAGTCGCTACACCTGTCGAATTATGAACTTCAGACAGAAAATAACCACTAGAGCTCCCTTTCCAAGAAAATATTATTTTTTGAATAAAAAAATAGTTTTAATAAATAAATTCTATCGAACCTGTATATTACTTTCATATATTAAAATTAAAACTCCAAAACTACATAGAATAACTTGACGCTTAACATCTAGAAAACTTGAAAAATATAAAACTTAGACCCCCCCCACAAGAACACAACAAAAACACACAGGATTAAATAAAATTTACCGGTGAGAAACTTCAGTTTATCGCTCTATTTAACAAAAAAAATTATTATGAAACAAATTATATCATGTCTTTTAATATTTTTATAAATGATAGAAAATCGAAAAAATCACCCGTAGCAGTGGAAACATTATGATATATTTGGTTTGTCACTCTGGTTATCTGAATTTTGGTGATGAATTAATAGCCAAAACATGGATTAATTTCTTAACGAGCAAGTTTCCTCTTGAAGAAATCTGGGTCGATACATGCAATCCGGGCGTATCTGCGGTAGCATTCAAAGACTACAAAAATATAAAATTTACCGACACTTTATGGACTGCATCCCGGAATTCCATCGACAAGGGGATTGATTACATCCTCGACCTTGGCTTTCAGAGAGATGGCGGAGTTGCATTCGCAAATGGTCTCGAATTAATTAAATCGGCACGCTGCGTTCACATGATTGGCGGCGGTTACATGAATAGTGAATTTTATTTCAACTATGCAATTATCGCAATTCTAGCAAAGTTAAAGAAAGAAGCCGGGTTTGAGCTTTTCGGGACAGGCCTTGGTCTAGAGCCTATCGATCAAGCATACGAGCGCATCATCGGAGAATTCTTCAAGGTTTTCTCATGGATCGATGTGCGAGACAAAAAAAGTTATCAGCGCTTGATTCATTGGGGCCTGAAAAACAAAGCATCCTTTTCGTGTGACGATGTCTTCCTCTCTCCTATACCTCAAAGTGATAAGAACAGACCGGGTAAGTTAATTATCTCTGCCCAGCCGGGAAGCAACCCCTTCCTTGTCGTTTCCTTTCTCCTAAAGCTTATCGAACATTGCCCCCAGGCACAGAATGGCATTGAGTTCCTGACTCTGGACGCCATCTCTGACCACATCATCATTGACAAGGTAGTCAGCATCTCCAGACGGACCGATATTGTTGTCCGGGACTTCAATGACCTCTGGAAAAATGGTTTCCAAATCAGCTCTAACGATTTTGTTTTCTCAACACGTTTTCATGCCCACCTTGTCGCGTCGATGATGGGGGCACGCGGCCTTTGTGCGTCCGTAAGCGTCCCTTATTATGACGTCAAACACCTATCGCTGATCGAGATGGGTTCTGGCTTCGATATTATAGGCATGCATGATTTCACTTTCTCCTATGACTGGAATAAGAAGACGGAAACCTTCCACGATCACGCACCAACTGCCCGCAAAACAAAACTCGACATCGTCGACAAAGTTTACGGGTTCATGACCGAAAGCAGCATCATCAACGATAATACTATGGATGATTCGGCCAACCTCTCGGTTTGATGAGCCATTCCTTCGACTGGAATTGATTCCTTCATTTTCTCCTGACTATCCTGCAACAATTTGACAGATCAAACAGGAGGTGCCCCCTTCAGGAAGCACCTCCTGCCCTTCTGATATCTTCGCTCGGAGCAGGAGTAATCATCGCTCGCCAAAGCTTCCGTGAAACTTATCATGCGATTATTCGTCAAGATCAGAGAAACGTACCGGCAACCGGGACATTAGCGCCCTATCTCAACGGACGGATGACATCATGAAGAGAAAGCTCACATTAATTATTGCAATCACGACATCCCTTGGCGCCTCAGGTGGCGCGTTCGGGCAGCCTGTGGTCATCACCGAACACGGAAAGTCAGAAAATTTTCGAGGAGTAGCCTCCGATAAAACGGAAATAGAAAAAGCTTTCGCCACGACATCCGCCCCGGATGTTTATTTTCCACCTTCATCCGAAGGATACCACCTCTCCAAGGCGCTCCCCAGCAATACGCTTGGCACCTATCATTTGAATGGTAATATTTTCTCTGGTCCAGGTATTGGTACTCCGGAAAACGGGCACGGAACATTCAACGCAACTTATACAAATCCGTGGAATGTTACTTCTAATCTCAAATATGTATTTGATCCCGCGGCACTTCCGCAAAAAGACCACGTTACGACACAGGCTGTTTCTTTAGAGTGCCGCCCCAATCGCCCTAACCCTCACAATTCCAATCCAGACCGAAACTGGGTTGCCTGCATCTACCGAGGCATGGATTCCGGGACGGGCGGTGGCAAAAACACGTCCATCAGTTCAGAAATTGACAACGATGTTCTGAATCTCAGCACCAATTCTGCAACAGACATGGAAGTTGATGTCAATTTTAATGGCAAAGTAATGGATGGGAAATGGTCCCGCGGACTATTCCTAACTGGTGGAGGCGCGCCCGGGAACCAGACAAATTCGGTCGCACTGGACATCATGCATGTCGCTTACGACCATTCGTGGCTTCCCTGGACGACAGGAATCTCAATCCGCAATGCAACAAACATGATTCAACTTTATAAGACACAGCCCACCGAAGCTGGCTTTTTCCTGGAAACGTTTGACCAGCAACACACTGAAACGTCTCACCTCGACAAGAACGGCTACCTGGATATTCAAGGTTTGCGCCTCATTGCCACTTCGTCTCCTAAACCGGCAACAGAATGCAAAAAGGGGCAAGTAACATGGGATGACGACAATCTTTATCTTTGCACTTCAAAAGGAAAGTACAAAAAAGTTGCGCTACAAGCATTGTAATTAAATATCAAGTTCCTGTCTCTGGCCCGTCAGAACCAAAGCCAAACAAAACTTAATTCAATTATACCCGCCTTAAAATCGTACCGTTACAAAGGACAGTTTGCCGGAAGCTCGTATTCTATCTACTAATACAGCTCTCCGGCCTTCCCATAATGATAGCAAGAATCGCCGACGGCTGTTCGGTTCCCATGCTGCGTGACTGCCGTGAAGTTCAGCGCCTAGTCGCCGTGTGCACTTAGGTAAACCTGTCGCTCTTCAAGATCAAAGAAACCACACCGTTTCATATTGCCATTCATCCCCTCAGAACAGAAGAAATGAAATCATAGGGCGTAGCTCAAAACCAATAGGTTTACCCTGAAATTATGAGCTATATCGCAACGGAGATGACCACATATAGGACCAGCGCGATCATTCTTTGACCGTATTTCAGGTAGATGTAGTGTCGTTTCCTGTCAGTTAAGAACGATCGGGCACTACGAAAAATCGAAAGCGAGATCTCTTTCTTAGTAGGGGCCTATAGCCAACGACTGGCATCCTTCTATAACAGCATGGCCGCCACGTGAGCACACCCTCTCTTTCTCCCATTCGAAGGCTTCTCTACTCTATGCGTGTCGATTGTTTTCCCAGTAGCAACCGCTCACCCCTCAGAATGGCACTACTACTCGGCGCCCTGTCGCTTAGCGGCTGCAGCGCACTCCCGGGGAATGCACCCACCGAGAGTGTTGTGCTGAAAGCGGCTACCGACAAAAACAAGAACCCTCTGGGTTTCCTTGTTACGCAAGTCACACCTGAAGTCACGAAGGTGCTCGCAACCGAACAGCCTCCGCTGATCTCATCCCTTTATGCTGATAGTTCACGTCTGATACCTAATGACCGTATCGGCGTAGGGGACGTGCTCAACATTACGGTCTTCGAACTCGGAAGCGGCCTGTTTTCGGGCGCGGCCCCAAGCGTCAGTTCCAATACTGATCTCTCAGCTGCATCTGGCGCCACGGGAAGTGTAACTCACCAGACCCTTCCGCCCACTGAAGTGGAAGCTGACGGAACACTAACCATCCCTTACGTGGGACGTCTGCATGTCGTCGGGATGACTCCTCAAAATCTTGCAGAGAAAATTCGTACGGCACTAACGGGGAAATCTCAGAACGCAGAGGTGATGGTCCATATCGGTACCGACATTTCCAATACCGTCATCATCTCTGGGGCTGTTCATCATCCAGGACGGGTTCTACTGAGCACAGCACAGGAACGCCTCTCGGACGTTGTCGCCATTGCTGGAGGCGCAAACTATCCTCCCGAAGATACATTCGTTCAACTCGTTCGCGGCAATAAGTCTGGGGGGACGGATCTAGGAACGCTAGAGACCTATCCCAAGGAAGATATTCCAGCGAGGCCTGGCGATCGCATTCATGTTGTCTATCAGCCCCGTAGCTATACGGTGTTTGGCGCAGCTTCCAAGAATGCCATGCAAGTTGATTTTAATTCTCCTACTGTAAATCTCGCAGAAGCAATCGCACGCGTTGGGGGGCCAAATGACAGCTTGGCGGATCCTAACGCTGTTTTCCTTTTCCGTTTCGAAGATACTGTAGCTGCTAAAGCTCTACATTTGCAGACGCCTGAAACGCTCCAGGGTATTCCCGTAATCTACAAGCTAGATATGATGAACCCTTCAAGCTACTTCCTCGCCCAGCGAATACCCATCAAGAGCAAGGACGTGATCCTGATCGCGAACGCCAAGACTGACCGTTTCTACAAGTTTAATCAGCTGATCAGCACCCTCATAAGTCCAGCGATCACGGCAGCTTGGATTGCACGCTAACAGTCTGTTTTTTGAATTTAATGGATTGATGTGAAAAATCCCCCTAACTGCAATTATTTAAAGTAAATTATTAATGTTTGCGCTTTTAAATGAAAGCGCAAACATTAATAATTCATACGGAATATTTAATTTATTTCATTATTTTTAAGTATCCATCAATTTAATCTCTCCCAACTTTGGGATTCGAGAATTAATTAGTTTAAAATATTTTGGTTTTTGTTGTTAATGATAACATGTAAATTTATTACATGTTATCACGAAAAAATATATTAATTATGCAGAATAGATATGGCGAACATGACTTGAAAGTCAAATAAAATACTTAGTAATAGTATTATATTTTTATTTGAAAAAAATTTTCAACCAAACCGATACAAAAATCTCCGCCCGATTGCTCGGGCGGAGACGTAAAAAAACTCTCTGAGGATTGCACGCAATCACTTCATACTTACCTGCCAGCAGATCAACGACGCCCCGTCGGACGGCCACCACCGCCGCCACGGCGAGCGGCGTCGCCACTACGTCCACCAGCAGGAGGGCCGGAACGACGGCGACCGCCACCATTTCCACCACCTCGCTGACCGCCGCCGCCACGACCACCACCAAGTACTGGTGGACGCATTGTAGAGTTTTGAGCAGCGTCAGAGTGGTAGGGATGATCAGTTACGACAGGAATAGCCTTGTCGATCTTTTTCTCAATATCCCGAAGCCATGCGCGTTGCTCTGCATCACAGAGCGATACTGCCCAGCCATCACGGCCTGCACGCGCGGTACGACCGATACGATGAACGTAAGATTCAGGGACGTTTGGCAGATCGTAATTGAAGACGTGAGAAACATCATCAACGTCAATGCCACGGGCGGCAATATCCGTTGCGACCAGAACCTTGATCGTCCCGTTGCGGAAGCCAGCCATGGCACGTTCACGCGCCCCCTGGGACTTGTTCCCGTGCAGTGCTTCGGACGTAATGCCGTTCTTGTTCAGGAATTCCGCAACCTTGTTCGCTTCATGCTTCATCAGCGTGAACACGACTGCACGTACGACATTTGAGCTCTCAACGAGCATCAGTGTCGCATCCTTTTTCTTATCCGTCTCCACGAACATTACGGCCTGACGGATGCGATCAACCGTGCTTGATTCAGGCGTTACCTGAACAGTAGCAGGGTCCTTCAGCAGGGAATGCGCAAGATCGCTGATGGACTGCGGCATTGTTGCCGAGAACAGAACCGTCTGACGGCGCGCAGGCAAGAGAGCCATGATGCGGCGGATATCACGAACGAAGCCCATGTCGAGCATACGATCGGCTTCGTCCAACACCAGAACCTCCAGGGCAGAAAGGTCGATGTGACCCTGCCCAACCAGATCCAGCAGACGGCCCGGCGCAGCCACAAGAACATCCACGCCACGCCGCGTTGCCTCGACCTGGCGTCCCTGCCCCACCCCACCGAACACGACTGCATGAGTCAGCTTCATATGGCGGGCGTATGCAGCAAAACTCTCGTCGATCTGGGAAGCCAGCTCACGCGTCGGCGCCAGAACCAGCACCCGGACACTCTTGGGAGCTGCCGGGCGGCGATGCCGCAGCAGGTAGTCCAGAATTGGCAGCGCGAACGCAGCTGTTTTGCCCGTGCCGGTCTGGGCCAGACCAAGAAGATCACGGCCTTCCAGAAGGTAAGGAATAGAGCCCGCCTGAATAGGCGTTGGCGTGGTATAACCTTCTTCAGCAAGTGCCTTCTGAAGTGGCTCGGCGAGTTTGAGCTCTGCGAAACTGGTCATGGACCCCTCCTGAGGGATAACAAGGCCTGGCTCGCACAGCTAGTTCGCACCTTGGAATGCACGAATAAAATGCCTGCTTTGAGCCTAGAAAGTTGATGAAAGACGAACCTTCAAACTGAGACGCAGACACACAACTGGACATGAGCGCGAGCCTGAAAGGCTCCGCACATTGCCCACTTCACTTTTCCCACCAAAGTCAGAGAAGCAAAGCACCTTGTGCTCAATCGACCAGCATGACGAAGAGACCGTCAGCATCCCCCTGCTTTCACACAAGGATATCTGCAAACGGATGTAGGGCAGCTTCCCTTGACCTGCAAGGGAGTTGAGAGGTCCAATTTCTAAAAAATCATTATTATTTAACGCGTTTTGCAAAATCGCGAACTTCCTGCGCATCAATGATGCACAGAGAGAAAAGAACTGCCCCTCTACCCACGCCGCAGCAGAAAAAGCGCCTGTTCACCGAAAAGGTTTGCGAAGCGGATTGAGCGGCGCCACGGAGCCTTCAATCCGTCCTCGTCAATGGCGAGCCACTGCTGCACAATGTAACCCTCCTCCTCACATAACGCGAGAAAATCCCGAATGGTGCATGGATGGATGTTGGGCGTGGAATACCAAGGTGTACTCCATACTGATGTCATCGGCATGCGACCGGTGGTCAGGAGCTGTAAACGTAGTCTCCAATGACCAAAATTCGGAAAGGAGATGATCGCATGGCGCCCTATCCGCAACATTTGCCGTAACACTTCCCGGGGACGCTCAACAGCCTGAAGTGTTCTTTGCAGAACAACATAGTCAAACGAGTCATCGGGATAATAAGACAGATCGTGATCTGCATCTCCGTGCATAACCGGCAGGCCATGGGCAACGGACTGCGTCACGCTCTGCATGTCGATTTCAATGCCACGGGCGTCGCAGTTTCGCGTCCGGTACAGATAATCGATGAGCGTACCGTCGCCACTGCCGACGTCCAGAACGCGAGCCCGGGTTGGAATCATCTCCGCAATCAGACGCTGATCCAGCCGCATCAGACCCCCTCCACTTTCGTCAGACCTGCGTGCTCAGCTGCACCATTCAGGAAACCCCGAACCGTTCGGTCCAGATCAGGCTCGTCCAGCAGGAACGCGTCATGCCCACGATCGCTCTCAATTTCCACAAAAGAGACGTTTGCGCCGGCTTTGTTCAAAGCCCGCACCAGAAGACGGGACTGAGACGTGGGGAAAAGCCAGTCTGAACTAAAGGATACAACGCAAAAACGCGTCTCGCACTTGCGAAACGGTGCCGAAAGATCGCCATCATGCTCGGCAGCCAGATCAAAATAATCCATCGCCCGCGTTACCGTCAGATACGAATTTGCATCAAACCGGCGCACGAATGTTGAGCCCTGATGCCGCAGATAACTCTCAACTTCGAACATCTCACCAAACAGAGAAGGACTGCTGGCTGCCGGCACAGCCGTTGGAGCTTCACTTCGAACTTTACGTCCAAACTTCCGGCTCAGAGCCTCTTCGGACAGATAAGTAATGTGGGCCATCATCCGGGCGACCCCCAGGCCACGCGCCGGAATGGCGTCGAAGTCTCTGTAATGGCCATCATGCCAGTCAGGATCTGCAAAAATAGCCTGACGGCTGACTTCGTTGAATGCAATATTCTGGGCTGAGTGGAACGGCGACGTTGCAATCGGCAAAGCCGCAAAAACGCGCTCTGGATAATCGGCAATCCACGTCAGCGCCTGCATCCCTCCCATAGAGCCGCCCACGACAGCGAAAAGACGCTGGATACCCAGATGGTCCAACAGGCATGCCTGAGAGGCGACGATGTCGTGCATGGTGATGGGAGGAAATTCACTATCCCAAGGCCGCCCGGTCTCTACCCGAATGGACTTCGGACCGGTAGATCCCATGCACCCGCCCAATACATTGGGGCAGATGACAAAAAATCTGTCCGTATCGATTGGGAGGCCAGGCCCAACCATGCGGTTCCACCAGCCTGGTTTGCCAGTCAGCGGATTAGGCTCCGCTAAATACTGATCTCCGGTCAGAGCATGACAGACCAGTATGGCGTTGCCGCGATCAGGCGCGAGGGTGCCATAAGTGCAGTAAGCAACTTCGAGCGGCGCAAGATGAACGCCACATTCCAGATCCATCCCCTCTTCCAGGTACATGGTCTGATGCGTGTAAACGGGACTATCTTCCTCAAAGGAAGACACACTGCGGTCCATCAGTCTTCCACCTCCGATGCCGACGGGAGGGCGTCGATGCCCTTCGGGGCCGACGGTATGACATTCTCCGCACCCTACGGCAAATCACCCTTCCTATTGACGATAAATTAACGCACTTGAAATTCATTAAGAAACAGTAAAAAACCGTTTCATGCTTCACGCCCTCTCGGATTCATCCAGCCCAGCCGTTTCTGCAGCCTCGGATGCCTTCGCACCAAGTGCGCTCCAAATTCTTGGGTATTCGGGAGTATTTGACGCAACATATTATCTGAAGAGCAATCCGGACCTTCACAACCTCGGAACAGCAGCTCTCCGGCATTATCACCAGCATGGCTGGAGAGAGGGTCGTAAACCCAATCCGTTTTTTGATCCTCACTGGTATGTCGCCCAAAATCGGGATGTTCTGGGAGACCCACTTTTACATTACGTCACAAAAGGTGAGAAAGAAGGCCGCCGACCAATCGGTTGGTTTGATCCTGGCTGGTACACCCAGACCTACGCCATCCCTCAAGGGATGCTGGCGCTCGCTCATTATCTGCTCAACCGCCATACACAGAAACTGAAGCCTATTGCTGAGTTTGATCCAGCTTTCTATTTGAAAACCTACCCCGATGTAGCCGCCGCCGGTCTCGACCCGCTGGAACATTACATGATCCAGGGCTTTCGTGAGGCCAGGCAGCCGTTCGAAGGCTTTGATCCGGTTTATTACCGCAAGAATTATCTACGGCATGCCCCGGACAGTAATCCGCTTCTCCACTATCTGGAAAACAAGAACCGTTCGGGAGTTCATTCATCATGCCCGGCGAATGAAGTCACAGTCTTTCGGGAAGTTCGGCGGCGTAGCGCGCCAGGCCCTTCATTTGAGGATTTCAACCCACTCCCTCAAAGCGCAATCAGACGCGCCCGTGTCCTTGCGTATTACTTGCCCCAATATCATGCCACAGCAGAAAATGATGAATGGTGGGGAAAGGGTTTTACGGAGTGGACCAACACGTCGCGTGCGCTCCCTCGCTTTGCAGACCATTATCAACCCCGCATTCCACGTGACCTGGGCCATTACACTCTGAATTCTCCAGACCTTCTCGACCGTCAGGCCAGAATGGCCAAGGCCGCCGGAATTGAAGGTTTTGTCTTCTATTTTTACTGGTTCAATCAAAAGCGTCTGCTTGATGGGCCGCTGGAAATGCTTCTGGCCAACCCTCAGATTGATCTTCCATTCTGCCTGATGTGGGCCAACGAGAACTGGAGCCGCCGCTGGGACGGGTCAGAAGATGATATTCTGATTGCCCAGCACTACAGAGACGCGGATGACATCGCTCTCGTAGATTGCTTCGCCAGACATATGCACGATCCCCGATATATCAGGATTGGGGATCGCCCCCTCCTCATGGTGTATCGCCCTGGAACCATTCCCAATGCACGGCAGGTCTTTGCGCGCTGGCGTGAACTCTTTCGGGAGAGGCACAGCATTAACCCTATCTTTATTATGGGGCAGGCCTTTGGAGATGAAGACCCTCATTCCTTTGGTGTTGAAGGAGCCATTGAGTTCCCTCCGCACAAAGTTGTTTCCGACTGCCGCCTCATCAATGAAAACGTTCAAATTCTTGACGAAGACTTCAGAGGGCAGATCTACGATTACGCCGATATTGTAGAAAATGCGCTCCGACAGCCAAGTCCGTCTTTTCCCCTTATCCGCACAGCGGCACCTTCATGGGATAATGACGCACGACGTCAGGGCAACGGCCTCGTCATGCACGGCTCAACTCCGGAACTTTATGAAAAATGGCTCAATGGCCTCGTCAATTCAGCGCAGAAACACCGCTTCTTCGGGGAATCTATTGTCTGCGTTAACGCGTGGAACGAATGGGCAGAAGGTGCCTATCTGGAGCCTGACGTTCACTTCGGCAGCGCCTATCTGAATGCAACAGCCAGAGCCTGCACGGGCTTTAAAAGCTCCTCAAATAAGGTGCGCCTGCTGCTGATTGGCCACGATGCCTTCCCGGCTGGAGCCCAAAAACTCCTTCTGGAGACAGGCCGTACATTCCGGCGATCTTTCGGTGTTGATATCCGCTTCGTGCTCCTCGAAGGCGGCGCAATGATGGAAGACTACAGGGCTGTTGCTCCTGTTGAAATCCTGTCTCCCACCTCCAGTGACGTGATGGCGCGCCTCAATACGTTGCGGGCAGAAGGTTTTGAATGTGCGATATTGAACAGCGCGGCATCATCAGCCATTGCGCCTGCACTGCATAACAATGCAATCACCTATACATTCCTCATTCATGAGCTCCCTCACCTCCTGCAAAGCCGAGATCTACAGAAAGCCATGCGGGACGCATGCGAGGCAGCACAATCAATTGTCGTCCCCGCACACTCCTGTGCAGCGCGCCTGGGATTAGAGAAACATCCTCACATAGCGATTCTGCCTCAAGGCCTGTATGATCAGACAACCTTCAATGGGTCCTCCCGGGAAGCGCTCAGATCGCAGTTGGGCCTTAACGCTCAGGATCTGCTGGTCATTGGCGTTGGCTACGCGGATATGCGGAAAGGCTTTGACCTGTTTCTCCAGCTCTGGCGGAAACTCGCCGGGCAAGCACACTGTGTATGGGTCGGGGCGATTGATCCGGTTCTTCAGGATGGTTTGAGAACCGAAATCGATCATGCCCGAGCAAGCGGCACCTTCCATATGCCAGGTCGTGTGCATAACGTTGCGGACTGGCTGTCTGCTTCGGACGTCTTTACTTTGACCTCCCGCGAAGACCCCTATCCTTCCGTCGTCCTTGAGGCTCTGGCATCAGGCCTGCCATGCACATCTTTTGCCGATAATGGCGGCATTCCAGAGTTACTTAAAAGCCTTCAAAACAATCCGACGACTTTCAATATGGTCGTTCCGTTCGCAGATGTGAGAGCCATGAGTTTGGCGGCGCTGGAGCTTGCCGAGTGGTCAAAAGCTCGCGGTCAAAACACCCGACAGGCTGCCGCACGCAAACTTGGAAAATCGTTTCTTTTCCGCCCCTATGCCCAGCAAATCCTGCGCTTGGCCGCACCAAAAATTCCGTCAATTTCCGTCGTGGTACCGTCGTATAATTATGCGCGTTATTTAGAAGCCCGGCTCGTCTCTATTTTCACGCAGACATTCCCAGTCCTGGAAATTATCGTCCTTGATGATGCATCCGAGGATAACAGTATCGAAGTCGCCATGGGCGCTGCCGCCGAATGGGGGCGTGACGTTCGTATTATTAAAGGAAGACGTTCTTCTGGGTCCGTCTTTGCTCAATGGCAGAAAGCACTCAAACAGGCACAGGGCGAATGGGTCTGGATTGCGGAAGCAGATGACCTTTGCGATCCTCATTTTCTGGAAAAGCTTGTTCACGCTGTGCACCAGTGTCCGAATGCGGTCATGGCGTTCTGCGATAGCCGCTCAATAGACGAGACCGGCGCGCCTCTCTCCGCCTCCTATCAGCCATACTGCGTAGAGGCGGCTGGAAATCTTCTTGAGCATGATGGCCAGTTCAGCGGGCGGGATTTTCTTCAAACATGCCTGTCTGAGCGCAATCTGGTTCTTAATGTCAGCGGCGCAATTTTCCAACGAACGGCCATGCAAGCGGCGCTCAGAACGTGCAAAAAAGATTTGAAAACCTTGAAAGTGGCTGGTGACTGGAGAGTCTATCTTGAATTGCTCGATAGTCACGACGTTGGCGTTGTCTATGTCAGCGATGCCATGAACATCCATAGACGACATCAATCATCTTCGACGCATACATTGAATCAGGCTACTCATCTCGAAGAAATAAACTTTATGCATGAGCTTTTTGTAAAGCGATTACCTTTTTCGCAAGAACAGCTCGAGAAGCAATCGCTTTATCGCCACAAAATTCGTCAGCAATTTGGTTTATAATTTATTTTTAATTACCAAAGCATAAACTATTATTATTTTTATAAATTACGAATCACAAACATATCGAGTGCCCGAGCCCAAATGACTGGTGCATGAGCCTTGGAAAATGAGCGCGCACACCGGCACTGCTGACCGCCAGAAATATCCACCGAAGGGATACAACCACAAACTAACGGAGATCGATCCCAATGCCTGAGGAAGAAACGCGCCTCGGATGGCGTTGCCTGCTTGACGGTCAGGCATTTCATGGCCCCCTATGGCGCATCTTACTGGGAAATTAGCCATGGCACAGTTATCAATCGGCGATCATGTTTCAGACCTTAAAGGCGCCCATGATGGCAAGCTTGTGGATATTGAAGGTTCCACTGGCTATGTGATGCAAAGCAATGGTGTGGAAGTTGAATTCCCCCTGTCTCAACTGAAGCCTTACGAACCTCCAAAAATTGCTGAAATTCGAACCTTATCTGGCCCTCTTCGGGATAAAGTTTTAAGTCCTGCCCAAAGGACACTACTGGCTTCCGTGCCTGCCTCTCTCATTAATGCGATCGCTAAGAGCTACGATGCGGGCAGCGATGGCGAAGGCTCGCGTCCGCCTTTTGCCACTCTGCCAGAGTCCAAAAGACTGGAAGCCATCCGCATTTATCTCCCCACGCTTCCCCAGCGACTTCTGGCCTCTCATATGAATCTGGTGGTTGCGATGCGTGATGTCGCCAAATCATAAATTATGATCATGGATGAATGCAGTCGTAAGGATGACTGGAAATTCGATGCTTCCACGGAGATAAAAGAGCCGCTGTAGCGCGTTGACCCAGGCCGGCATCACCCGTAGAACTCCGCGTTCTGAAACAGCGAAGCCCAACCAGGCGCAGCATTATTGAGCGCCGGAGGCGCCGCGTGTCCATGTCCATGACTTTCGCCGATCTTTGCTTGGCGCCCACTCTTCTGAGCGCTCTGGCTGAAGAAGGATATGTCACACCTACCCCCATCCAGACACAGTCAATTCCCATGCTGCTGGAGGGCCGTGACCTATTGGGCATGGCCCAGACAGGTACAGGAAAGACGGCATCTTTCGCTCTTCCACTGTTGCACCGCATCGCGGCTAATCCTCGCACAGCCCCAAAGGGTGGCGCACGCGTCCTCGTGCTCGCACCGACACGCGAGCTTGTCTCCCAGATTGCGGATGGCTTTGAGAGCTTTGGTCGTCATCTGAATCTTCGCGTGACGACGATTTTCGGCGGTGTCAGCCAGTTTCATCAGGTGAATGCACTTGAGAATGGCGTGGACATTATTGTCGCCGCCCCAGGGCGGCTTCTGGATCTTATCGAGCAAGGCTTATGCGACCTATCGCAGCTTGAAGCGCTTGTACTTGATGAGGCCGACCAGATGCTGGATATGGGCTTCGCAAAACCGATTGAGCGTATCGTCGCAACACTACCGAAAGATCGGCATACCGTTCTGTTTTCGGCCACGATGCCGAAATCTATCGCGGCACTGGTTGAGAGCCTTCTCAATGATCCGGTAAAAGTCGAAATTGCTCCTCCATCAACCACAGTGGACCGCATTGAGCAGTCCGTGATGTTTATGGATGCAGCTCACAAAAAAACGGCTCTCTTGGCCCAGCTTGAAACACAGGATGTCGGTCAGGCCGTCGTTTTCACACTTCAAAAGAATATTGCCAATGAGGTCTGTGCTTTCCTGACCGAGGCCGGGATCACCGCAGAAGCCTTGCACGGCAACAGGTCCCAGGGTCAGCGGGAACGCGCACTCAGCGCATTCCGTGATGGAACCGTACAAGTCCTCGTTGCCACGGATATTGCCGCCCGCGGCATCGACGTTGACACCGTCACACATGTTTTCAACCACGATCTTCCCAGCCTGCCTGAAAGCTATGTCCATCGCATCGGCCGCACCGGGCGTGCCGGACGCAGTGGTTTCGCCATCACCCTGTGCGATGCCGAACAACGTGCGTGGCTGCACGATGTGGAACGAGAAATCGGTCGTACATTGACGGTTCACACCGACCATCCATGGCACTCAGAAACCGCACGGCACTCCACCATGCGCGCTCCCGTCTTAGGGGGTGGCCCGGTCAAACAAATCAAACCGCAGGTCAAGCGGGAGCGAAAAGTCTGGACTGAAGAAGAAAAGCTTGCCGCACGTGAGGCCGCCAAGAGAGCCTGAAGCTAATTTAGCTTTCGGTTTTTCTTCGACGCTAACGGATTATAGTAATCCGTTAGCGTCATTGTGGTTTTCATAAAAACCGTTGAGTGATGTCTGATGTCACTCTTCTTTAAGCATCTGCCGATGCTGTTTCTTCAGCCAAAATAGCCAGCATCTGGTCGATAATCCGACCACTGGTTCGGGACGCCAGTCGCCCAAACCCCAGGTCCCAGACGCGACAGGCCTGCCCGACAGATGGCCCCCGGCATGAGGCATGAAGACTGGTGACACCCGTGTCGCGCAGAAGATCACGCGCATTTCCTACACGCACACCACTTCCCGCCATGATTTCGATACGCCCAGCGGCGTGATGCACAATATTCTTCAGAACAGAATGTCCCTTGGGGGCGCTAATTGCCTGCCCGGACGTCAGTATTCTCTCAAAACCCAACTCAACCGCCTGATCCACGGCCATGAGCGGGTTAGGCGTGAGGTCAAAGACGCGATGAAGCGTGCGCCCCATTGACCCGGCGGCCTCAGACAGACGCTTCAGGGTCGTGATATCGAGCGTATGATCGTCCAGAGACGCGCCGAGAACCACACCAGCCAGTCCTGCGGCACGGGCGGCATCAATGTCCGCCAGCATCTGATCAATTTCCGCTTCGGCAAACACAAAGCCGCCCTCTCGGGGGCGGATCATGGCGTAAACTGGGACCGTCGATTTTGCAGCAAGGTGCATTAGCCCTGCCGAAGGGGTCAGGCCACCCAGTGCCAGAGCGGAACACAGTTCAATCCGCGAGACGCCGTGCCGCTGGGCTGTCTGCAACCCAACGGCATCTTCAACACAGATTTCAAGCGTCGGCATAAACGTTCCTTTCCCAGACGGGAGAACGCACAGGCCGACAGAACTCAGTTGTTCCAGCGAATTCCCGGCAATGCCTTCTCCACTTCGGAAACGGGCTTGATCGTTGCACAGTTTCCTTTCGGATGATGGCCTTTCAGCAGCGCCAGCGCAAACGGAACAGAATCAGCCGCAGAGCCGTTTACTGCCCCGTTGTGAGTCAGACCGGAATAGGTCTTCCACGTTACGTTCGTGCCTGCGTCACACATGGCCGCCACAGCGTTGTACTGCTGGGCCACACCAGCTTCATTATCGGCGAGGCCTGTACCCACGAAAACCGGCATCGTCATATGCGCATCCGGGATGGTGAATGCGTCCTGAAAGTCAGCTTCAAGCCTGGATGTATCACCTGCGTACGCATTGTCTTCGGTGATGTCATGCGCCTCCGTGTACCGGAACAGATCGCCAAGGCAGGTCTGACGGGCCTGATGAGACAGATCCTTGCCCTTATCCGTCATGTTCGCACGGACATCCACCTCAGGATGCAGGCTCTTCCGCGACCCCTCAATCGTCAGGATACCAAAAGCCGCAGCCATGTGCGGTGGTTCGACATTCAGGCGTGGAAGCGGCTCATGTTTGGGATGATCCGGCAGCTTGAATTGCGTTACGACGCCTGTTGCAACAGTTCCAAGGACATGTAGATCCGGTGCATATTGCGGTGAAAGCCAGGCCGTACCCAACGCAGCGCCACCGCCCTGCGACTGACCAACAAGAATGATACGGTTCTGAAGCGTGCCCTTATACTGAGCCAGAGCAGCGCGCAGCCCGTTCAGAACACTGTAGCCTTCCGGCCGGTACATCAAATACGGATGCGGCCCCGGTGTTCCCAGTCCTTGATAATCACTGGCCACAACGGCAAAGCCCGCCTTCAGCCAATGATCCAGATAGGCACGATCCCGGGAGAGATATCCCCGCCAGGATGGGGCGCAGATGTCTGCGATCCCTGTTGTGCCGTGTTCCCATGCCACAACAGGCCAGCCACCTTTAGGGGGCGTACCCTTGGGAAAGATGATCTGACCGGAAACCGTGACGGGATCAGGAGCATTCACCCCACTGATGGACGTGTAAAGCGTCCGCACGGCCTGCCCTGCATTCTCCGGCAACGGACGATCGGTAATAGGCTGCGTGCGGATCATCTGACCCACCGTTGCCGGCACCTGAGCGGGCGGTGAGTAAAAATCGCTGACCCCACCATCACCCAGAGCACGATCCACCTCTGCCACAGCTGCAGGCTTTGCAGTCTGGGCAGGTTCGGCACAGGCCGCGAGAGACAGGAGTGTGGCAGCGCTGAGGGCAGCGCGGAAAGAAAGCTTCATTATGGTCTCCAGCAGATCGAGGCAGATATTACTGACCGACGGCCACGCCGTCACGGTGCGGGTCACCCCATCCCGTAAGGCCGTCCGGATGAATGGTGATGCCCTGCACGGCGGCATTCATGACGTCAATTTTCGGGTGATGCCCCATGGCACTCAAAGCGGAAGCAAGCCCGGCGGCAGATGTGCCCTGCTCCAGTTCCTCGGCATGGTTCTGGGCGCCAATCCGAGGCTGCTCAATAGCCGTGCGGATATTTTGTCCCCACGCCAGATAGCCCACCAGCGTCTGCACGACGGAGTCAATAATCCGCGCACCACCGCCCGCACCAACGATGACTTCAGGTTGCCCGTTCTGCCCAAAGACGATGGTTGGAGACATGGTGGTGATAGGACGCTTCCCCGGTGCTGCAATATTGGCCGCAGGCTGCCCATTCACGAAAGGATGCGACGCAAAATTCGTGATGGCATTGTTCAGGACGACGCCATCCACAATAATATCCGATCCGAAATTCAGATTGATCGTGGTTGTGAAAGACAGCGCATTGCCAGATGCATCACGGATGGACAGATGCGTTGTTGCAGGCACAGTCATCGGGTCGGACGATGGCAAAAGCGCCAGCTTCCCGGCAAGTTGCCCTGCCACCACGCGGCTAGCCGCTTCACCCGTTGAAACAAGCTTTGCCCGGCGATCGAGATACGCTGGATCAAGCATGGCTGCCGTATCCACGCGCGTGTAATCCGGATCCGCAGCATATTTCCGGCGATCGGCCTCGGCCAAACGGGAGGCTTCAAGCAGCAGATGGGCAGCTTCCACACTGCCCGGCTTGTACTGACCAATGTTCAGACGATCCAGAATAGCAAGCTGTTGCAGAACGGACAGTCCGCCCGCAACCGGGGGAGCTGCGGAGCAAATGCGACGGTTAAAGGCTGTAACACACAGAGGGGCCCGCTCACGCACCTTGTAGTTTTTTAAATCCGCAGGAGACAGCGCGCCGGGATACGCACCGCTCGTAACCGCAGCGGACAGCTTTTTCGCAAAAGCGCCCGTATAGAAGTATTCTGCCCCATCGTGCGCTACATGTTCAAGCGTGCCTGCCAGGTCGGCATTGTGCAGGATCGTACCTTTAGGCAGAGGCTGACCGCTGGCATCAAAATATGCCGAAAACTGTGGTTCCTTCGCGAGCTCCGGACGTTCGGTCAGGACAAGATGCAGATATCCGGCAAGCGGAAAGCCGTCTCTGGCAGCTGAAATTGCGGGCTGGAAAAGGTCGCTCCAAGGCAGCTTGCCATAGCGCTCATGCAGAAGTGCCAGCGTTCGCAAGGTTCCGGGAACACCAACCACACGGCCCGTCCGCTGCAATGTTACTTCCGGAATCCGAACACCATTGCGGTCATGCATGTAGTCCCGATGCATGCCGGCCGGGGCACTGGCCAGACCGTCAAAGAAGCTTAGATGATCAGCCGCCTTATCCCAGTAGAGGATGGTGGAACCACCACCCAGACCGGAAGCCTGGGGCTCCACCACGGCAAGAACCATCTGGGCCGCAATGGCAGCATCGACTGCACTTCCACCCTTCTGCAGAACATCAGAAGCAGCACGGGATGCCATGGGATTGGCTGTGGCAGCCATAAAATCATGGGCCACTGTGGGCTGGGAGACAGGCTGAACAGGTTGAAGCTGCTGTGCACAGGCGCTCAGTCCGAGGGCCGTTGCTCCAAGCAGGCCGACAAGAACCGGGGTTCTGGCAGAAAGCTTTCTTTGGGAGAGAGCCGCACTTCTGATACGCATGGAAAACATCAACCTTCAGTTCCTGATCGGGAGCATCTACGTCAAACCGTTACGGTCTTCGATCTCTTCGATAAATGCTGTTATGGTGCGATAATTACTAACCTGCGGTTTGCAATGAACGTTTTTCAGGCCATGACGACCTTTATCGCGGTCGTTGAAACAGGAAGCATGACGTCTGCCGCAGAGCGATGCGGCATCTCACCCACAATGGTGGGCAATTACGTGCGCCTGCTGGAGGAGCGACTGGGCACCAGCCTGCTGAGACGTACAACGCGTCGACAGAGCCTGACTGCATTTGGGGCCGTCTATTTCGCCAAATGCCAGAAAATTCTCAGCATGCTCGACGAAACGGAGCGCATGGCGGAAGCCGCCCAGAGTCTGCCGTCTGGCACCCTGAGGATTACCGCTCCGGTCACGTATGGCACACAAAGCATCACGCCCTGCATCGCGGATTACCTGAACGAGCATCCCTCCGTGGATATCGATCTTGTCCTGACGGAACGCAGCGTTGATCTGACGCATGAGAAGTTCGATATCGCCATCAGGCTGGGCGTACCGGAGCCTTCCTCCCTGATCTGTCGTAGGCTCTCCAACTACACCATGACGCTTTGCGCCTCTCCAGCGTATCTTTCGCGTCGTGAAGAGCTTTTAACGCCTCAGCAACTGGCGACACATGACGCTCTGGCCTTTTCCTACACGCCCGCATCACCTTGGCACTGGGCTCGACGGGAATGGCATTTTGAAGGACCGCAAGGTCATGTCTCGGTAGAAATGCACCGCAAGGGTCTTTTCAATAACACGCAGGCCATGCGTCGCGCCGCACTATCGGGCATGGGGATTGCCATGCTGCCCTCAGACCTGGTGCGCGAAGATATCCGGGACGGAAAACTCCAGGCCCTTCTTCCGGATTATACGCTTCCGTCTCGGCCTATTTATCTTCTGTATCACAAGGAGCGCTACACCGCTCCGACACTGCGTTCGTTTATTCAGTTCATGATTCAGAAACTCGGGGGCATCCAGGGTTGATGGCGAAGACGGGTACCCTGTTCCAAAAAAAGCCAGATCAGGCTGTTATTGCTTCGATCATTGGCAATATCATCGAGTACTACGACTTCGTCATCTACGCGTATTTTTCCGCTTCAATTGGCCGAACCTTTTTTCCGTCGGGTCTTCCGCTGTCGCAACTTGGCCTCTCTCTTGCAACGTTCGGCCTGACGCTTCTTGCCCGCCCGCTCGGAGCCATCGTGCTCGGCAATTATGCAGATCGGCGGGGGCGCGTCCCCACCATGATGATCTGCATTCTTCTCATGGCGGCAGGCAGTCTGCTCCTCACCGTAACGCCATCTTACGCCAGCATTGGCATTGCGGCGCCTGTGCTGATTGTCGTGGCTCGGCTTATTCACGGCTTCTCGCTTGGTGGCGAATTTGGCAGCGCAACATCTTTTCTGATCGAGCATGCGCCTCACCATGAAGCGCGTGCTGCAAGCTGGCAGGCTATCGGGCAAATTACGGCCTCTCTTTGCGCTGCCACTGTCGTCCTTGCTCTGAACCTGTGCCTTCCAACAGCAGCATTCAACGACTATGCCTTTCGTATCGCCACAGGACTGGGTGCAGCAGTGGGCACGGGCGGGTTGATTCTACGCCTCATCCTGAACCGTCAGAACCCGCCAACACGTCACCCCGCCCCTGCTGTTGTGGCACCCTTTTTCCAGTCTGACACGATTTTGCGGACTGCCCTCATCATGGGGTCTGTCGCGCTTGGAAGCGGTATCACCTACCTCGGCCTTTACATGCCGCATTATGCACGCAGCCAGTACAGTCTCTCGAGTATCAGCACGTCCCTTGCGCCACTGCTGACCTATGGCGGCCAACTACTTTTCACGCCCCTGCGCTGGAAGCTGGCAGACCGCTTTGACAGAACACACAGCATCCGTCCCATGCTTCTGTCCTGTGCCTTTTTAATCCTTCTGCCATTGCCTGCATTTCAGTTGATCCGCATTGCTCCGGCTACAGTGCTGCTCATGCCACTAATCTTCAATTTGAGCGGGCTTTTCTATTTTGCAGCCCTCGATGGCTTCATCGGACAGATCTTCCCCAGCGAACGGCGAGGACGTGGCCTCACCATGGGATATTCATTCGGCGTGGTGCTGTTCGGAGGCCTAGCCCCCATGACCAATGCCGCGCTGATTGCCTGGAGCGGAATGAACCATGCTCCGGCACTTTATATGATCCTGACGGCCATTATTTCTTTCATGAGCGTGCTTTTGGCCAAGCCTTTGCTGACACGCCGCTCCTGACACAGACATCCCTTCAGACAAAAATTGAAACTATCAATTTTTTCTTTGGAATGTTCTTATAATTCTCTCCTTTATCTTCGTTTACCAAATTCATAACGCTATCGAAGCGTTAGTCTCCTGCAGAATGAGTTCCAGAAATGTCTTCCTGTACTTTCTCTCCCAGTCGCTCCAGCCGTTCCGGAATGTCCGTTCCGCTTGACGCTCTTTTCGGGCCGGGAAAGAAAGCTCTTGCGGCAGCTACGTTTCTGAGCGGTCTTTCCGTTACTGTTCCAACGGCCTATGCCGCAACGTCTGCGACAACAGAGCCTACGAAGCACCGTGCGCACGCAGCACGCACAGAAGTCGAAGCCGGCAAAGAGTCCATCAGCGTCACAGGAACACATCATCAGCCTGGCGGTGGCATGATGCGCGCCGAAACAGCATCCCGCGCTGTACAGACCGTGACGCAGAACTATATCGAGATGCAGAGCCCGACGAGCAGCCCGCTCGATCTGATTGCTAATCTGCCGAGCGTGAACATCACGACGCCGGACCCGAGCGGCAATGAAGGCGGATCCATGCAGAGCCGCGGCCTGTATGACAACGATATCGGCATCATGCTGAATGGCATGCCGATTGCAAATGGCGGCACGTCATCGGCCTCAAACTTCGTCCAGAACTACATCGACAGCAACAACATCTCTGCCGAGAGCATGAGCCCAGGCTCCATCTCCGTGGAAGATCCGGTAACTTCAGCGGGCGCAGGCGCCCTGAGCATCACCACGCGCGCACCCTCCAAGAAATTTGGCGGCCTGGTGTCCGGCAGCTACGGGTCTTTTAACCGCACACGAGGCTTCATCCGTGTGGACTCCGGTGAAATCGGGCATACCGGAATCACAAGCTATGCGTCGTTTTCCAACACCCACTCCGATGCATGGCGCGGGTCGGGCGACAGCGATCGCAAGCATATGGATTTCCGTGCCCAGAAGCTGATTGGCAACCGAAGCTCCATTGATCTGTTCGCCGGATATAACCACTCACACTACTACCTGAACCGTTATCCGACACTGGCCAACTTCCAGAACGACAAGCATGGACGTCCGGTCTCCACGCCTCTGAGCTACAATGCCCAGTTCAGCGCCACGTCTCCGAGCAGCTATTATGGCGTGCACGGTACGGACAAGGACCAGTTCTACATCTCCATGCCGATGAAGTTTGCGCTGAACAACACCTTCACGCTGAACATCTCGCCATACTACGAACGCTCCGACATTACGTTGAACAGTGCATCCCGTTTGCAGGAAGGCTATACTTATGCTGGATCAGCGCTTCAGCGGGTTGACCTGAACGGCGACGGCAAGATCAGCACAGCGACGCGTGCCGCAGTGTCCACAAACTCCATGTCCGTGACCCAGCAGGGCGGCGTTGTTGCTGCACTGGGTTGGCACTCCGAGAATAACGACGGTCAAATCGGTTATTGGCACGAGGAATATCGTTATTCCCTGAAGACGCCTATGTCCAAGATGAACCAGACAACGGGTGCGCAGCCGTCGGACACAGACAAGTCGTCCTACTACCGTACAACCAGCGGCAGCATTTACAATTCCGTTGACTACCTAGGGTCTTACAGCCTGAACTCGGGCTTCCTGGAAGACACGGTTCACCTTCTGAACCGCAAGATGAACATCACAGCCGGCATCAAGGTGACATCCATGACGCTGGAAGGTCAAGACTACCTGCCCAGCACAGCCAGCCACACCAATCACACCTATGTTTCACCGACGCCACGCTTCTCCTGGTCATACAACTTCGCTCCTCATCATCAGCTTTACATCAATGCTGAAGGCGATTTCCGTGCACCCTCCCCGATCAACATGATCTCGCGCTATAGCACCAGCACGGGCAGAATGACGACATCTGGTGCGGGGGCGAAGCCGCAGTACTCGATCAAGGAAGAACTGGGTTATCGTTACAGCGACGATCTGTTCCTGGCTGATATTAGCTTCTTCAACATGAATGTCTCCAACCGTCTGCTGTCCGTTAACATGTTCAGCAATGACGTTCAGGTCAGCCAGACCATCAACGCAGGTGGCGAAACAATCCGCGGCGTGGATGTCATGCTGTCCACCCGCCCACTGTTCCATCGTTTCAGCCCGTATTTCGCATTCGAATACCTGCACACAACGATGGACAACAACCTGCAGACCACTGCAGACGATGGCTCCGTTGACTATCTGCGAACCAAGGGCAAGACGGCCGTCATGTCTCCGAAGTTCTCAGGCAGCGTTGGCCTGACCTATAATGAAGGCCCGTTCTTCATGAATGCCAGCGTGCACTACACGTCCAAGCAGGCATCGTCCTTCATGAACGATCAGTACATGCCGTCCTACTTCTCGGACTCCCTGACGCTTGGCTATCATCTGCCAAAGTTCTTCATTGCACAGTCCCCGACCTTCAAGCTGAACTTCACCAACCTGACCAGCCAGTACAAACTCGGCGGAGTCTATTACTTCTCGAATAATGCCCGGGCGACAACGGGTGTCTATGGTCACAAGATCGGCGCCGACACGGCACCGACCTATTATATCATGCCGCCATTCGCGATGATGGGCACACTGTCCACATCATTCTGATCAGCTTTGAGTACTACCGAGACTGGATAAATGAAAAAAAGGCCCCCGGATGTCTATCCGGGGGCCTTTCTAAGTGTCAGGAAGCAGCTTCTTCATCTGAAGAATTCAGTATTCTTGGAAAAGCCTCTGGATTGAAAATCGCCAGAAGGATAGCGGCTAGCGTAATAGCAATGGCAATTGGCGTTAGAACGCCGAACCCACTCCAGGTTAGCACCTGACCACCAAGTGCTGATCCGAGCAAAATTCCGAGATTGCTCCCGCCGTTAATCGCTGCTCCCGCCACATCCGGGCGTGTCGCTCTCGCACGAATTGCGCCAGACATCACAAATGGAATCAGTGCTGAATAGCCGGTACACCAAAGCGCAACAGATGCAACAGACCCCCAGCCAGACAAAATATGACCATACATGAGGCCCATTCCAATAAGCATGGCCATTCCGCCTGCCAGCATGCCCGCAGCTGGCCAACGATCAACAATCTGACCTGCGCCCCATAGCCCCAGAATACTCACAGCACCTGTCAACAAAAGAGCGATACTCAAAGCACTTTTGGGCAGACCATGCGCCAGAAGAAGTGGCGTAACATAAGTATAGAGCATGTTGTGAGCTACGAAAAAGATCGCATCAATGGCCACAACTATGAGGAAAATCTTCATAGCCTTGCGTGATCCCACCGATGGCAGGTTCGTGCTGGCATCTCCAGACGTTACGACTGGCGGCAGGAAAACAGCAATGCAAACCGTCAACAGGACGGCAATACCAGTCATCACAAGCATGGCAATACGCCAGCTTGCGAAATGGCCAATGGCCGCTGCCCCAGGCACACCTAAAATGGAGCCGAGAGAGGTCCCACCGTATACAAAGGAAATAGCTCTTCCCGTCATCTTGGGCGGGACAAGCCGGGCAGCATAGGCAGAGACAATTGACATCAGCAGGGCGTGGGCGATTCCACCGATAGCGCGCCCAGCACATAAAACGAGAAATGTCGGAGCAACCGCTGCAATAAAATTGGAAAGAACATATCCTCCCAATGAAAGGAGCATGAGTTTCTTACGGTCAACCTTTGCAGTCAGGATGGTCAGAGGCACTGCCCCCAAAGCAACCATAAGAGCAAAAGCACTTACAGCTAGTCCTGCTTGCCCTTCTGTGATGCTAAAACCCTGCGCCATATCGATCAGTAGACCGACAGGTGCCACTTCACTTGTCAGTGCCGTAAACGTGCACGCGAATAGTGCACACAAACCAATAATGGTCTGCTTGGGAAGAGTTTTGAAAAGCATAATTTCCCTGAATACAGTGCAGCATTAATCGCGTTGGACAGACGCGCCTTCTGCCATGCTTTCTTCCAAAACAAAACGAAAGAAATGAAGTTCACTTAAGGTTCTTTTTTCTCTCGTTACCAACATTATGTTACATAATAAAAGTACTTATCGGCTGTAGCCGAGCAGCCTCACATCAGAAATTTTGCAACTCATGACAATGTGAACGTCGCATTGCGGGATAATGGTTAGCGTTCTCTCGGATATGTCGGGACGCATAAAATGCTTTTATTGCTATTGCGTCGCAGTTGCGACAAAATCCACTGCCAACCAATCATTTCATAAAATGGTTCTAACGATCTACAGACCGGAGAAAGACTTCAATGACCTTAGCACGCTTAAAGCGTCTCTCATTTGTAGTGGGATCAATGGCTCTTACGCCTTCCCTGGCATTCTCGGCAGAGACAGCTACCGCATCCCTCACAGGAACTGACGGAAAAACGGTTGGCACTGCACAGATTATTGAGGCTCCAAAAGGTGTTGTGCTCCACATTGAAGTCAGTGGACTGACACCTGGCTGGCATGGCATGCACTTTCATGAAAAAGGAAATTGCAGCGCACCTGCATTTACCAGCGCAGGCTCGCATGTGCACACCACAAAACCAGTTACGCATGGGCTGCTCAACGCCGGAGAGAATGACTTTGGGGATCTTCCCAACATTTTTGCGGGCAGCGACGGAACGGCCAAAGCTGAAGTTTACTCAACTTTTGTATCTTTAAAGGGTAACGACGGCCGTCCGGCCCTGTTGGATGCTGACGGATCATCTCTTGTTATTCATGCTTTGCCTGATGATTATCAGAGTCAACCGATTGGTGGTTCGGGGTCTCGCGTGATTTGTGGTGTGGTTCGGTAGAGCGCAACAAAAAACCCCGCCAAGTCAGCGACTTAGCGGGGTTTTTAGGGTG
>NZ_JACSIQ010000031.1:0-7513 GCF_018812105.1 Gluconobacter sp. P1D12_c
CCGATTGCTACCGGTAGCAATCATTTTGACTAGCCTTCCTTCATCCACGAAATCCCCGATAATCTGGCATTATTCCGCTGTTTTCTGGCAGCAGAAAATTTACTGTGCATGCAGTTGGTTGCGTTGCAACCGGTTGCATGCAGTGCTACTAGAAGCATTCAACAGCACGACATGCAACCAATATTATATGCGTTGCCGCTAGGAGTTCTGATGCCAGTAATTGTTACAGCCAACCCAAAAGGGGGCGCCGGTAAGAGTACCTTCACTCTCGTGATGGCACAGACCCTGACAGCAATGGGAGCAAGCGTCACCGTAATCGACGCCGATCCTAATAAGCCGATTGCCGATTGGCGCACGGGTAACTCACAGGCTGATTTCGAAGTGATTTCCGAGGTGAAGGAAGGAACCGTTATCCGTCAAATCGTCGAGGCTGCCCGTCAAAAGCAGTTCGTCTTTGTTGATCTGGAAGGAACAGCCAGCCGTCTCGTCTCCCGCGCGATTAGCCATGCCGATCTCGTAGTAGTGCCGCTCCAAGCTAGCGGCGTCGATGCACGCCAGGCAAGCCGCGCCATCGACCTAATCCACGAAGAAGAAGAGGCTCTACGCGGTCACGAGATTCCATTCCGCATCATTCTCACTCGTACCAGCCCGGTGATAAAAACGCGCATTGAGCGCGAGATACTCGCGGGCTTGAAACAGGCAGAATTGCCGCTATTTGCAAACGCGCTCAACGAGCGTCAGGCTTACAAGGCGATCTTCGTAAGGCGACTGGCCCTTCAAGAGTTGGACCCGACAGATGTTAATGGTTTGCCAGAAGCACTGAGGAACGCGGAAGCCGTAGCGGAAGAACTTATCTCATCATTCGTCGAGACATCAGACACCGAGGAAATCTCCGCATGAACGACGACGCGTTCGGCTTCAAACCGAAAAAAGTCACTTCAAGATTGGCTGCGATAACACCGCGTGAACCAAGCGCATTAGGCCGCGATGATCTTGAGCGCATTGATCAGGCGGGGCGTAGCGCTGGATTTACAAGCCGCGAAGCGGGCGCGCGATTGGTTCCTCGCAGGAAGAAGTCGGTTGGACCGACTGTGACGATAAACACCAGAGTTCCAGAAGACGTAGCTGAAAGGTTCATTGAGTTTTGTGATGCGAACCGTCTTGCCTACTGGGAAGGCATTCGGGAACTGATGGACCGCGCAAAAGTCTAAAAATGGCATGCTACCGGTAGCACTGCATGCAACTGGTAGCATGCACATTCATGCACTCTGTTCTAGCAAGACTATGGATAATTCCGTTACTCTCGGCTTTCACAGGTGGCGCTCGGCAAAAAGATTGATCTTGCCTTAAGCCTCCTTTTGTTCTCTTTATGTTCTCGTCGAGGAGAACAAAGATGACAACGGACGCCGTGACGCGACTGCGCGAGCAGGTCCGACGCCTGGAGCGTCGAAGCCTTCCTCATTCCCATGCTGACACCCTGCCTACCGGGCATTCTGCCGTCGATGACCATCTCGGCGGTGGCCTCAAAACGGGTAGCCTGCATGACTTTCTGATCTCCGATCCTCTGGAGACGGGGGCCAGTCTCGCGATGCTCGGGCCCATTCTGAAAGAGGGCAGGGGGCCGGTCTTCTGGATCAGCGACACACCTGCCGAACTGAACGCCTGCGGGCTGCATCAGTCGGGTGTTTCACTGGAACATCTGGTCTGCATTGAAACGGACCCGGCCAACCTGCTGTCGGTCGCCGAGGACGTGTTGCGCGGACCAGAGCGCGCAATGGCCGTGATCGCAGGACGTCACGTCCCAACGCTCAAGGAAATCCGCCGCCTCAATCTGGCTGTGGAGGCGAGCGGAAACACAGGCTTTTTCCTGCGCTCTGCGCCTCTCGCACAAGCTCCTGGGAAAGACCCCTGTGCGTGCGCCACGCGGTGGCGGGTCCTCTCCCATCCTTCATCGCCTCAAACGCTTCCGGGACTGACCATGCCGCGTCCCGGTTCCCGACGCCTTTCTGTCACGCTGTTGCGGGTGAGGGGAGGCCGCCATGCTCACTGGATCCTCGACTGCACCGATCATGCGCCGCTTTCTCGCTCTCTGGATGCCCTTCTGGCGCACCGAGCGCCTCCAGCTCTCCCGCCCGGGAGACTTTCCGACCGACAGGCCGCTCGTTGTGCACGCGCTGGCACATAACCGTCACACCGTCACCGGTGTCAGTCCGGCTGCGCTCGCGGCCGGACTGACACCCGGAATGCCGCTGGCACAGGCCCGCTCCCTGGTGTCGGATCTTCTGACGGCAGAAGAAGACGCGGAAGCACAGACTGCCGCGCTGACCGATCTGTGCTCCTGGCTGATCTGGTTGTCGCCGCTGCCCGCGTTCGACGCTCCGGACGGTCTCTACAGCGATACCACCGGATGCGCCCATCTTTACGGGGGTGAGGCGGCCATGCTGGATCTCGTCAGGGAACGCCTGAGGGCAAGGGGGCATTCCTGCTCTGTGGCGCTAAGCGATACGGCCGCTGCCTCACGCGCTCTGGCCCGCTCGCGGATCGACCGGATCTGTCTCGTGCCTCCCGGTCAGCAGAAACAGGCTCTGCATCCTTTGCCCTGTACAGCGCTACCGCTACCCGAAAAGACACTGTCGAGCCTCACCCGGCTCGGCCTCAATACCATTGGCGCCCTTGCAGATCTGCCACGCGCGCCTCTGGCCAAGCGCTTTGGGGCACAGCTTCTCACCTGTCTCGATGAGGCTCTAGGACGGCAGGCCAACCCGCTCAGCGTGTTTCAACCTGCGGACCGGATTTCCCTGACCCGGTCTTTGGTCGAACCCATCAGCACATCGGGCGCCATTGCCACGGTGATTGCCGCACTCGTGCCGGTTGTCTGCGAAAAGCTGGCGGCGCGCGGGGAGGGGGCGCGGCAACTCGACTTTCTCTGTGTGCGCGTGGACGGATCCATTCAGGCCGTCCGCGTGGGGACGTCTGACCCGACGGCTGACGTGACACGTCTGACGCGCCTGCTCAATGGCCAGATCCCGCAGATCGCGCCCGAGTTTGGAATTGAAACCGTCATCCTGACCGTCAGCGCGAACGAACCGCTCGAAGCCGGGCCTGAACGCTCTGTCCTGCCGGACGTCGGGGCATCCTCGGAGCGCGCGCTCCCGGCCACTCTGATCGACCGGCTGTTGAACCGTCCGGGGGTTGTTTCTGTCCACCAGCTCGCGCCCCGGTTTTCCGCCTGGCCGGAAGACGGGCAGTCTCGCGTTTCCCCAGACGACATGGCAAAACCGCCTCTCGCGAGCCAGATGCTCTGGGCGCGGCCGAACATCCTGTTCGATCTGCCCGTCCGGGTGCAGGTGACTGCCCTGCTTCCGGACGGTGCGCCACGCCAGTTCGTCCTGAAGCGGCAGACGCATCGCATCGCGGCGGCCGACGGTCCCGAACGTCTGCTGGGTGAGTGGTGGCAGGCGGCCGAAAGCTACGGCGCGATCCGCGACTACTGGCAGGTCGAGACCACGACCGGCCTGCGCCTGTGGCTGTTTCGCAAAGGCGACGGAACCCACGACTGGTCCGGGTCAGGCGCGTGGTTTCTTCAGGGGGTATTCTGATGGAGCCCCGTGATGATCTGATCCCGGCCAGCACCTCGGACGTGGCCGAAGTCCTGATGCACGCGTTGTGCTATGACGGACGCAGGCGGACGCATGACGCCGCCGAACTGATGGCCCGTCTCGTGGCCGAGCGTCTGGTCGCCTATCTGGAACGCTCCGGATTTGTCGTGATGCGCGCGCCCACCAGCAACGCGCCTGACAGCAGCCGGCACCCCCATCCGCACAGGCGCTGAACCATGAGCGCGCCTTATGTCGAATTGCAGGTGACATCGTCGTTTTCGTTCCTGCGCTCAGGCAGCCAGCCGGATGAACTGATTTTCCAGGCGAAGGCCCTGGGGTATGACACCATCGGTCTGACCGACTGGAACACCGTGGCCGGGGTGATCCGCGCCCATCTGGCGGCGCGTGAGGCCGGTCTGCGTCTTCTGCCGGGATGTCGTCTAACTCTGCGCGATGGCAGTGCGCTCCGGGCCTATCCCCGCAACCGTGCGGGCTGGGCGGGCTTGTGCCAGCTCCTGACCCTTGGTCATCATCGGGGCGAGCGGGACGTGTTCCTTCTGGGATGGGAGGATCTCGTCGCAGCGGCCCCGGACCTCCTCCTAATTTTGTTGCCGCCCGAGGATCTGACAGCGCTTCGCGGGCACGTTCAGAGCCTGCTGGATCTGCCGGGACAAAGGGCAGGCGAAGAAGAAATCCGGTTTCTTGCGCTGACGATGCTCCGGCAGCCGGGAGACCTGGCGCGGCTTCACGCGCTCGCGGCGTTCAGTGCAGCCCAAGGTCTGGCCTGCGTTGTGACAGGAGATGTTCTCTACCACGATGCGCGCCGGCACGTTCTTCAGGACGTGGTCACGGCCATCCGGGAAGGCTGCACGGTCGATGATCTTGGCAACCGCCGTCACGTTCACGCCGATCGCCATCTGAAAGCCCCTGAAGAACAGGCGCGCCTGTTCGCCGCCTTTCCGGACGCTCTGGCCAACACGCGGCGGATTGCCGAGGCCTGCGCCTTCAGTCTCGATGACCTGACGTACCAGTATCCGACCGAAACCGAGCGCACGGGCGAAAGCGCGCAGGAGACCCTGACACGCCTGGTCCAGGCCGCGCTACCGCGTCGCTACCCGGCCGGGGCACCGCCTGAGGTCGAGACGCAGATTGCCCACGAGCTGAGGCTGATCGGCTCTCTGGCCTACGCGCCGTATTTTCTGACCGTGAACACCATTGTCCGTCATGCCCGCTCGCTTGGCATTGTCTGTCAGGGGCGGGGATCTGCCGCGAACTCGGCCGTCTGCTATGTCCTGGGAATCACGAGTATTGACCCGGTCCGCTCGGGCCTGCTGTTCGAGCGGTTCATCTCGGCCGAACGGCAGGAACCGCCGGATATTGACGTGGATTTCGAGAGCGACCGCCGTGAGGAAGTCATCCAGTGGATCTACCGCCATTACGGCCGCCATCGCGCCGCCCTGTGCGCCACGGTGCAGCGCTATCAGCCCAAAGGCGCCTTACGGGAAGTGGGTAAGGTTCTGGGCTTGCCCGAAGATCTGACCGGCCAGCTTTCAAAACATATCGCCTCATCGTTAGCCGATCCCGATCTGTGCAAGGCGCGTGCGGCCGATCTTGGCCTGAACCTGAAGGATCGCCGGCTCAGTCTGACGTTCCATCTCGCACGTCTGCTTCTGGGCTTTCCCCGCCAGCTCGGCACCCATCCGGGCGGATTTGTGCTGACCGAGGATCGCCTGGATGAACTCGTCCCCCTGATGCCGACCGCCATGGACGAGAGGCAGATCATCGTCTGGGATAAGGATGACATCGACGTCCTGCGCTTCATGAAGGTGGACGTTCTGGGCTTGGGAATGCTCGGCTGTCTGCGTCGCGGGTTTGAGCTGCTGCACACCGTGTATCAGACGCGTATGGATCTCGCTTCGATCCCAGCCGAGGATCCGCAGACCTATCGCATGATCCAGAAGGCGGACACGCTCGGCACGTTCCAGATCGAAAGCCGGGCGCAGATGTCCATGCTGCCGCGCATGAAGCCCCGGACCTTTTATGATCTGGTCATTCAGGTGGCGATCGTCCGGCCGGGACCGATCCAGGGGGACATGGTCCATCCCTATCTCCGCAGAAGAGAGAAACTGGAGCCTGTCACCTACCCGTCCGAGACCCTGCGCGGCATTCTGGGGAAAACACTGGGTGTCCCGCTGTTCCAGGAGCAGGCCATGCAAGTGGCGATCCACTGCGCAGGCTTTACGCCAGGCGAAGCCGACCAGCTCCGCCGCGCGATGGCGACGTTCAAAATGACCGGGGGCGTGTCGCCGTTCCGGGACAAACTGGTGAACGGGATGCTGGACAATGGGTATGAGCAGGACTTTGCCGAGCAGACCTTCGCGCAGCTCGAAGGTTTTGGCAGTTACGGTTTTCCGGAAAGCCATGCCGCCTCGTTTGCCCTGATTGCCTATGCCTCGGCCTGGATGAAGTGCCATTACCCGGATGTGTTCTGTGCCGCCCTGCTGAACTCTCAGCCGATGGGATTTTATGCCCCCTCGCAGATTGTTCAGGACGCGCAACGGCATGGGGTCGAGGTCCGGCAGATCTGCATCAACGCCTCCCGATGGGATTGCACACTGGAGCGCGGCCGGAACGGACGGCACGCGGCGGTCCGGCTGGGGTTCAGGATGGTGCGCGGGTTGGCGAACGGCCATGGGGCCGCCCTGATCGCAGCCCGGATGCCGGACTATGAGAGCATTGACGATGTCTGGCGCCGTGCGGATGTGCCGGTCTCGGCCCTGGAATGTCTCGCGGAAGCAGACGCTTTCCGGGTGTTTGGACAAATGCGCCGTGCTGCGCTCTGGTCAATCAAAGGGTTGGCGGATACCGCTCTACCGTTGTTCGAAGCGGCTGATCGGGGCCGGAACTTTCCGCTACCGGAAGTAATCGAGCCGGAGATTTCCTTGCCACTAATGTCAGAGCGGGCCTCAGTGCATGAGGATTATCGGGCGACGGGACTCAGCCTGAACGGGCACCCAATCGCGTTTCTACGGGAGGGCCTGCGAAAGGAAGGGATCGTTCGTTGCGGGGATCTCCCGTATCTGCGGGATGGGCGTCGGATCCAGCTCACCGGATTGGTGTTGATGCGGCAAAGGCCAGGGACGGCCAACGGCACCATGTTCGTCACGATCGAAGACGAAACCGGCACGGCCAATCTGATCGTCTGAAAGGACGTGCAGGAGGAATACCGCCGTCCTCTTCTCGCGTCCCGTCTTCTGGCCTGTAAGGGCCGGCTTCAGAAGGAAGGCGAGGTGATTCATGTCGTTGTGCTTAGTCTGGAAGACCGTACGCCGTTACTTCAGGGATCGGAGCTCCTGAAGGCACGGGACTTTCGGTAGGAAAGATAAGAGCTTCGAACGATCTTGTTTTCAAAATAGAGAACTCGTTGTTGATGTTGAACCTGTGGAGGTGTGGGCAGCAATGGGGGGGGCAAACGGAATGTCTGCTTTGCGATATATGCTACAAAAATCGGACATTTTCGACAGCATCAGAGCGAGTCACCTTGGGAAATATGCTTAAAACCATGCGTCGAGGATGGCTGGCTCGAGATAGGGCGTCACCTGCACGAGATACGACCATTGCGCGTCAAAAGCGGCTTGCTTGAGATAGGGGCGGTGAAACATCTCAAAGACGGCGTGCCCGAGTTTTTCGTTCGATGCGTCATACCCGATGTGGATATCCATCGCACACCTGTCAGCCATCTTGGCCTTGGAGAGTCGAAGGCAGTCTAGCACTACTTTGGCAGAAGTAAGATTTTTAGGATTCCCATGTTGCTGATTGCGTGATTCATGGGGAGCCAGCTTTGACGGAGGCTGGTATTGGAAGAAGACTGGCAAGCGGATCTTGAGCAATGGCTCGTCCCGTATCTGGAAGGT
>NZ_JACSIQ010000301.1:0-514 GCF_018812105.1 Gluconobacter sp. P1D12_c
AGGTCGCACCACGTGCGACCATAAAGTCGCACAGTGTGCGACCTATTCGGCACTCATACAGAGGTTTCCCACATGCGGAACATGACCCGTCTCAAGACCCCAAAAGATCGGCTTCGTGAAGATCAGGCCGAACAGGTTCGCCAAGCCGTGTTGCGGTTTTTGGACTCTCCCGATTTTGACCATGATGCCCTTGGCCGGGTCATGGTCACCGTTCAACGCATTACTACCCCAGCCCCCGGAACAACGGAGCCGTTTGTTATGATCCGTCCCGCACAGAACCGTGCTGTCACCTTGTGGCTAATGAAGAACAGTAAACGTCCAATGAAGGCCGTGGACGTCTGGACGATCTTGTTCGTCCTCCTGTTCCCACTTACGGGACAGATGATGCTAACCCGCGAAGAAATCGCCGAAAAAGTCGGAATTCGGGTCAACGAAGTAACAGCCATCATGAATGAACTGGTGAAGTTCGGTGCGATTTTCTCCGAGCGCGAAACGGTAGCCGGTATGCGAGGGC
>NZ_JACSIQ010000302.1:0-514 GCF_018812105.1 Gluconobacter sp. P1D12_c
AATGCTTTCTATAACGTCTCTGAACCCTGTCTTATGGTCCAGAATTATACGCAGACGCCTGACACTGAACTCGGCAAAAAGGCTCTCGAACTCATTGAAGTTGTCTCTAAGCGACACCATCAGCAGGTTATCGAAAAACTCCAAAAAATTGGATGCGATGCTCTAACGGGGCGTAATCTGTTTGCGTTGCGTGGTTCGTGGGAGCTTGGCAACAGGGATATCAATGCGGTGGATGATTCCGCAAAAGCATATATGCTTGACACTTACACGATATCTCACATGGGTAGAGGTGGGGGTAGCGTCTTAGAAGATGGGATGCTGTCAAAGGTTCTCGACATAGAGCGTCTACAAGACCCCGTAGAGATTTTTTAGCCTCCTATTGAGGTTCCGGATTCCGAATACTTCGAAGCTAATCAGGACGCCTTTCAGGAGCTTGCAGACTGGTATCTTTGAAGCTCCGCAGGACCGACGACAATGTAATTGTCATAGTCGGACACTATGACAAGTCAAATAT
>NZ_JACSIQ010000303.1:0-513 GCF_018812105.1 Gluconobacter sp. P1D12_c
TGAGATGCTGAGTCGTAAAGTGCTTGTAAAGCCTTCCGACAAGGCAACGAAGTCTAAGAAGTGGAATATTAAAGAGACTATAGATGAGGCTACCCGGAGAAATCCGGATGCCTGTTTGCATGTTGAAAATCCAGGCAAGCCGGTTCTCGTTTTTGGTCAGGATTTAGAAGCTCTTGAGCGTGAGCATGAGCAGGCTTGCGATGGGGCTGTTGATGTTCAGAAGAATGGCAAGAGCAGGAAAATCAGAAGCACTCAAAATACTATGGCGTGCATTGTTCTGTCTTGGCCAGGTGAGATGGAGGCCGATTGTAAGCGTTGGCAAGCTCGGTCGGTCAAGTGGTTGCAGGACACGTATGGGGACCAGTTGAAGACAGTCATCAGGCATGATGATGAGGCTTTTCCTCATCTTCATGCTTTCATCGTTCCTGATGATTTGAAGGCGATCAGCTTACATCCTGGGGATAGTGCAAAGCAGAAGGCCAAGGCGGATGGGTTATCTCCAAAGGAACAAAA
>NZ_JACSIQ010000304.1:0-513 GCF_018812105.1 Gluconobacter sp. P1D12_c
TAGAGAGAGAAGTACAGAGGCTTGAAAATCTGTTCAATATAAAGGCTGTGCGATTGAAGGCACGTTATGAGACCAAGGCTATTCGTTATATGTTTGGGAATGGGGTCGAGGTTTATTGCGGTTGGGAAAAGCCTTACGATATCATGACTTGTTTGCATGACCATTATATTGACCATTCTTTTCCTGTGAAGGATGTGAAAAGTTATAGAGATTATTTGCGTTGTCTTCCTTCGCATTCTTCTTTGTTTTTGGATTAAATAGAAAGCAGGGGATAGGGTGTTTTAAGATTCAACGAATATTTGAACGATGACGAGGATGATTTTTGTTACGAGTGTGTTTTTGTTAATGACAATAAAGATGAGATACGCCTTTGGGTTAAAGATTTAGAAGAATGTGACAAGGATGGTTTGTATTCGAGTATCGATAATTTAGATTTGGAAAATTGTACGTCTGATGATTTTAAAAGAAGACTCTCAAGGATTTGCGTGAAATTTTTTGGATCGTTGTCATGAG
>NZ_JACSIQ010000305.1:0-513 GCF_018812105.1 Gluconobacter sp. P1D12_c
GTGTACTTTACGTACGCTTAGAGTGAACCCAACAAGAACGTTGAGGCTGTTCTGCTGAGAGTTCGATAGACAGTTGGCCGAGAAATAGAAAACAGTTCTGAAAGATCGCTGATGGAGTAATCGCCGGTATCATACATCCGGCGAAGCTCTTTTTGCTGACGTTCAGAAAGCTTGGGTTTCTTTCCGCGTAGTTTACCTTTGTCGCGTGCAACGGCCATCCCTTCACGAGTACGCATCCGGATCAGATCGGCTTCAAACTCCGCGAAAGTCGCAAGGATGTTGAAGAACAACTTGCCCATTTGATCAGACGGATCGTGAATACTGTTACCAAGTTGAAGCTTCACGCCACGGGATGCCAGGCTGTCGCCAATAAGCCGTGCATCAGGGACAGAGCGGGCCAGTCGATCAAGCTTTGGTACGACCAAAGTATCGCCACTACGAACAGCCGCCAGTGCCTGGTCAAGGCCGGCCCTTTCCCGGTTCGTGCCGGTGAAGCCCTTGTCGGTGTAAATA
>NZ_JACSIQ010000306.1:0-512 GCF_018812105.1 Gluconobacter sp. P1D12_c
AACAGGGATATCAATGCGGTGGATGATTCCGCAAAAGCATATATGCTTGACACTAACACGATATCTCACTTGGGTTGAGGGGGGGGTAGCGTCTTAGAAGATGGGATGCTGTCAAAGGTTCTCGAMATAGAGCGTCTACAAGACCCAGTAGAGATAGATGAGCCTCCTATTGAGGTTCCGGATTCCGAATACTTCGAAGCTAATCAGGACGCCTTTCAGGAGCTTGCAGACTGGTATCTTTGAAGCTCCGCAGGACCGACGACAATGTAATTGTCATAGTCGGACACTATGACAAGTCAAATATTGATTTCTATCTGCTACAATAAGTTTCCAGTACCCCACAAACTGAGGGTCGGAGATTGTTATGGATATGGTAAAGAAGGAAAAATATAGAGAAATAGAGAGAGAAGTACAGAGGCTTGAAAATCTGTTCAATATAAAGGCTGTGCGATTGAAGGCACGTTATGAGACCAAGGCTATTCGTTATATGTTTGGGAATGGGGTCGAGGTTT
>NZ_JACSIQ010000307.1:0-512 GCF_018812105.1 Gluconobacter sp. P1D12_c
CCGTAGTAGGTTTTCAGCTTGGTGTGGGTGGCCTTGCTTCCATCGATGCCGCGTTCCAGTCCGACAGGGCGTCCCCCAACTCGCGCAAAGTCTGTCTGCATCTCGTTCAGGTCCTTGGCACCACCGAGGAACCGGCGGCAATTCAGGCGGCCTGTATCGGGGTCTTTTGGCACCACGTAGGCCGACAGGTGCGGCGTTTTTTCGTCCCGGTGAATGATGGCAGCGATCACGTTGTCCTTGCCGTGCCGCTCCTGAATCCAGCGCAACGCCTCGTTCAAATAGGGGTCACGACACGAAAGTGTACTTTACGTACGCTTAGAGTTAACCCAACAAGAACGTTGAGTCTGTTCTGCTGAGAGTTCGATAGACAGTTGGCCGAKAAATATAAAACAGTTCTGAAAGATCGCTGATGGAGTAATCGCCGGTATCATACATCCGGCGAAGCTCTTTTTGCTGACGTTCAGAAAGCTTGGGTTTCTTTCCGCGTAGTTTACCTTTGTCGCGTGCAACGG
>NZ_JACSIQ010000308.1:0-512 GCF_018812105.1 Gluconobacter sp. P1D12_c
GCTCATTCCTCAACTGGCGACGCTCAGCAACAGCAACAGCAGGAATGAACATGATATGCCTAAACTGTTCATCCATCTGCTTAGCTAATCCAGACAGCAAACCCACCTTGAAAAAGGTGCCATCCTGCTTCTTACGCCTAGACGGACTCCCCAGACCTTCAAGCCTGTCAGCAATGAGATCAGATTGAAGCCTTATGGCCTCATCCCTGCCAATGCGTTCAAGATGTTTAAACACATAAACCTTGTTCCCACTGTTGCGACGAAGAAGCTCATAAAAACCTATCCGAGAAGATGACTCACACCCATTCTCAGACGGTCCTGCATCAAAAATCTCTCCGCGTGATTCCTTCGCTTCCTTAACCTCTGGAACGTATTCTAAACCACCAGCAGGAAGCCTGAAGCGTCGCCTGTCTTCCTGTTCCGAACGACACGCAAAACGCAGATTCTCATCAGCAGAATAATCCCGAGCTATAAGCCCAAGGTGCTTGCAGTCAGCAGATATCAGCCAGCAG
>NZ_JACSIQ010000309.1:0-512 GCF_018812105.1 Gluconobacter sp. P1D12_c
ATACGGCGCATCTGCTTGAGTTTGTTGAACATCCGCTCGATGCGGTTGCGGTCCCTGTAACGCCACCAGTCTGTTTTCTGTGGAGCACTGCGGCTTTTGCGTGATGGAATAACCGGCAGGATCCCGTGGATCAGCAGATCCTGGCGGAACCAGTCGCTGTCATAGCCCCGGTCGGCCAGCATGGCTTTGGGGTTTGGAACCGCAAACGCCATCAGGGTATCTGTGGCTGTGTAATCCGAGAGCTGACCTCCGCTAAGGGCAAAGCCGAAAGGACGTCCTTGATTGTCGCACCGGGCGTGGATTTTGCTCGTAAAACCGCCGCGTGATCGACCAAAACCTTCCGTATGAGCCCCCCTTTTGCACCCGTTGCCTGGGAGTGGGCGCGAACCACGGTACTGTCGACCATATGCTGCCAGTCATCACTCAGTCCCACGTCCACCAGAGTTTGCAGCAAGGCATCCCATACACCCTGTTCAGCCCAACGCCGGAACCTGACATAGACCGAGTTCCAT
>NZ_JACSIQ010000310.1:0-511 GCF_018812105.1 Gluconobacter sp. P1D12_c
GATGATGAAGAAGCGTGTCATCAATGATGCTGAGCTTTTCACGAAGCGTGATGAAGGCGAAGCCACGATAGGTGTCCCTAAATCATTGGATATGTTCGGGCCCGATATTGCTATGGCTCTCTGTGTTGAGCCTTCTCTTGATGGTCGTGTCATCGTTGGTGATGAAATAAAATTCGAGCAGATGGAGAATAAGATTGTTGGGCTGATGCTCCCGCATCATGCTTTCTATAACGTCTCTGAACCCTGTCTTATGGTCCAGAATTATACGCAGACGCCTGACACTGAACTCGGCAAAAAGGCTCTCGAACTCATTGAAGTTGTCTCTAAGCGACACCATCAGCAGGTTATCGAAAAACTCCAAAAAATTGGATGCGATGCTCTAACGGGGCGTAATCTGTTTGCGTTGCGTGGTTCGTGGGAGCTTGGCAACAGGGATATCAATGCGGTGGATGATTCCGCAAAAGCATATATGCTTGACACTTACACGATATCTCACATGGGTAGAGGTGGG
>NZ_JACSIQ010000032.1:0-7029 GCF_018812105.1 Gluconobacter sp. P1D12_c
TTCGAGCTGGTCACCAAGCCCACTCAGACGAGCCAGGCGATCTTCAACATCAAAAAAACCGGGCTGCATCATCATCCATCCCTCATCGTAAGATGAACGATGGAATCACACACAGGGCCTCATAACCAGAGGGTTTTTCGAACCCTCCAGCTGACATTCTGAACGGAGAAAGCCGATGAACACGATGGAGCATGGTGGTGCAATGGCAGTCGAGCGCGTCAAACGCCTCGTGGCGGAGGCGCGCAGCCGCACAGCCTCTTCGGAAAGCCCGCGGCCGAGGGACAGTTCCGTTGACGCGACTGAGGGAAACTCGAGCGTGGCTCTGAAGCGGGAGGGTGATCCGGGGTCGTCCCAGCAGCAATGACGGGATATATCCCGAGCGCCCCGATACTCCCTCTTTCCACGGCGGCCATGCTCGGCCGTCCCTTTTGTGGTGATTGCCTTGACGACACTCATTCCTCTTTGCGTCCCGTTTGAGCGCCGTAAGGAAGCAGCCCGGGGCGGTGCCACGTTCAACGGGGAGCAGAAGTGCTGGATGGCGCACCGGGACAAGCTCGACGCTCTATTGCCTTTCGTCCCTTACCGGTATCGGCCGGACCGCAAGCCTCCCTACATCCGTCCGTGGATGGTGCCGCAGGCTCTGTGGGGCTTCAATCTGCGCGCCTTCCTGGCGCCCGAAGACTGGAACCGGATCCGGAAGGATGCCTATGCGCGATCCGGATCCCGTTGCCGGGTGTGCGGAGGACGGGGTCCCCAATGGCCGGTCGAAGCTGACGAAGGGTGGGCGTATGACGACGAGCGGCGGATCCAGACCCTCAAAGGGGTGATTTCCCTCTGCCCTGACTGCCATGGCGTGCGTCACTGGGGAAAGACCATGACCGAGGGCAGACAGGATGCCGCTTTGGCCTGGATGGCAGAGGTGAATGGCTGGAACCACACCGAAGCGGCGCGATGCGGAGAACAGGCCATGAAGCAGTGGCATACGCGCAGCCGCCATACCGACTGGCAGTGCGACATCTCCTGGGCAATCAGAACCTACAGTGTTGTGCCGATCAAGGACGGCGAAACGCTGGCCCGCGAGCTCAACCGGAAATTCGTGCGGCAGGCGCAGACACGTGTTGGCGTCAGGGCCGGGCACATCACGCACATCGAACATCTGACCCGTGAGCGATAGGAAACAGATCACTCCCCTCCCCGCTCCGGCTGGAGGCCAGCGTCGCGGTCCAGACGGATGCCTGATCTGACCCGTTACAGGCGCAGAGGCGGGACCCCGGCCCGATACAGACCTTCGAACAGATCCCCGAGCGCCAGGCGCCGTCGCAAGGTCAGGCGTCGTTGAGCCAGATGATACATCCGGTCGTGCAGCAGATGGCAGCGCTGACAAAACGCGCGCAGATTGCGCAGCCGGTTGCTGGTGGGATCATGATTCAAATGGGCCGCTGCCAGAATCACCTTCGTCTGTCGTATTTGCAGATGCTCGATCAGGTCCGGAGGCGAGATCCGCCTGCCCCGGCCATTGAACCAGTGCCCCGTCTCCGGATGCTTCCACCGGCCACCCGGCAGCACCTGAAGGTGATGTCCATGCGGCCGACCACAGCGCTGACAGACACCCCCTGCCCGCTCGAACCGCACCTGTCGGCTCAGCTCGGGCCAGTTGGGAGGGTAAAGCGCTTTTAGTTCCGGTCGGATCGGCATTCAGTCTTCGTTAGCACATTTTCTCTAGTCAGAGGTCAGCGTCTGCGACAGGTCCTCGACTTTCTGACCCTGCCCTATGTCGGAAGCAGCGGCCGTCATGGGCGTTTCAAGGCAGGCGCTGCAGAACTGGATGGTCGGACCTTCCTTTCCCCCAAAGCGGCGCATGACACCGGCACTGATTCTCTCTTACGCGTGGACATGGGCGCGCTTCCCCACCGGGCCGCGCGCGTCTTGCAGCAAAAGTCCACAGCAGCACGCTGATCCGTTTCCGGCCCTCTGTCCTACCCCGGCTTCATGCTATCAGAAGCCAGGTTCTGGTTTCGCGGAGGCGTTCATGCTCAGCCATCTTCACATCGCAGGCTCGGCAAAGGCTGCCCGTGAGGCCCTCCTGGACCGGCTGGACCAGAAAACCCGCCAGCAGCTTCCTGCCGGCGATCTGACAGAGGCGGTGGCCCTGCTCTCGACCGGTCGCTTCTCCCCCCGTCTCTCTCTGGTCGTTCGCGGCATCGAATACCGCGACAACGAATTTGCCGAAGACACGGTCCTGTCCACCGATGTTGAGACGGCCGAGGAGGCACTGGCCATCGCCAGTGCCCATCTGACCGCCCTGCCCTCCGGGCACGAACTGGCGATTGCTCTGGATCTCGAACCCGAACCAGTGTTCGTCGCCTGGCTCAGGCCGAAGGCCGCCAGACGGCGCAAGGCGGGATCGCAGGCAGCCACGCTGGCGCCGCTGGCCTCTCCTCTGGGTCAGCAGTCTGGCGCGGTCCTGCAGTGGTTCGATGCCCTGACCGACGAGGCCCTGCCCGACTATGATGGAACGCTGGTCACGGCGGAGCGCGCCTCAAAGACCTATTCCCGGGCGGCGAAGGCAATGAACACACGCCGCACCTACCGCTCGGCCGTGCGCTCCTGGTGTGCGTGGGCGGCAGGACATGGGCTCCCTGCCCTGCCCGCCCGCAGCGAGGATGTTGCCGCCTACCTGGCTGATCTTGCGCTGCAGAAGAAGCGACCCGCGACGGTGGATCTGCACCGTGCCGCACTGCGCTATCTGCACCATGTTGCCCAGGTTCCCGTCCCGACCTCCCATGCTCTTGTGTCCGAAACGGTTGCGGGCATCCGCAGGACGTCAACGGAAAGCGCGTCCCGCCAGGTCAAGGGGCTGACCTGGGATCTGCTGAGCGAGGTCATCGAGCAGATCGATACGGATGAGCTGGTGGGCGTCCGCGACAAGGCCATTCTTCTGCTCGGCTTTGCCGGCGCACTGCGACGGTCCGAAGTGGTGGCGCTGTGCCTGGAGAATGTGGCGCTCGATGATGACGGGATGCGGATACGGCTGGACCGCTCCAAAGGCGATCGGACCAGTCAGGGTGTCGAAGTCGCCATCCCACGCGGAATTACTGCCCTGTGCCCGGTTCGGGCCTATGAAGCCTGGCTTCGGAAGGCGAAACTGAACGAGGCCAAGGGACCGGTTTTCCGGCGCGTGTGGCTCCCGCCTGCTGCCGAGGCCGGTCAGCCCCCTGCCCTGCCCGCCATGGGTTCAGAGACGCTGTCTGACCGGTCTGTGGCCCGCATCATTCAGAAGCGCTGCCTCGATGCGGGACTGACAGGCGATTTCAGCGGGCACAGCCTGCGACGCGGAGCGATCACCACAGGAGCTCGTGACGGCACGGATCTGGTCTCGCTCAAGCGTTTCTCCCGCCACCAGACCTTCGGTGTGGTGGAGAAATATATCGAGGTCGAGGATGCCATGACCAAGCATCCAGGGCGAAGTCGGTTTTAAAGCCTTTATCCCCAGATTTGCGTGGGCTTTTGGTGCGTTTGCGTGGGATCTTGTTGCAGCAGGGGAAACAGGAAATGACAGTTTCCCTCGTCTCTGGAAGTTATCCCGTGGGATCTTGGTGCACCTACTAATATATATCTACTAATAACCCCTAGTGGTTGTGCAACAAGAGTCCGCAGACAATTTAGCGTGGTAAGTTTCGTACAATCCCTACTGAGACGATTGAAGGTGCATCAAAAGTCCACGGAGACATCCTCTTGAGACTTCGTCTAACATCACCCTATGAGCGATATACATAAACGCATCGAGGCCTATGGTCGCCAAGGCGCGCTCGATCTTACTTCAAACGACGCAGAACGGCGGGCTTTGGATGCGGCTCTAGAATTTCTGAGCGACGAAGATCCTTCTCTTGGGTTTCTATATTCAGGATGGTGCCAAACCGGCTTGCCTCATCGCCGATTAGATGATGACCAAATATGGCTCCTCGAAACTAGCTATGTCCGCCTAATGGTGGAACCGGGCTCGGTAAAACGCGACGGAGTGCCTGCTCGTATTGGGGTGCCGTACGGTTCTAGAGCAAGATTAATACTTCTTTTCTTGCAGACAGAAGCGATCAAAACAAATAGTCGCGAAATTGAGTTAGGAAAGTCTCTTAGAAGCTGGCTGAAAAGGCTCAATGTTCCCATTGGAGGGAAATCGATGAGGGACGTTAAGGAGCAAGCTACAAGGATTTCGCGGTGTCGAATGACGTTCGAGATTAAAGACGGGAATAAAATCGGCCTTATAAATCAAAACATAGTCGATACAGCTTTGTTTACCGACGAACACGATGGCGCACTTTTAGAAACCGTTCGCCTTTCTGAGAGCTTTTTCGATCAGCTGAAACGCCACCCCGTTCCGCTTCAGGAATCTGCTATCCGGGCAATTTCTAACAATTCGCAGGCTCTCGATATCTATTTCTGGCTGGTCTATCGATTGCACGAACGAGTAACTGTCCAAAAAGTCTCTTGGCCTGCTCTGAAAGCCCAGTTTGGTGCAAGCTACACTCACATGCGGAACTTCAAGATACGCTTCAGAGATGCGTTGCAAATCGCGCTAGCAATCTACCCAGAAGCTAGAGTGAGTATCGATGAGGATGGTGTCATCCTAGCCCCAAGTGCAAGTCCAGTTTCAAGACGGGTCCCGGGGAAGATATGATAAAGAAACGCAATTCCGGGTGGCCGACGTATGCAACAAAAGTCCACGGCCTAGAGCCTTAACGATGAGTGATGCAACGTTGCATCGGTTGCTGCTAAACAAAAAATCCCCTTTTTGCTCTGTTGATGTTGACTTGTTGATGTTGAGTGTTGATTGTTGATCCTATCCTTTCGGTATGGAGACGCACACAATGCCCACGCTCAAAGAAATTAGAGAGCAGTTAGGCTTTTCACAGAGCCAACTAAAAGATGTCCTGAACCTGCGTTTGTGCAGGAGCTATGATCGGCATACGATTTCTCGGTGGGAAAACGGCAAACAACCTCTCCCTACCGAAGTGACGACGGAGTTAGAGACTCTGCTACATGGGGAAAAGCGTCAAACGACCATCATAACCTTCGCGAACCAGAAAGGGGGCGTAGGAAAAACCACCAGCGCTCTCAATGTGGCAGTCGCCCTTTCTAAAATGGGCTACCGCGTACTGCTGATAGACGTAGACCCCCAAGCGAGCGCGACTTCCGCCCTACTAGGTATGCACATTGTGCCGCTATACCGCCAAGGTAGAACGCTGGCTCACGCTCTTCTTAAAGATGCGCCAATAACCGACTGCATTGTTAAAAAAGGACTGGTCCACGGTACCGACGTCGAAATTCCAGTCGATTTCTGCCCCAGTCACATTGACCTCGCTGAAGTCGATATCCGCCGCGAGCCTGGCACCGAAGGTTTGCTAAAAGATGCGATTGCCCAAGTGCAGGACGAATACGAGTTCATTATTCTAGATTCCCCCCCCCATCTTGGTTTTCTTACCTGGATGGCTTTAGCTGCATCCAACACAGTGTTTGTCCCAGTCAGAACTGAGCCTTATGACGTTATGGGCGTTAACCTGATTCTCGACACCATTACCAAGGTAAATCGCCGCAGCAATCCGCGGTTACGTTTGGGAGGAGTGTTGCCAACACAGTTTGTCCAAAACCAATATGTAGACGTCGGGATCGTGGAGCACCTGATTAACGTGATGGGTAATCGCGCGCCAGTTCTTGAGCCTGTTCCGTCTAGTACGTCGTTTAGCAATGCAGCCTGGGCATCCAAGATTCCAGTTGAAGCGGCGCCTCGAAGTCCTGCTGTCAGAGTATATGTGCGGTTAGCGGAGGCTATCGCAGGCCGACGCTCCTTCATTCACGCTGCGTCTGCCCTTGGCCTCGAAGCCGTTGAAGGAGAGGCACTATGAAGCGGCCTTTTAAGCAACGGCCTCCCTCTGCCTTTTCTCAAACTCATTCAGAAATTATGAGTCAGGTTGATGCACCGTTTTTGGGTGAAGGTAAATTTCGGCACTCATTCGAGGCTGGGATCGACAAGATCTCACCTGATCCAAACCAGCCTCGGCGAAGTTTCGATCAAGCTGCCTTAGACGAACTTGCTGAATCGCTGAAGGCGCAAGGTCAGCTGCAGCCAATCCTCCTCCGACAAGACCCATCCCATAGGGACATGTGGATTGTTGTTGCAGGCGAGAGGCGCTGGAGAGCGGCCAAATTGGCTGGCTGGACCTCCATCTTGGCGGTCCCTCACGAGGGTAACTCCACGTCAGCGGCGCTGATGGAAAACCTGATGCGAGTAGACTTGAGCCCGGTCGAAGAGGCTCGCGGAATAAGAAACTTGCTGGATCACAATAACTGGTCTCAACGGAAGGCAGCCGTTGAACTTGGAATGGATCAGGCGCGGATAAGCAGAGCGATACGTGTACTAAGCCTTCCAGAGGAGTTTCTCGATTTGGCTGGGAAATCAGCGGTACCGATGAACGTGCTTGTCGGAATTGCTCGCGTGGATGACACAGCGCGCCGCGAAGGCCTTATGAGAAAAGCGTTAGCAGGTGAACTCACAGTTGCATCTCTGAAGAACAATAATGCAGCTGAAGAAGTTCAAATGGAAAAGGCGATCGCACAAGGGTCTGATAGGAGGCGACGTCTTAACATAACCAAGACGGCGCCGAAAATCATAGAGATGCTCCGGCAGGCTGGGGAGAATAACACAGAGTTTAGTACGGCCGATATCGCTGCGCTTCGGTCACTATACGAGGAGCTTTCCAAACTGGTCGGATAGCCCCATCTGGGTGATGCAACGTTGCATCACCCACGCTTGAGATAAGTCTGATGCAACGTTGCATCACCCTGCTCTCCCTTGCCGAGCGAGACCACGGCGGAGGGTAAAACAGGCAAAAGCATGAAAAGCCAAGAGGGAAAACAAGGCGCTGCCTGTCGGTCGCCCGCGCTGCAACAGGTGGATCGCCGTCCGTCCTCCCCATGCTCGCCGGCTGCGCCGCCTGCGCGTGGGTCCGGATGACGCCGATCCTGCCGCTGCGC
>NZ_JACSIQ010000311.1:0-511 GCF_018812105.1 Gluconobacter sp. P1D12_c
GCTTAGCTAATCCAGACAGCAAACCCACCTTGAAAAAGGTGCCATCCTGCTTCTTACGCCTAGACGGAATCCCCAGACCTTCAAGCCTGTCAGCAATGCGATCAGATTGAAGCCTTATGGCCTCATCCCTGCCAATGCGTTCAAGATGTTTAAACACATCAACCTTGTTCCCACTGTTGCGACGAAGAAGCTCATAAAAACCTATCCGAGAAGATGACTCACACCCATTCTCAGACGGTCCTGCATCAAAAATCTCTCCGCGTGATTCCTTCGCTTCCTTAACCTCTGGAACGTATTCTAAACCACCAGCAGGAAGCCTGAAGCGTCGCCTGTCTTCCTGTTCCGAACGACACGCAAAACGCAGATTCTCATCAGCAGAATAATCCCGAGCTATAAGCCCAAGGTGCTTGCAGTCAGCAGATATCAGCCAGCAGATATCATCAACAGACCACCCCAGATGGAACACATGCCCAAGCCATGAACGAGGATAATACCCCCCATCATATGACTG
>NZ_JACSIQ010000312.1:0-511 GCF_018812105.1 Gluconobacter sp. P1D12_c
TTGTTGGGCTGATGCTCCCGCATCATGCTTTCTATAACGTCTCTGAACCCTGTCTTATGGTCCAGAATTATACGCAGACGCCTGACACTGAACTCGGCAAAAAGGCTCTCGAACTCATTGAAGTTGTCTCTAAGCGACACCATCAGCAGGTTATCGAAAAACTCCAAAAAATTGGATGCGATGCTCTAACGGGGCGTAATCTGTTTGCGTTGCGTGGTTCGTGGGAGCTTGGCAACAGGGATATCAATGCGGTGGATGATTCCGCAAAAGCATATATGCTTGACACTTACACGATATCTCACATGGGTAGAGGTGGGGGTAGCGTCTTAGAAGATGGGATGCTGTCAAAGGTTCTCGACATAGAGCGTCTACAAGACCCCGTAGAGCTTGATGAGCCTCCTATTGAGGTTCCGGATTCCGAATACTTCGAAGCTAATCAGGACGCCTTTCAGGAGCTTGCAGACTGGTATCTTTGAAGCTCCGCAGGACCGACGACAATGTAATTGTCATA
>NZ_JACSIQ010000313.1:0-511 GCF_018812105.1 Gluconobacter sp. P1D12_c
AAAGTATCGCCACTACGAACAGCCGCCAGTGCCTGGTCAAGGCCGGCCCTTTCCCGGTTCGTGCCGGTGAAGCCCTTGTCGGTGTAAATACGATCGGCAGAAACACCGAGTTTGAGCAGTTCCTGATGCTGGGCCGCGAGATCCTGTTTGTCCGTCGAGCAGCGGGCATAGCCGATCATTATGTGTGTCATACGGGAAAGTGTAACGTATAAGGCCCCATGACTGCAAAACATATGGTACCACCTTTATGAGACACAGCACACGGCTGTATTCCATGACGTGTTGCACTTGTCCGGGACAGTCCGTCCAACGATCCCCTTCCGGACACATGAAGGAGACATCCGATCATGGCGCGGCGCCGTCTTCTGACCCGTGAAGCTCTCGCCCGACATTACGAGCCTTCTGTCGATGATCGCGAGATCACGAGACATTTTACACTCAGCCAGGATGACTTCGATCTGATCGCAACCCGCCGCGGAGAAACCTCCCGATTGGGTTTCACGATGGTCAT
>NZ_JACSIQ010000314.1:0-510 GCF_018812105.1 Gluconobacter sp. P1D12_c
TTTCAGAACTGTTTTCTATTTCTCGGCCAACTGTCTATCGAACTCTCAGCAGAACAGCCTCAACGTTCTTGTTGGGTTCACTCTAAGCGTACGTAAAGTACACTTTCGTGTCGTGACCCCTATTTGAACGAGGCGTTGCGCTGGATTCAGGAGCGGCACGGCAAGGACAACGTGATCGCTGCCATCATTCACCGGGACGAAAAAACGCCGCACCTGTCGGCCTACGTGGTGCCAAAAGACCCCGATACAGGCCGCCTGAATTGCCGCCGGTTCCTCGGTGGTGCCAAGGCCCTGAACGAGATGCAGACCGACTTTGCGCGAGTTGTGGGACGCCCTGTCGGACTGGAACGCGGCATCGAAGGAAGCAAGGCCACCCACACCAAGCTGAAAACCTACTACGGGGCGCTAGAACGGGACGCACCCGAGCACAAAAACCTGACCCCTGCTGACCTAGAACCGCAGGTGCTCAAGAAGGGGATTTTTACCCGTGTTGTGGAAGACCCTGAGCAG
>NZ_JACSIQ010000315.1:0-509 GCF_018812105.1 Gluconobacter sp. P1D12_c
GATGCCGCCGCCAGTGATGGCGCGCGATTGAGAGAGGGGCTTCTGGATAAAGCCAATACCGCCTCAAGCGTCTGGGCCGATACCGCGTATCGCTCGAAAGCCAACGAAGACTTCATGGAAAAGCAGGGCTTTGTCTCAAAGGTCCACAGGAAAAAGCCGCATCTCAAGCCCATGCCCCGCCACATCCAGCGGTCCAACGCAGGGAAATCGGTGATCCGGTCGCGTGTCGAGCATGTCTTTGCCGATCAGAAATCGCAGACGGGTCTGTTCGTCCGAACCGTGGGTATCACCCGGGCCACCATGAGGATCGGCCTGGCCAATATTGTCTACAACATGCGCCGCTTTCTCTTCCTCGCAAGGTTGAACGCGAGCGCGTAGTCATCCAGGGGGGCAGTCCCCGATCTGCTCAAAACGCAGAGCGAAAGCGACCCAAGGAACCGTCAATCAAATCGCCAAAAGCTTGAAATCACGAACCAAGCACATCAATCAAGGGTTCTTCGATCCCTCTA
>NZ_JACSIQ010000316.1:0-508 GCF_018812105.1 Gluconobacter sp. P1D12_c
GGCTGGGTCACATGATGTGCAATTGGCATCGCGAAACCGGTCATGTCATGAAATGCCGACCGATCGAAGGTTCGGTAGACATAACGCTTCATCAGGTGGGCCAGATGGGATCGACGGGTTTCGTCACGACGTCCGTAATGGGACCAGAGCCCAGGGGACAGGTCGAGCTGCCGCGCAACAAATGACAGAATGGGAGCCGGTGGTGTTTCACCAGATTCCAGCACCCGTCCCGGCCAGCGCATGTAGAGCATGACCATCGTGAAACCCAATCGGGAGGTTTCTCCGCGGCGGGTTGCGATCAGATCGAAGTCATCCTGGCTGAGTGTAAAATGTCTCGTGATCTCGCGATCATCGACAGAAGGCTCGTAATGTCGGGCGAGAGCTTCACGGGTCAGAAGACGGCGCCGCGCCATGATCGGATGTCTCCTTCATGTGTCCGGAAGGGGATCGTTGGACGGACTGTCCCGGACAAGTGCAACACGTCATGGAATACAGCCGTGTGCTGTGT
>NZ_JACSIQ010000317.1:0-506 GCF_018812105.1 Gluconobacter sp. P1D12_c
ACAAAGCTGTGCCAGGAAGGCGGAATGAAACGGATCGGACAGGAGTCAGGCAAGCGGCGTTTACCGGTCCGATAGAGGTCTCCAATGATCTGCACCGCCTTCAGTAATCCCTGTACCGTGCGACCACCCTGAAACTGGAACGCGTTCAGGAATGGACCAATGGCAGGACGAAGAGAGCGATGCCGGTTGATCAGTTCGGCCGTGCGATCAATGGTCTCTGGAGCTGTCAGGGTTTCAGCCCTGCCGATGGCGTCCTGGAGGCGGGGCCAGTCAATTCCCGTAATGGCAGACAGTGAATCAACGCCCTGATCACGGGCCTCAATCAGATGACGGCAAGAGGTTGTCAGCAGACGAAGCTGGGCCTGCAACGATCGCATGGTGACAATCGCTTTGTCACGGATCCGGTGCTCGGCACGGCGCATCATGCTTCCGAGGAGTTTGTCCATCATTGTGAGGGCCGCGGCGGGTAGAACCTCCTCAAGTCGGACCCCGGCTGCCACCAGAAT
>NZ_JACSIQ010000318.1:0-506 GCF_018812105.1 Gluconobacter sp. P1D12_c
ATCAGGGCGGAACATCTCAAAATCCACAGTCCGGGAAAAGGCCTCCAGCTGATCGCCAAGCCCRCTCAGMCGAGCMAGGCGMTCTTCAACATCAAAAAAACCGGGCTGCATCATCATCAGCCTGGTTTCTTTGATGTTGAAGAGCGCCTTGCTCGGCTGAGCGGGCTTGGCGATCAGCTGGAGGCCTTTTCCCGGACTGTGGATTTTGAGATGTTCCGCCCTGATCTGGAGCTGGCTCTGGCCTATTCAGACGGAAGTAAAGGCGGACGTCCGCCGTTTGATCCGGTGCTGATGTTCAAAATTCTGGTCATCCAGACGTTGAACACTTTGTCTGATGAACGGACAGAGTATCTGATCAACGACCGCCTGTCGTTCATGCGCTTTCTGGGATTGGGGCTGTCGGACCGCGTGCCGGATGCCAAAACGGTCTGGCTGTTTCGTGAGCGTTTGACACAGGCGGGTGCCATTGAAAGGCTGTTTGACCGATTTGACGCGACCCTGCGGAA
>NZ_JACSIQ010000319.1:0-505 GCF_018812105.1 Gluconobacter sp. P1D12_c
GGTCTGGGGATTCCGTCTAGGCGTAAGAAGCAGGATGGCACCTTTTTCAAGGTGGGTTTGCTGTCTGGATTAGCTAAGCAGATGGATGAACAGTTTAGGCATATCATGTTCATTCCTGCTGTTGCTGTTGCTGAGCGTCGCCAGTTGAGGAATGAGCTGACCTATTGGATTGATAACATTCTCCCGAATAAGGGGAAGTATCTGCGGTACATGGTTATCACCTGCGGTGAGAACGTCCGCATATATGATGACCTCAAGGCGGAGCATAGGAAATGGACACGCAAGCTCTCTGATTGCTTCCGTTGGCTCAATCAAAAATATGGTTCAAATCTGTATTTCAGKGTGACTGAKTTCACTCATAATGAGGATCATGAAACCCTTAACATGCATATGAATATCCTCTTTGATCTGCCGTATTTGAAGGGGAACGGCTGGCAGGATTTTCTTGCTGATGTTCGTGAGAGGATGTCGTGCATTGTTAAGGATGCGGGAACTCTTGAGTCTG
>NZ_JACSIQ010000320.1:0-505 GCF_018812105.1 Gluconobacter sp. P1D12_c
GGGCTGATGCTCCCGCATCATGCTTTCTATAACGTCTCTGAACCCTGTCTTATGGTCCAGAATTATACGCAGACGCCTGACACTGAACTCGGCAAAAAGGCTCTCGAACTCATTGAAGTTGTCTCTAAGCGACACCATCAGCAGGTTATCGAAAAACTCCAAAAAATTGGATGCGATGCTCTAACGGGGCGTAATCTGTTTGCGTTGCGTGGTTCGTGGGAGCTTGGCAACAGGGATATCAATGCGGTGGATGATTCCGCAAAAGCATATATGCTTGACACTTACACGATATCTCACATGGGTAGAGGTGGGGGTAGCGTCTTAGAAGATGGGATGCTGTCAAAGGTTCTCGACATAGAGCGTCTACAAGACCCCGTAGAGCTTGATGAGCCTCCTATTGAGGTTCCGGATTCCGAATACTTCGAAGCTAATCAGGACGCCTTTCAGGAGCTTGCAGACTGGTATCTTTGAAGCTCCGCAGGACCGACGACAATGTAATTGTCAT
>NZ_JACSIQ010000033.1:0-6996 GCF_018812105.1 Gluconobacter sp. P1D12_c
AAATGGAACTCGGTCTATGTCMGGTTCCGGCGTTGGGCTGAACAGGGTGTATGGGATGCCTTGCTGCAAACTCTGGTGGACGTGGGACTGAGTGATGACTGGCAGCATATGGTCGACAGTACCGTGGTTCGCGCCCACTCCCAGGCAACGGGTGCAAAAGGGGGGCTCATACGGAAGGTTTTGGTCGATCACGCGGCGGTTTTACGAGCAAAATCCACGCCCGGTGCGACAATCAAGGACGTCCTTTCGGCTTTGCCCTTAGCGGAGGTCAGCTCTCGGATTACACAGCCACAGATACCCTGATGGCGTTTGCGGTTCCAAACCCCAAAGCCATGCTGGCCGACCGGGGCTATGACAGCGACTGGTTCCGCCAGGATCTGCTGCTCCGTGGTATCCTGCCGGTTATTCCCTCACGAAAAGGCCGCAGTGTTCCACAGAAAACAGACTGGCGGCGTTACAGAGACCGCAACCGCATCGAGCGGATGTTCAACAAACTCAAGCAGATGCGACGCATCGCGACCCGATACGACAAAACCGCCTTGTCCTTCATGAGCTTCCTCAATATCGCCGCCGCGAGGCTTTGGATTGAATCTTTTGTCAACGCGACCTAGCTGTCAGGTTGTGAGACGTCATTGGGACGGCGTATCGTGGGCTATTGCCGCTTACGCCCCCCGGGTTTGACGTTGAACGCCGGAGTGATTGTTAATGCATCAGATCCATCCGCAAGCCCGCACCACACCTGTCGTCCGGGCCCAAATCGCACGCTCGATGGAAGGGACCGGGGTGTTGGCGCGACGCTTCGGCGTCAGCGACGAGACGGTGCGCAAATGGCGCAGGCGTGGAGCCGAGGGGTGCACGGATCGAAGCAGTAAGCCCCGGTTACTGGCCTGGAAAACGACCGAGGAAGAGCGCGCGATTGTCTGCCATCTTCGTCGCGCCACCGAATTCGGGCTCGATGACCTGACGTTCGTGCTGCGGCACTTCCTGCCTCACCTCAACAGAGATAGCGTCTGGCGTATTCTTAAGGACGCAGGGCTCAACCGACGGCCGCCGAAGGAGAAAATTTGTCCCGTGCGCGGCGACGGCACATTCCGGTACTACGACCTGGGCTATGTCCATATCGACGTGAAGCATCTGCCGAAGCTGCAAACCAAAGATGGCGAGGCCCGTAAACGCTTCCTGTATGTCGCGATCGACCGCTGCTCACGTTTCGTGCATCTGGCCGTCTACGACGCCGAGAATGCTGTCAATGCCGTCGATTTTCTAAAGACCGTCAAAACCGCCTTTCCTTTCCGGATCACGCATATCCTGACCGACCGAGGCTCGTGCTTCACTGCAGACGCCTTCGAGAAAGCCTGTCAGAATGTCGATCGTCGGCGAACCAGAGCGTATTCCCCTCAGACGAACGGTATGGTCGAGCGGTTCAACGGTCGCATCGCAACCGAGGTTCTGCCGATCAACGTCGCACACCACACGGATCTCGAAGTCCTGCTGCATGGGTTCAATCACGCTTATAACCTGCGCCGACAGCGGGTTCTGGGCGGCCTTTCGCCTACCGCCAAAGTCGCCGAGCGCCTCAGGCAGAGACCACGTCTGCGTAATCGAAGCTATAAAACTATGACAGAAGTCAGTATCATGAACGACGTCGACCGTATCATGGTTTACGCCAATGACGTCTCACAACCTGACAGCTAGTCAATATCGTCTACAATATACGCCGCTTCCTCTTCCTCGAGAGGATCAGCACCAAAGCATAGCTATCCAGAGGGTAACAGCCTCCGATCTGCTCAAAACGCAGATCAAAAATAACCCAAAGCACCGTCGATCAAAGCGCTAAAAGCCAAAAATCACCAGCCAAGCGTATCAACCAACAGTTCTTCGATCCCTCCAGGTGATTGATAAGTTTCGCTTCTATCAATCATATTTTACAGTTAAAGTGATTGATAGAAGGTTGGAGTATCGATCATGCGTTGGAATTGGCAGCGTCCGGACTGGCCGCAGTTTCAGTTTGAGACAGGTCTCTTGCGTGAGGCTGAAACGCAGTTTCTGAAAGGTTCGGGCGTTGTCGTGGGCGCGATGCAACATCTGGACAAAGGTGCCAATCAGCAGCTCATTGTTCAGCTGATCTCACAGGAAATGGTCGAGAGTTCTGCCATTGAGGGTGAGGTTCTTGATCGGGCGAGTGTGCAATCTTCGATTGCCCGCCAGTTGGGCTTTGCTCCAGACAAGCGGCGCTCCACGCCAGCGGAGGCTGGGGCCGCGGAATTGATGGTCGATCTCTATCGACATTATGCGGCTCCTTTAACCGACCAACTCCTGTTCGACTGGCATGCCATGCTGATGAATGGTCGCCGTGATCTGGACGTCATCGGTGGATATCGGACGCATGCAGAAGCTATGCAGATTATCTCAGGCCCTCTCCATGCGTCGCATATCCACTTTGAAGCTCCGCCGTCACAAAATGTGCCGAGCGAGATGGCGCAGTTTGTTGAGTGGTTTAACAAAACAGCGCCAACCGGAGCGGAGCCTCTCCCTGCTATCGAACGGGCGGCGGTTGCCCATTTGTGGTTTGAGACCATCCATCCTTTCGAAGATGGGAATGGACGTATCGGACGAGCTCTTGCTGAGAAGGCATTAGCGCAAAGCCTTGAGGCCCCGACGCTTACGGCACTGGCTGCAATCATCAACGCAAACAAGAAAGCCTATTATCTCGAATTGCATCGTGCCAGCGAAACCAACCACATTGATGCGTGGATGGGGTGGTTTGGAAATGTCGTTCTGGAAGCCCAGTCTCGCACGCTTCAGAATATTCGTTTTTTAATTGAGAAAACGCGTTTTCTGGACGGCCTCCGTGACAAGCTGAACACTCGTCAGGAAAAGGCTCTGATTCGGATGTTGGCAGAAGGGCCTGACGGCTTCCAAGGCGGTCTAAGTGCCCAGAACTATCGTTCGATCACAGGCGCCACATCTGCCACGGCGACGCGTGACCTGGCCGATCTGGTGTCTCTCGGTGCTCTTAATCGGACAGGAGAAAACCGCTATGCACGATATTCTCTTCGTCTCGGGTAAACAGGGTGTTTGCCGTTCCACCGCAGAAAAATAGTGGAGTTCGTCGCATTTATGAACGCTGACAATCTGACAGGGCTTATCGGATATCTGAAACAGGATCAGTGGCAATCCTGTTTTGAAGAAGTGTTGGGTGAGCATCTGGGACCGGCTTTAGAGGCGGCGGATATCAGCTTCGAAGACCTGGGAGATATCTTAGGGCAGGGTGCGGCAATGTCACTCTGGGGCTGTGCCTTCGAAGATTTCTTGGGACAGGACTGGGATAATGAAAATTTCGTTGAGGTCTATCTGAAACGACGGGGCTGGAAAGAAGGTCCACGCAAAAGCGCTTATATGCGGGGCCTCAAAGAGGCCGTCATGAGCCTGTATGAGGTTTCGCAGATCGTGCCGGGTCAAAGCATGATGGTGCGTGACCTGTTGCGGGGTGGTGATCCTGTTCTGGTTCATGAACGCTCAGCCACACAGTCCTTGAAGCCTTGGGAGCGCATCGCGGCACGCCTTGTTCCAGAAGACGGCAAAATGGTTTTGGCAGGGAGTCTGTTGGCATATTCTCAGCAGGCTTGCGAAGATCTGGCTGAGAATATGCGCGATGTTCTCAAGCGTAAGCGAGGTCAGGCTGAGTTTCCAAAGATCAAGACAGAGGTGCTCCGTGATCTGGCTCCGGTCTTCACGCTGACTTGGCTCTTTAGAACCATGGAAAACATGGTGAGCGCCTCCGAGCCACCTGTCCTGTTTAACAGCGATGGCGAAGACCTGGTCTTTCATGACGTATGTTTTCCTCTCAGCAAGGGAAGCACTCAGAAGAGCATTGCCGAGGTTTTGAATACGATACCCTGTTTGCAGCATGCGGGGCGCATGATCTGGAATTGGACGCGTCAGGCGGGTGACCATATTCCTGAGGCCCATTCTAAGGCAGAAGACAGCAAAGCTCAGTTTTTGAGTACGACGTTGGATGATGGTGGTCTTGTTCTGGGGGCGCTGGAACTGAAAGGCCGTCAGCTGAGATTGCAGGTCAATTCAGAAACGCGGGCTAAGCAAGGCACGGCTCTACTCTGCAACGCCTTGGGATGTCTGATTGGATCCCCTCTGACACAGATTATGACCGCTGAGCAGGCTATAGAAGAGCAGCGGACCTCTGGTCGAGGGGATGTGCGTGAAGACGAGATCCCGCTTGAAGAGGAAGCGGAAATTTTGGCTGCTGTTCTGGAGCAGCATTATCGCCGTGTTCTGGATGAGGTTGTTCCGGGGCTTGGGCATGTCACGCCGAGGCAGGCTGTTACAACAGCGGCGGGGAAGAAGAAAGTTGCGGCCTGGTTGAAGCAGATTGAAGCCACGACAGCAGGCTTGGGGCGTGAGGGGGCAGGGGCCTCTTTCAGCTTTGACTGGATGTGGGAAGAGCTGGGTATCAAGGGGCTGCGGAAGTGACAGGCATTGCTGGCCAACAACACAACCAGTCGGACCAAAGGTCTGTTTTAGGCAGCTGTTCTATGAGAGGCAGGCGCCTCGTTTTAGGTGGAGTGGTCGCGGCGTTGTTGTGCATGCCCATGACCAGTCATGCCGCTTCGTCTCGCTGTGATCCTGTTACTTATAGTGCACGGCATGATGGCCGCACCAATGACGGTCCGGCCATTCAACGTGCCATTACAGCCTGTAGCGAGGCTGGCGGTGGTGTGGTGTCGTTGGCGTCTGGAATATGGTTGAGCGGCCCTTTATCTCTCAAAAACCACGTCACGCTGAACTTAGAGAAGGGAAGTACCCTTCTGGGGAGTTCGGACACGCGTCTATTCCACTGGGCCTTTCTGGGGAAAGCAGCGCAGCCCGGTGAAGCCCTTGTTTCTGCGATTGATGTTCAGGACGTGGCTATAACCGGTCAGGGCCATATTGATGGGAATGGCGCTGCTGTCTGGTGGCCTCAAGCGGTGCGGGCGCACAAGACGCAGACCTCAGGTCCTTTACCTTACGGGCCAGATTATCCAGGGGTTCCTGCTGCGAATGGTCTGCCACGCCCCTGGCTGATTGAGTTTTCGCATGTGCAGCATGGACGGATCTCAGGCGTTACGGCGACCAATTCTCCAATGTGGACGGTCGTTGTAAGGGAGTCCAGCCAGATCAGGATTGACCATCTCACGATCCGCAACCCGGCCTCGTCTCGGAATACCGATGGTATTGATCTCGTCTCCTCGGATCATGTCACGATGAGCAATCTTGAGATTGCGACAGGGGATGACAACATCGCCATCAAGTCCGGTTTGACGCAGCCAGGACAAGCTGCGAGCGATATTAGCATTACACAGTCTCGCTTTGGCGAAGGACACGGTCTGTCCATTGGTAGTGAACTGGCCAATGGGGCTCATCATATTAGAATTTCTGACGTTTCATTTCAGAACACGCTGTCCGGACTGCGAATTAAGTCTGGGCGGGATCGTGGCGGAGATATTGGCTGGATCAGCGCAGAACATCTGACGATGGACCATGTTCGGGTTCCGCTGTCGATCAGTGATTATTATGCAGGGCAGCCGGGGGGAACGCAGCAGACTGCCTTGATGACCGAGCCCGCTGCTCCGGTAACATCAACGACCCCGCATATTCATGATGTCACCATAACAGATATGACGGCGACAAATGCGGGGACGGTGGGCGTTGTGTTGGGTTTGCCTGAGGCACCGATCGAGGGTCTGACACTGAGACATGTTCGACTGTCGGCCCGGAAGGGGCTGCAGCTTAGTCATGTTAGCGGACGTTCCTTTGAAAGCACGCTCACAGTTCAGACGCCTCCAGTAACTCAGTGTGGACCTGGTGTGCATATTGACGGGTCAGATCTGCGCTGCACGGATGAGAGAAGAGTTCATGAATGAGTTTTTTTACTCGCCATGATTGACCGTCTGTCGACTCAGAAAAAACACAGCAGACAGGCGGTAATCGCTTCTTTTCTGCTGTTTCCGGAACCGATCTGTCATTCCCGAATGCAGACATCAGCATTGGCCACCTTTCGCTTCATTTGTATAAACGAATGTGATACATATGTATATACACGCAAGGAGGCTTAGTATGTCTGCTGTCACATTCCGGGTAGATGAAACACTGAAGGCAGCAGCTGTTGAGAAGCTGTCCGCTCAAGGCATTTCGCTTTCTGACGTACTGCGCGATACTCTCGCATATATTGCTGAAACGGGTCGCTCTCCGGTCAAACGCACGCTTGTCACAGACGAGGATGCGCAGCTGATCGAGATTGTGCGCGAACGTCTCAAAAACCCTGCCCAAAAGCACCGTATGGCTTTTGCTAAGCTTAAGAGCCGTTATCGCGAATGAAAGAGTATTGTCTTGAATTCGACGATAGAGCGCTCAGGGAGTGGGATGCTCTTGACGGCAATGTGCGGAAGAAATTTGAAAAGAAGCTGGAAAAGCTGATCTGGAACCCACACTCTCCAGGAAACGAGCTTCATCGCGATCTAGCGGGGAGGTTACAAGATTAAACTTCTGAAAGATGACTACCGCCTTGTTTATCAGGTCATCGACGAACGGATCGTTATTTATGTGGTCGCCGTTGGCCAGAGAGCCGATAATGAGATTTGTGAATTAGCATCGAAACGAACAGAGTGAATTTACTGTCTGGTAGAAAGTCAGCTCTCGCCTACATTTCAGATATCCAAGCGGATGTGACGGCTTCCCGAAAGCCGACATTGTTAGGCGAGTAGCGATATACTGAGTTTGGGACATTCCAGCCGTTCGCGTTCATGGCCGAAAAGGGCAGGTGGAGGGTTCGAAAAACCCTTGGCTCTGAGCTGTTCTGTGTGATTCCATTTCTTCGGCGTTGATTGGGGATGGTGGAAGATGAAGCAGCCTGGTTTCTTTGATGTTGAAGAGCGCCTTGCTCGGCTGAGCGGGCTTGGCGATCAGCTGGAGGCCTTTTCCCGGACTGTGGATTTTGAG
>NZ_JACSIQ010000321.1:0-505 GCF_018812105.1 Gluconobacter sp. P1D12_c
GCTCGAAGCGTTTTCCCGGACTGTGGATTTTGAAGTATTCCGTCCTGACCTGGAGAWGGCTCTGGCCTATKCRGACGGRAGYAAAGGCGGMCGTCCGCCGTTTGATCCGGTGCTGATGTTCAARATCCTGGTSATCCAGACGCTGAACAATCTGTCCGACGAGCGAACGGAATATCTGATCAACGACCGCCTGTCCTTCATGCGTTTCCTTGGTCTGGGACTGTCGGACCGGGTGCCCGATTCCAAAACGGTCTGGCTGCTCCGTGAACGCCTGACACAGGCGGGTGCGATCGATGGGCTGTTTAACCGGTTTGAAGCGACCCTGCGGAACGCCGGTTATCTGCCGATGTCAGGCCAGATCCTGGATGCAACATTGGTAGCCGCTCCAAAGCAGCGCAATACGAATGCTGAGAAAGCCGATCTCCGGGCAGGSCGTATTCCCGAAGACTGGCAGGACAAGCCGTCAAAGCTGTCGCACAAGGATCGCCATGCGCGCTGGACGCTG
>NZ_JACSIQ010000322.1:0-505 GCF_018812105.1 Gluconobacter sp. P1D12_c
TGATCGGGCCGCAGAACGTCAAACAGGGCATGATCGCGTTCGAGAAGGCGCTACCTGAGAAGATCCGCAAGAACGCCGTCCAGTGCATCGAATACCTGGTCACGTCCTCACCTGGCGCGTTCGAGAACCGGAACGCTGACCAGGAGGCGTATTTGGGGTCACGACACGAAAGTGTATTTTACGTACGCTTAGGGTGAACACCTACAGAACCGCCAGCATTGGGGTTCAAGCGACAAGCAGGGATGCAGGCACCCGAAGCGGACGTAACGCGCCCGCTTCGGGCTGCTCATCGACATTCCAGCGATAGTCCCCTGTCAGAGAGATATGCTCCCAGCCGAGGGGTGCAATATGCCGCGCCAGGTCATCGGAAATGCCGAGCGTTGCGATGGCAGACTGAAGATAGCGCGTATTCCATAGGATAACCGCTGCCACCAGCAGGTTTAAACCTGACGCTCGATAAGCCTGATTTTCAAAACGCCGATCCCGCAGTTCACCAAGCTGGTTG
>NZ_JACSIQ010000323.1:0-504 GCF_018812105.1 Gluconobacter sp. P1D12_c
GCAACAGGGATATCAATGCGGTGGATGATTCCGCAAAAGCATATATGCTTGACACTTACACGATATCTCACATGGGTAGAGGTGGGGGTAGCGTCTTAGAAGATGGGATGCTGTCAAAGGTTCTCGACATAGAGCGTCTACAAGACCCCGTAGAGCTTGATGAGCCTCCTATTGAGGTTCCGGATTCCGAATACTTCGAAGCTAATCAGGACGCCTTTCAGGAGCTTGCAGACTGGTATCTTTGAAGCTCCGCAGGACCGACGACAATGTAATTGTCATAGTCGGACACTATGACAAGTCAAATATTGATTTCTATCTGCTACAATAAGTTTCCAGTACCCCACAAACTGAGGGTCGGAGATTGTTATGGATATGGTAAAGAAGGAAAAATATAGAGAAATAGAGAGAGAAGTACAGAGGCTTGAAAATCTGTTCAATATAAAGGCTGTGCGATTGAAGGCACGTTATGAGACCAAGGCTATTCGTTATATGTTTGGGAATGGG
>NZ_JACSIQ010000324.1:0-504 GCF_018812105.1 Gluconobacter sp. P1D12_c
CTTTCGTGTCGTGACCCCAAATACGCCACCTGGTCAGCGTTCCGGATCTCGAACGCGCCAGGTGAGGACGAGACCAGGTATTCGATGCACTGCACGGCGTTCTTGCGGATCTTCTCAGCTAGCGCCTTCTCGAACGCGATCATGCCCTGTTTGACGTTCTGCGGCCCGATCAGGTCATTGTCTGGCGTTCTCGTGGCGTCAGCGTTTGGCGTATCCTGCTCTCGGTAGGCGTGCTTCATGGACGCCCTGACGGACTTGGGCGATTTGAGTTTCTGAACCCGAAGAATGGCGAATTTTGACATGGTGTTTCAGCCCCCTTTTTTCAAAAGGTGGACTTACTACACAATTTGCAAGCAAATTGTCGTAAGCTGAAGAAGGAAACCCCTTCTTCAGATATATTCAGAAAGCTTCTTTTTTTGTCGGTAATGGCACATTTGGCTGACCGACAAACCATTCGTAGAGTGAAGGATCACTCGGAAGGCGAAGTGTCTCTAGAAGCACTTC
>NZ_JACSIQ010000325.1:0-504 GCF_018812105.1 Gluconobacter sp. P1D12_c
CGTTTGACACAGGCGGGTGCCATTGAAAGGCTGTTTRACCGGTTTGAMGCGACCCTGCGGAACGCCGGTTATCTGCCGATGTCAGGCCAGATCCTGGATGCAACATTGGTAGCCGCTCCAAAGCAGCGCAATACGAATGCTGAGAAAGCCGACCATCGTGCATGGAGTATTCCTGAAGACTGGCAGGATAAGCCATCCAGATTGTCCCACAAGGACAGGAACACCCGCTGTACACTGAAGTTCACGAAGGCGAAGCGGCAAGACGATGGAACCATGCCATCCAGCGATCTGGCTATCCCATTCTTTGACTACAAGTCCCATGTCTCCATCGACCGGAAGTTCCGGTTCATCCGCGAATGGAAGACGACAGATGCCGCCGCCAGTGATGGCGCGCGATTGAGAGAGGGGCTGCTGGATAAAGCCAATACGGCCTCGAGCGTCTGGACAGATACGGCCTACCGTTCAAAAGCCAATGAGGACTTCATGGAAAAGCAGGGCTTTGTC
>NZ_JACSIQ010000326.1:0-504 GCF_018812105.1 Gluconobacter sp. P1D12_c
TCTCCGGGTAGCCTCATCTATAGTCTCTTTAATATTCCACTTCTTAGACTTCGTTGCCTTGTCGGAAGGCTTTACAAGCACTTTACGACTCAGCATCTCAAAATGTGCGAATTGATAACTCATGACAACGATCCAAAAAATTTCTCGCAAATCGTTGAGAGTCTTCTTTTAAAATCATCAGACGTACAATTTTCCAAATCTAAATTATCGATACTCGAATACAAACCATCCATGTCACATTCTTCTAATTCTTTAACCCAAAGGCGTATCTCATCTTTATTGTCATTAACAAAAACACACTCGTAACAAAAATCATCCTCGTCATCGTTCAAATATTCGTTGAATCTTAAAAAACCATATCCCCTGCTTTCTATGTAATCCAAAAACAAAGAAGAATGCGAAGGAAGACAACGCAAATAATCTCTATAACTTTTCACATCCTTCACAGGAAAAGAATGGTCAATATAATGGTCATGCAAACAAGTCATGATATCGTAAGGCTTT
>NZ_JACSIQ010000327.1:0-503 GCF_018812105.1 Gluconobacter sp. P1D12_c
TGGCAAGAGCAGGAAAATCAGAAGCACTCAAAATACTATGGCGTGCATTGTTCTGTCTTGGCCAGGTGAGATGGATGCCGATTGTAAGCGTTGGCAAGCTCGGTCGGTCAAGTGGTTGCAGGACACGTATGGGGACCAGTTGAAGACAGTCATCAGGCATGATGATGAGGCTTTTCCTCATCTTCATGCTTTCATCGTTCCTGATGATTTGAAGGCGATCAGCTTACATCCTGGGGATAGTGCAAAGCAGAAGGCCAAGGCGGATGGTTTATCTCCAAAGGAACAAAATGAAGACTATAATCAATCGTTTAGAGATTGTCAGGACAGTTATTGGGATAAGGTCGGGATGCCTTCTGGCTTAACTCGTATTGGTCCAGGGCGTAGGCGGTTAACTCGGGACCAGTGGAACCAGGAGAAGCAACAAGCGAATGCTTTAGCTATTGCTCTTTCTGATGGTCGTGCTGTTGCAAAGCGTGTTGATGCTGCAAAAGCTAAGGCTGAAA
>NZ_JACSIQ010000328.1:0-503 GCF_018812105.1 Gluconobacter sp. P1D12_c
CCCCAATGCTGGCGGTTCTGTAGGTGTTCACCCTAAGCGTACGTAAAATACACTTTCGTGTCGTGACCCCAAATACGCCTCCTGGTCAGCGTTCCGGTTCTCGAACGCGCCAGGTGAGGACGTGACCAGGTATTCGATGCACTGGACGGCGTTCTTGCGGATCTTCTCAGGTAGCGCCTTCTCGAACGCGATCATGCCCTGTTTGACGTTCTGCGGCCCGATCAGGTCATTGTCTGGCGTTCTCGTGGCGTCAGCGTTTGGCGTATCCTGCTCTCGGTAGGCGTGCTTCATGGACGCCCTGACGGACTTGGGCGATTTGAGTTTCTGAACCCGAAGAATGGCGAATTTTGACATGGTGTTTCAGCCCCCTTTTTTCAAAAGGTGGACTTACTACACAATTTGCAAGCAAATTGTCGTAAGCTGAAGAAGGAAACCCCTTCTTCAGATATATTCAGAAAGCTTCTTTTTTTGTCGGTAATGGCACATTTGGCTGACCGACAAAC
>NZ_JACSIQ010000329.1:0-503 GCF_018812105.1 Gluconobacter sp. P1D12_c
ACTCCAAGATCAGGCGGTTGAGGCTCAACGGGAACGAGCCAGAGAAATTGGCCGGAATCGCTCGCGGGAGAATAGCCGAGGTCGGGGCCGCTGACCGTCCCATTCGCTCCTTCTTCCTGAGCAAATACTCTCTTGCACGGTTCTCGGATGTCGCCCGTTTATGCCGTGCATAATTACCCCCCCTTTTGGGGTAAAAACCGCAGTTTTCCACCGAAAAAAGAGAGAGACTACAGAGAGAGATTTTATCTTATTTATATCTAGGGTTTTACCGATCATCCTTTTCCCTTGGGGAACCGCCAAAAATGGCTTGCCATTAGGTCGCACCACGTGCGACCATAAAGTCGCACAGTGTGCGACCTATTCGGCACTCATACAGAGGTTTCCCACATGCGGAACATGACCCGTCTCAAGACCCCAAAAGATCGGCTTCGTGAAGATCAGGCCGAACAGGTTCGCCAAGCCCTTTTGCCGTTTTTTGACAATCCCGATTTTGACCATGATGC
>NZ_JACSIQ010000330.1:0-502 GCF_018812105.1 Gluconobacter sp. P1D12_c
CCGTCAGGGCGTCCATGAAGCACGCCTACCGAGAGCAGGATAAGCCAAACGCTGAAGCCACGAGAACGCCAGACAATGACCTGATCGGGCCGCAGAACGTCAAACAGGGCATGATCGCGTTCGAGAAGGCGCTACCTGAGAAGATCCGCAAGAACGCCGTCCAGTGCATCGAATACCTGGTCACGTCCTCACCTGGCGCGTTCGAGAACCGGAACGCTGACCAGGAGGCGTATTTGGGGTCACGACACGAAAGTGTATTTTACGTACGCTTAGTGTGAACACCTACATAACCGCCAGCATTGGGGGTCAAGCTACAAGCAGTGATGCAGGCACCCGAAGCGGACGTAACGCGCCCGCTTCGGGCTGCTCATCGACATTCCAGCGATAGTCCCCTGTCAGAGAGATATGCTCCCAGCCGAGGGGTGCAATATGCCGCGCCAGGTCATCGGAAATGCCGAGCGTTGCGATGGCAGACTGAAGATAGCGCGTATTCCATAGGATA
>NZ_JACSIQ010000034.1:0-6752 GCF_018812105.1 Gluconobacter sp. P1D12_c
ATACCGGCGATTACTCCATCAGCGATCTTTCAGAACTGTTTTCTATTTCTCGGCCAACTGTCTATCGAACTCTCAGCAGAACAGCCTCAACGTTCTTGTTGGGTTCACTCTAAGCGTACGTAAAGTACACTTTCGTGTCGTGACCCCTAGATGTCAGAGCGAAGAAAGCGAACCTCCTCTTCAACCTCTTCAGGCGGTCTGTCGATGAACCAGGCTTTGGGTCGCCCGTCAGAACCATCGTTCCAACGGTAGCCTCGAGCCTTGAGCGTATCCTTGAGCTCAAAGGGCGCATATTCGGCCCACAGACGCGTCCAGACCGTCCTGGCCCGTTCCAGCAGGAGAGAGAGGGCGGAGCGGTTCTCCGGAAAGCCTGTGTGGCCCAGAAGGGCAATGGCAGCCTGACAGTCATCCACGGCGCGATGCCCGTCGAAGAAAAATCCGGCCTGGAGACCCAGATGCCCCAGTTTGCGTCCTTCAAAGCCTGCCTGATCCCAAGGAACGTCTTCCATGGAACAGGCCCAGGGTTTGTTCACAAAGGCCGGGCAGAAGCGTTCGAGAAAAGGACGATCAAACGCTGCGTTATGAGCAATCACCAGACTGGCATCCGGGGCGAAGGCCGCCACCTCGTCGGGGGAGACGGTCTGTCCAGCCAGTCGTTCTGGTGTCAGTCCTGTCAGATCCTGAACAAAGGCAGGCACGGGAATGGCAGGTTCCCGCAGTCGGCTGAAGGCTGGCAGGGTTCCAATGAGAAGGCCATCGATGCGGTAGATGAACGGGATCATGCCGATTTCGATGATTTCGTCCTGGCGGGGATCAAGGCCAGTGGTCTCCAGATCGACGAACAGACCGGTTCGTAATCCCCTGCCCTCGGGTTTATGGCCCAGAACGGAAGGACGCAGGCGTCTCAGAACCCGGTAATTTTCTGAAGCCTCCAGGCGATCAGCCAGAGCTTCTAAAGCACGGTCAGAAGGGAGGAAGTTATCCACAGGCATTCGGGTTTCAAATAGTTTTAAATGTTTTAAAGAGTTTTAGGAAAAAAAAACGGTAAATTATTCTTTTATTTCAAATGCTTAGAAAATTTACCAGCCCCCAATGTACGGAATCCGGTCCCCAATGTACGGGATCTGGCCCCCAATGTACGGGATCTGGCCCCCAATGTACGGTTTGTTCACATACATGCGTCTGTTTTTGCCTTGTTGGGAATGGAAAAGGTTGCTTCTATCTTGTGTCATCGATGCAGATTCGAATTACCCGTACATTAGGGGCTAGCATTGTTCTCCATCCGGGCGGATGGAATTTCTATAAGTCATAACTAATAATGGCCCTGAATTTCCCAGTTCTTCTTCAATGATATATTCCGGCAAATTATTAGAATTAATAATTTTTCTCAAATTTTCAGTAAACTTTTTCAAAGTCCCAGAACTACCGCTCCGATCATAAATTGTTTGGAATGACCACTTTGCTTTGCTTTTCCCCGCTGCACGGCGAGCTAATCTATAAACAAAACGACCTATACCAGGATCTATTAAAAAATAATCTGGGTGAACAGTTAAAACTTCAGGGTTTTTTCCATTAGTTATTTCTCTGTGCATCCAATCTGCTAATTCTATTTCTATATATTCTGGTTTTCCTGTATCGCTTTTTATAATTTTATATCGACTAATAAGTGGCTCTCCTTCATCGACTGTTATCGTTTTACCGTTACTATTTTTTTTAATGCGCTGAACTGCAACATGTGTTGTGTTTAGTCTGATGCACGTTTCGACCAAGTCATCCTTTTGTTTGCCACCATCAGATCGGCGGCAAAAACGCAAAACATCAGCAACATGCGGACGGAAAATCCGGCTAGGACGTTCGGCTTTTCCTTCGCGGAAACGGTTCATTTGTTCGGTAAGATGCGAGACTGCCATAAGAACTAAATCATAGTCCCAGACTGAAGCCATACCAGCAGCGCCCCCAGAAACTGTCACATGACCATCTGATAGCTCATAATGAATGACCTCGCCCGCACGGCGATCTCGTTTAGATAAGCGAAAGACCGCCACATCCATAATGCTGCGAGAGTCCTTCGTCCCTACATCATAAAGGGTCGGTACAAAAAAATCTGTTTGGCTTTCTGCTTTTGGAGCTTTGCGAATGGACATCTTATTGTCTCTATTACCCCATAGTTTTACTCGGAAAACTTAAATACGATTATCAGTTTTTACTGATTTCCGTATTTCTTTAAAAGTAGTTCACGCACTTCATCGGCAATTTTTGTCCCACGCATAGCGCAAGACGATTTAATCATTCGATGTAAGCTAGCTGGAACATCAATCGTCAGTCGCTTCATTGCCTCGGGCTCATCTGAATTTTTTCGTGTTTCGACCCAGGCATCAGCTGAGGGCGAAATTGCTTTGTTCGTAGGCTTCATGCCGATTTGGATTTTTTTTGCGCTCATTTGATGAATTCCATCAACTCGTTTTTAACAGCATCTACTTCTATGGCAGCGGAACTCTGCGGATCTATTTCGTGCACTGATTTTCCCTGAGCCGCAGCCTCAGCGAAAATCACACGCTGAGTAATGCTCGATGAGAAAACCGGAACCGAATATGATGAAAGAGCCTCCTTAACATCTCGGCCTATCGCCGTTTTTGCGATTTTACGATTAACCACAAAAGCGGATTTAAGTTTTTCTTTATAGATTCCAGCTTCCTCAATGAGTTTGACAACTTCATCAGCTGCCCAAATATCATAGGGAGATGGCTGTACAGGGATTAAAATGAGATCTGATGCCATGATAGCGCTGCGTGCTAAATCAGTGACACGGGGGGGGCCATCAATTATGATATGATCATAATCTTTTCCGATCTGATCTATCTCTTTGTGCACGGTAGCTCTCGGCAACCCTACCACTGGAAAAAGTGGCTTCCCTTCACGAGCAGCGGCCCAATCTAAAGCGCTACCTTGAGGATCAACATCGAGAAGGAGTACGCGAGCACCGGCATGCGCGAGACTTGCCGCCAAATTAACACTTAAGGTTGTTTTTCCAACCCCGCCCTTTTGATTTAGAAGACCAATTATCATACTGATTTCCTTTTTTACGTTTTTACGATTAATCGTAAAAATGTGCAATCGTATTTGATGTAATAATTTTATACGATTTTTAGACTTCTTCTAGTTCCACATTTTCCTGGCAATGGTCTGCTCCTCGTCGCCGGAGGCGTTGGCATAGATGGCGGTGGTAGAGAGCTGGGCATGACCGAGCCATTTCTGCACGAGATTGAGCGGAATGCCGGTGGAGACGGCCGCCACGCCAAAGGCATGCCGCAGGCCCTTGGGGGAGGCGGCGGGGCCAGATAGACCAGCCTCGGCCATGACCCGGTGCACCATGCGCCAGCCGGTCATGCGGGCCACCGGCCACAGACGCAGGAAGCGGCCCCGGTCCCGACGCGCCTGCGCTTCGCGGACGCCGTGCACCAGATCAAGCGCCTCGAGCAGGGCAGGGGGGACGGGGACAGCCCGGTAGATCCCGTCCTGGCGCTTCTTCAGACTTTCAAACACCAGCACGCCGCCGGCCAGATCCACCCGGTCGGCGGTCAGGGCCAAGGCCTCGGACAGACGGCACCCCGACCAGGCCAGGGTCATGGCGAGGGTGCGGACATCGCGCGGCGCCCGCTCGGCCGTCTTCAGGAAAGCGGTGCGCTCGGAGACGGTCAGATATTTCCGCGCTCCTGAGGGATCAAACAGCTGCATCCCCGCCTGCGGCGCTACGCCGCCGCCAGACGGCGTCTTCCTGTTACCCCCCCGAGGTGCAGGAGCCTGCGGCTCCTGCCGGGAGCGCGAGGGCAGCGCCCTCGCTTTCACCGTCACATCCTTTGCTGTCATCCGTCCATGTCCTCTCGATAGCCCCGACGCTGCTTTACCTGCACCCAACGGACCAGCTCTTTCTGAACGGCAACCGGATCGCCAAAACGCTCCCGCTGCTCCTGGCCGGTGGTCCCCAGACGCCCCCAGGAGCGGACGAGGACAGTGCCGCCGAAGAGATCATCCTGCAGGGTCAGACGGTAGAACCGCCAGCAGTTGGTCTCCGAGTCGATCCGATGCAGACGGGCGCTCTCGGGAAAGAGGCTGAACTGGCGGGGCAGGGCCGTTTGCGGAGCTTTGGGCATCAGATCCCGAAAAGTGTAACAAATCCGGCTTCGAACCGTCAGGGGCTTTCTCTCCAGGGATGCAGGTTTTCGGGGCTTTTCCGCTGATTGTGAAAGCGGGACGGGAAGGAGCGATCCGGGCAGATCTGGGACCGGAAGGCGCAGGCTGTTACACTATAGGTAATAGTGTACCCTCCCAAACCTCCCTGCGGGAGGCCTCGGTAACGTACACTCATTCAGCAAAAACATGTTCAACGCAGGATCAGATTACCGACTTACCGGCATTGAAGGGCTGGGTATAGCGGGGCATTGGCTTGAGATGCAGCTTGTTCCTGTGAACCTTTGAGACAAAGCCCTGCTTTTCCATGAAGTCTTCRTTGGCTTTTGCGCGATAGGCCGTATCGGCCCATACCGTTGATGCCGTATAGGTTTTATCCAACAATTCCTCTCTCAATCACGCGCCATCACTGACGACGGCATCTGTCGTCTTTCATCACGCAAAGGCCGTAACACTCCACAGAAAACAGACTGGCGGCGTTACAGAGACCGCAATCGCATTGAGCGGATGTTCAACAAACTCAAGCAGATGCGGCGTATTGCAACCCGCTACGACAAAACCGCCTTGTCCTTCATGAGCTTCCTCAATATCGCCGCCGCGAGGCTTTGGATTGAATCTTTTGTCAACGGGACCTAACACTACAGTTGCGTTTTTCTGAGGGTTCTGAATCTATGGATAGCCATGCTTCAGAACGAGATGAATAGCACGGCGTCTGTCGAGGATGTTTTGACGCTTACGCGGGAGGCATTGCGAGATACCAAGGCGCGGATGCGCCCGGTCTTTGGGCAGGAGCGGATTGCTGCGGCGGCAGGGCGTTTTCTGGAAACGCTTCTGAGTAACGAACCGCGGAAGACCGGCTGGATGCGGGCGGAAGCAGCGGGTGACCCAGGGCCGTGGCGGCAGCAGGCGTTGCTAGGCCGGACGCGCTGGGATGCCAATGCGTTGCGCGATGTCGTGCGAGATCATGTGGTGGATCATTTCGGCGATCCCGATGCCGTTCTAGTGGTCGACGAGACCGGTTTTCTCAAGAAGGGTACGGCCTCCTGCGGCGTGAGCCGGCAATACACCGGCTCAGCGGGTAAAATCACAAACTGCCAGATTGGCGTGTTCACGACCTATGTTTCATCCAAAGGGCATGCCTTTCTCGATCGGGCGCTGTATCTGCCGAAAAGCTGGACAGACAAACCTGAGCGCCTGGCAGCGGCACATGTTCCTGACGATATCCGCTTTACCACCAAACCGGCGCTGGCGATTGCGATGATCGGACGTGCGCTGGATGCCGACATACCGTTCGCCTGGGTCGCGGGCGACAGCGTATATGGTGTTGGTGATTTGGAAATGGCTCTGCGCCGCGCGGGCAAAGGTTTCGTGTTGGGCGTGAATGCCAATCACTGGTTTCACTCCTGGCGACCTGACGTGATGTGGGTCGGCGAGGCCCGCGAGATTATCAAGACCCTGCCTGACGAAGCCTGGGTCCGATGTTCGGCCGGGCACGGTACCAAGGGCGAAGCGATGGTATGAGACTGGTTGTATTGCCCGATGGCCGATCTCCACGCGCCGGAATATTCTAACACCCTGACCGGAACATGGACCCGAGGCCTGCTGGTCCGCCGCAATCCCGCTGATGGCGATCTGCGCTATTTCACAACCTGGTGCCCACAGGGGACACCGCTTGAAACGCTGGCCCGCGTTGAAGGCGCGCGCTGGCGGATCGAGGAAGGCTTTGAGACCGCCAAGAACGAATTTGGCCTTGACCACAACGAGACCCGTTCCTGGCACGGCTGGCACCGCCACGTCTCTCTGGTCATGCTCGCCCACGCAATGATGGCTGCCGTGCGCTCCCAGGCGAACGTCCTCACGCTCAAAAAAAGCCCACGGCCAACGCGCAAAAGCTCATCCGGTGGTCGATCCAGGAAATCCGACGCCTCCCCGTGAAAATCACCCAGGCTCAGATCCCTATCCCGCATATCCTCCGTTGGTCCGTGTTTCGACGAGCCTATCAGGCAGCAGTATATCTCTCACGCATTAAAATAAAAACGCAACTGTAGTGCTAGTCAGCATGCCCTAGCGGTCGGACAACTTGCTGACGTGCATCGAGATCCTCTTGATCGCATACTCGTGGCTCAGGCAATGGTGGAGGGGCTTCTGCTTTTGATCCATAATCCGCTGTTACAGGCCTGTCCCGGTCCCATTACGTCTGTTTGATAAAAATATTGTATAACAGATAGCTATAATGCTACGTTTTCTGCTTAATATGAATTCTTATCATGAAGGACTTATAATATGGAATATGATTATGTTCTAACTTATCATTCAGGACTTTGGATTTCTGAAAAAGGAGAAACATTTTCTTCGGAAGAGGTTATGGATTTAGAAAGAAGATTTAATATAAAGAAAATATTTGATTAAATTATTATATTCATCTCTATTAAAAATAGAGATGAATAGTGCGGAAAATTATTGATTGATGCGACGTGGAGGGTTCGAAAAACCCCCTGGTTTTGAGGTCTGCTCTGTGATTCCATTCGTCCGGTTCTGACTGAGGGAATGACGCTATGAAGCAG
>NZ_JACSIQ010000331.1:0-501 GCF_018812105.1 Gluconobacter sp. P1D12_c
ACGAATAGCCTTGGTCTCATAACGTGCCTTCAATCGCACAGCCTTTATATTGAACAGATTTTCAAGCCTCTGTACTTCTCTCTCTATTTCTCTATATTTTTCCTTCTTTACCATATCCATAACAATCTCCGACCCTCAGTTTGTGGGGTACTGGAAACTTATTGTAGCAGATAGAAATCAATATTTGACTTGTCATAGTGTCCGACTATGACAATTACATTGTCGTCGGTCCTGCGGAGCTTCAAAGATACCAGTCTGCAAGCTCCTGAAAGGCGTCCTGATTAGCTTCGAAGTATTCGGAATCCGGAACCTCAATAGGAGGCTCATCAAGCTCTACGGGGTCTTGTAGACGCTCTATGTCGAGAACCTTTGACAGCATCCCATCTTCTAAGACGCTACCCCCACCTCTACCCATGTGAGATATCGTGTAAGTGTCAAGCATATATGCTTTTGCGTATTCATCCACCGCTTTGATATCCCTGTTGCCACGCTCCCACGAAC
>NZ_JACSIQ010000332.1:0-501 GCF_018812105.1 Gluconobacter sp. P1D12_c
ACCAAGGCTATTCGTTATATGTTTGTGAATGGGGTCGAGGTTTATTGCTGTTGGGAAAAGCCTTACGATATCATGACTTGTTTGCATGACCATTATATTGACCATTCTTTTCCTGTGAAGGATGTGAAAAGTTATAGAGATTATTTGCTTTGTCTTCCTTAGCATTCTTCTTTGTTTTTGGATTACATAGAAAGCAGCGGATATGGTTTTATAAGATTCAACGAATATTTGCACGATGCCGAGGATGATTTTTGTTACGAGTGTGTTTTTGTTAATGACAATAAAGATGAGATACGCCTTTGGGTTAAAGATTTAGAAGAATGTGACAAGGATGGTTTGTATTCGAGTATCGATAATTTAGATTTKGAAAATTGTACGTCTGATGATTTTAAAAGAAGACTCTCAACGATTTGCGAGAAATTTTTTGGATCGTTGTCATGAGTTATCAATTCGCACATTTTGAGATGCTGAGTCGTAAAGTGCTTGTAAAGCCTTCCGACA
>NZ_JACSIQ010000333.1:0-501 GCF_018812105.1 Gluconobacter sp. P1D12_c
TACAGAAGAAGAATGAACAGCTTGAAACTTATCTTGGTTTAGTTTTTGATTCTTTGGATTCGCATGGAATTAATCCTGTTCCGTTCATTAAGACTGTCTACACGTTGGATGATTTAATGCGTGATTGCGATAGGATTGCGAAGGAGTGGCTTGAGTCATTCCAGGCGACGTGGGAACCTAAGGCGAAGCCTCAAAAGGGTTCTGATCGCTCTATTGCCTAGAGCGACGACCCCGAAGGTCCGGGGTCTAGCATTGGGGTTTCGACCTCCATGCTAAAGGCTAAATCAGTATTAAAAAGATAGCTCAAACTGCTTCGCTTCATGAGCAGATAATTAGCTCAGATTTGCTGTGTCCTGCATCACAGAGCGAGCGCAGAGCGGGAGCCACGTAGTGTGGCCGTAGGCCATCTGTGTGGGATGGTTCTTGATAATCTGATTTTTATGGTAGAATGTGAGTCGAGGTTAAATCGATGGATATCTTGGCGGATTACATCGAAGAAGC
>NZ_JACSIQ010000334.1:0-501 GCF_018812105.1 Gluconobacter sp. P1D12_c
TCACAAAATATGTGACTAAGCCGAACGATATTGAGACGATGGAGGATGGCCATCTTGAGTGGTTCTATAATGAGACACTCAATACGCGACTGATACAGAGGTACGGATCGTTTAAGGAGTTCAAGGGGTCTCTTAATGATGAGAGGCTTCGCATCGTTCGAGATCAGTCTGATGGATCTCTGAAGATGATGAAGAAGCGTGTCATCAATGATGCTGAGCTTTTCACGAAGCGTGATGAAGGCGAAGCCACGATAGGTGTCCCTAAATCATTGGATATGTTCGGGCCCGATATTGCTATGGCTCTCTGTGTTGAGCCTTCTCTTGATGGTCGTGTCATCGTTGGTGATGAAATAAAATTCGAGCAGATGGAGAATAAGATTGTTGGGCTGATGCTCCCGCATCATGCTTTCTATAACGTCTCTGAACCCTGTCTTATGGTCCAGAATTATACGCAGACGCCTGACACTGCACTCGGCAAAAAGGCTCTCGAACTCATTGAAG
>NZ_JACSIQ010000335.1:0-501 GCF_018812105.1 Gluconobacter sp. P1D12_c
TGCAGTCAGCAGATATCAGCCAGCAGATATCATCAACAGACCACCCCAGATGGAACACATGCCCAAGCCATGAACGAGGATAATACCCCCCATCATATGACTGAGCTTTGATGACCCTTTGGGCCTCTAATTTCGTATATGAACGACCTACGGATTCCATCCGAGACCACCAGTCTTGGCGGTCTTGTGTTGAACCATCGCCATCAGTTGTGTTATAATACTGATGTGGGTCGGGTTGTGACGTTCCTGCGTCATGAGCCTTCTCCTAACCTATCGGGCTTCTTCGATGTAATCCGCCAAGATATCCATCGATTTAACCTCGACTCACATTCTACCATAAAAATCAGATTATCAAGAACCATCCCACACAGATGGCCTACGGCCACACTACGTGGCTCCCGCTCTGCGCTCGCTCTGTGATGCAGGACACAGCAAATCTGAGCTAATTATCTGCTCATGAAGCGAAGCAGTTTGAGCTATCTTTTTAATACTGATTTAGCC
>NZ_JACSIQ010000336.1:0-501 GCF_018812105.1 Gluconobacter sp. P1D12_c
AATTCCATGCGAATCCAAAGAATCAAAAACTAAACCAAGATAAGTTTCAAGCTGTTCATTCTTCTTCTGTAAATCTCTGAACGGCTTGCCCTTATCAAAACTTTTTTCGCGTTCGCTTTTCAATTCGTTCAATAGTGATTTTCGTGATTCATTACTTTTGTGAATTTTTGTTTTTAGTGATGAATTACTCGCTTTCAACTTCTCATTTTGATTCTTCAATAAATGAATTTCATTTTCACGAGACTTCGCACCATCATCAAAACGGCTTTTCGTGAATGACTCAGAAACCTGAACAACACCACCAGCAACAGCAGAAGAAACAGCACCAACCAACGTGCCAGCCTTCTCAAACTTTTCAGCCTTAGCTTTTGCAGCATCAACACGCTTTGCAACAGCACGACCATCAGCCAGAGCAATAGCTAAAGCCTTGGCTTGTTGCTTCTCCTGGTTCCACTGGTCCCGAGTTAAACGCCTACGACCTGGACCAATACGAGTTAAGCC
>NZ_JACSIQ010000337.1:0-500 GCF_018812105.1 Gluconobacter sp. P1D12_c
CTTTTTTTGTCGGTAATGGCACATTAGGAAGACCGACAAACCATTCGTAGAGTGAAGGATCACTCGGAAGGCGAAGTGTCTCTAGAAGCACTTCATTATCTCGCACTATAGAAAATTCAAAAAATTCATCTAAATTTTCATCATGTAATTCCTTAAGATTTTTCCAAATTTTCATAGTTTCTAAGTCGTTTGAATGAGAAATTATAAATGTATTTTGGCATGCAATATGGAATCGTTCGTTAGTTTTCATAATTTTCCTCCTTCTATAACTTCAAGATTAAATCCCGGCTTTGGTATTGTAGAAAGTTCTTCTTGTGTAGCACGACTACCTACTTCAGCAACGTGGCGGTTCATGTAGTAGCGGACAAGACCCGGCCCTCGCATACCGGCTACCTTTTCGCGCTCGGAGAAAATCGCACCGAACTTCACCAGTTCATTCATGATGGCTGTAACTTCGTTGACCCGAATTCCGACTTTTTCGGCGATTTCTTCGCGGGTTA
>NZ_JACSIQ010000338.1:0-500 GCF_018812105.1 Gluconobacter sp. P1D12_c
CTTGACCGACCGAGCTTGCCAACGCTTACAATCGGCATCCATCTCACCTGGCCAAGACAGAACAATGCACGCCATAGTATTTTGAGTGCTTCTGATTTTCCTGCTCTTGCCATTCTTCTGAACATCAACAGCACCATCGCAAGCCTGCTCATGCTCACGCTCAAGAGCTTCTAAATCCTGACCAAAAACGAGAACCGGCTTGCCTGGATTTTCAACATGCAAACAGGCATCCGGATTTCTCCGGGTAGCCTCATCTATAGTCTCTTTAATATTCCACTTCTTAGACTTCGTTGCCTTGTCGGAAGGCTTTACAAGCACTTTACGACTCAGCATCTCAAAATGTGCGAATTGATAACTCATGACAACGATCCAAAAAATTTCTCGCAAATCGTTGAGAGTCTTCTTTTAAAATCATCAGACGTACAATTTTCCAAATCTAAATTATCGATACTCGAATACAAACCATCCTTGTCACATTCTTCTAAATCTTTAACCCAAAG
>NZ_JACSIQ010000339.1:0-496 GCF_018812105.1 Gluconobacter sp. P1D12_c
AATCCAGATCCTGTATCCAGTCGAGCATGAAAACCGACCGCTCGATCCGGCCAACTTCACGCAAGGCCACAGCCAGACCATTCTGACGGGGATAAGATCCGAGCTTCCGCAGCATGGCCGAGGCCGTCACGGTTCCACTCCGAATGGATGTGACCAGACGCAGCAGGTCGTCCCAGTGGGCCGCAACATGATCGGTATTGATCGGGTCACCGGCCATTCCACTCAGGAGATCACCGGGGCTTTGATCTGGAAACAGGTGAAGTTTCCGCTCTTTCAGATCCCGTATCCTGGGCGCAAATCGATAACCAAAGAAGGGCATCAGCCCGAAAACATGATCCGATGCCCCACCCGTGTCGGTATAATGCTCTTCAATGGAAAGCCCGTTGGCATGATACAGCAGCCCATCCAGAACATAGGGTGCTTCACCGGCCGTCGCCGCAATCACCCGGGTCGAAAACGGATCATACTGATCGGAGATGTGGGTGTAGAAACTGAC
>NZ_JACSIQ010000340.1:0-496 GCF_018812105.1 Gluconobacter sp. P1D12_c
ATCTAAATTTTCATCATGTAATTCCTTAAGATTTTTCCAAATTTTCATAGTTTCTAAGTCGTTTGAATGAGAAATTATAAATGTATTTTGGCATGCAATATGGAATCGTTCGTTAGTTTTCATAATTTTCCTCCTTCTATAACTTCAAGATTAAATCCCGGCTTTGGTATTGTAGAAAGTTCTTCTTGTGTAGCACGACTACCTACTTCAGCAACGTGGCGGTTCATGTAGTAGCGGACAAGACCCGGCCCTCGCATACCGGCTACCTTTTCGCGCTCGGAGAAAATCGCACCGAACTTCACCAGTTCATTCATGATGGCTGTAACTTCGTTGACCCGAATTCCGACTTTTTCGGCGATTTCTTCGCGGGTTAGCATGATCTGTCCGGTATGTGGGAACAGGTGGTCGAACAAGAGCGKCCAGACGTCCACGGCCTTCATTGGACGTTTACTGTTCTTCATTAGCCACAAGGTGACAGCACGGTTCTGTGCGGGAC
>NZ_JACSIQ010000035.1:0-2500 GCF_018812105.1 Gluconobacter sp. P1D12_c
TGGTTGCGGGGGCAGGATTTGAACCTGCGGCCTTCAGGTTATGAGCCTGACGAGCTACCGGGCTGCTCCACCCCGCGGTGGTATATGTGATGTTGGTGTGGGGGTTTTTGTGAGTGGGCTAGGGGACCTGGCGGCGACCGACTTTTCCGCACCTTGAGGTGCAGTATCATAGGCGCTGAGGGATTTCACGGCCGAGTTCGGGAAGGGATCGGGTGTAGGGCCCTCGCAATGGCCACCAGGTCTTCTAGCCCACCCAGTCTTTTTGAGAGTGGGCGGAGGTTGGTGTTTATTGAGTGTGGCTGATTTCTGTGCATGTGTCTGATGTGAGAAGTATGAGCGATTAGGACCGGTTAGCTGCATGCATTACTGCACTTTCACACCCGGCCTATCAACGTGATGGTCTGTCACGGCTCTATGAGACCTCGTTTTGAGGTGGGTTTCCCGCTTAGATGCTTTCAGCGGTTATCCCGTCCATACTTAGCTACCCGGCTGTGCCACTGGCGTGACAACCGGTGCACCAGAGGTATGTTCATCCCGGTCCTCTCGTACTAGGGACAAATCCTCTCAAGTCTCTTACACCCACGGCAGATAGGGACCGAACTGTCTCACGACGTTCTAAACCCAGCTCACGTACCACTTTAATCGGCGAACAGCCGAACCCTTGGGACCTGCTCCAGCCCCAGGATGTGATGAGCCGACATCGAGGTGCCAAACCTCCCCGTCGATGTGGACTCTTGGGGGAGATCAGCCTGTTATCCCTAGAGTACCTTTTATCCGTTGAGCGATGGCCCGTCCACGTGGGACCACCGGATCACTATGGCCGACTTTCGTCTCTGCTCGAACTGTCATTCTCGCAGTCAGGCGGGCTTATGCCATTGCACTCGACAGCCGGTTTCCGACCGGCCTGAGCCCACCATCGCGCGCCTCCGTTACACTTTGGGAGGCGACCGCCCCAGTCAAACTGCCCACCATGCAGGGTCCCGGACCAGGCTTACTGGTCTCGGTTAGACATCAGAAAAATTCAGGGTCGTATTTCAAGGGTGGCTCCACCGGTGCTGGCGCCCCGGCTTCAAAGCCTCCGACCTATCCTACACAGGATTTTCCTGATGCCACTGCAAAGCTGCAGTAAAGGTTCATAGGGTCTTTCCGTCTGACCGCGGGTACCCCGCATCTTCACGGGGAATTCAATTTCGCTGAGTCGATGCTGGAGACAGTGGGGAAGTCGTTACGCCATTCGTGCAGGTCGGAACTTACCCGACAAGGAATTTCGCTACCTTAGGACCGTTATAGTTACGGCCGCCGTTTACCGGGGCTTCAATTCAATGCTTGCACATCTCCTCTTAACCTTCCGGCACCGGGCAGGCGTCAGGCCCTATACGTCATCTCACGATTTCGCAGAGCCCTGTGTTTTTACTAAACAGTCGCTACCCCCTGGTCTGTGCCACCCAACCATGGTTGCCCACGATTGGGTCTCGTTTATCCCGAAGTTACACGAGCAATTTGCCTAGTTCCTTCAGCATCGTTCTCTCAAGCGCCTTGGTATTCTCTACCAGTCCACCTGTGTCGGTTTCGGGTACGGTCTATACGCCAGAGCTATTTCCTGGAATGGTCGAAAAGCCTGTTCAATCCGATAAGGACAGACAACATTTCTCATTCGTCACTTCTGGCAGGCCTAGGAATATTCACCTAGTTCCCATCGACTACGGCTCTCGCCCTCGCCTTAGGGGCCGGCTCACCCTGCGTGGATTAACCTTGCGCAGGAACCCTTGGACTTTCGGCGACAGTGTTTCTCGCACTGTTTGTCGCTACTCATGTCAGCATTCGCACTTCCGATATCTCCAGAGGGGGTCACCCCGCCTCCTTCGCAGACTTACGGAACGCTCCGCTACCGCGCATTCATAAGAATGCACCCACAGCTTCGGCACGTGGCTTGAGCCCCGTTACATTTTCGGCGCAGGGTTTCTAATAGACCAGTGAGCTATTACGCTTTCTTTAAAGGATGGCTGCTTCTAAGCCAACCTCCTGGTTGTTTTGGAATCCCCACATCCTTTCCCACTTAGCCACGATTTAGGGGCCTTAGCTGGTGGTCTGGGCTGTTTCCCTCTCGACAATGGACCTTAGCACCCACTGTCTGTCTGCCGGGCTATACTCCTGGGTATTCGGAGTTTGGTTAGGTTTGGTAAGGCTTTGGGCCCCCCTAGCCCATCCAGTGCTCTACCCCCCAGGGTAAACACCCGACGATCTACCTCAATAGATTTCGCGGAGAACCAGCTATCTCCGAGTTTGATTGGCCTTTCACCCCTAGCCACAGCTCATCCCCGACTTTTTCAACAGGCGTGGGTTCGGCCCTCCAGTGCGTGTTACCGCACCTTCAGCCTGGCCATGGCTAGATCACTCGGTTTCGGGTCTTCTGCCAGCAACTCATTCGCCCTATTCAGACTCGCTTTCGCTACGCCTACACCTAACGGCTTAAGCTCGCTGCAAACAGAAACTCGCTGAC
>NZ_JACSIQ010000341.1:0-495 GCF_018812105.1 Gluconobacter sp. P1D12_c
GGGCGTAATCCGGGCAGCTTCTTCGCTCAAACGGTCAAAGGCCACACGCGGTATGGTCGTGGCGCGAGCGCTGTCGAGGTTCAGGGATCGTACACACTCCAGGCGTTCCAGCAATCGCAGGATATTGCGCGCGGCTGGTGACAAGGGCGGGTTACGCAGCCACGAGAGCCAGGAGGCACTGCGATCGCCACGACGCTCCAGCATTTTGTCCAAACGACAACGGGTTTCCGGCGGCAGATCCCCTGCAAGGACGTCATGGACAAGGTGATCGGCCTGCTGGCGAGCACGGCGCACCAAGGCTTCAATGACAGTGACCGACGGCAGGAGAATGCTTCGGCGACGCATCTCGTCAATCAGGATCGCAGCCATGCGGGATGGCTGGGTCACATGATGTGCAATTGGCATCGCGAAACCGGTCATGTCATGAAATGCCGACCGATCGAAGGTTCGGTAGCCATAACGCTTCATCAGGTGGGCCAGATGGGATCGACGGGT
>NZ_JACSIQ010000342.1:0-495 GCF_018812105.1 Gluconobacter sp. P1D12_c
GCAAACGTGGCTTCCGGAAGAAGGTAGGTGTCGAATGCGCGGTATTGGCGACTTTCCGTTACCCAGATGTCTCCGGCACGCAGACGCTCGCGCAGCTGGGTCAGAACACAGAGTTCGTAAGCCTGTCGTATGACTGTTCCCTCTGGCCTGACAAAGCTGTGCCAGGAAGGCGGAATGAAACGGATCGGACAGGAGTCAGGCAAGCGGCGTTTACCGGTCCGATAGAGGTCTCCAATGATCTGCACCGCCTTCAGTAATCCCTGTACCGTGCGACCACCCTGAAACTGGAACGCGTTCAGGAATGGACCAATGGCAGGACGAAGAGAGCGATGCCGGTTGATCAGTTCGGCCGTGCGATCAATGGTCTCTGGAGCTGTCAGGGTTTCAGCCCTGCCGATGGCGTCCTGGAGGCGGGGCCAGTCAATTCCCGTAATGGCAGACAGTGAATCAACGCCCTGATCACGGGCCTCAATCAGATGACGGCAAGAGGTTGTC
>NZ_JACSIQ010000343.1:0-494 GCF_018812105.1 Gluconobacter sp. P1D12_c
GGGCGTTTTTGTCATCCGCGACACGGCTGGAACGGCGATGGGTAAAGCAGTCGGTGAAGCTGATCCAGCGGTCCACTTCCAGCAGAAGATCAGTAATCTTGATGCGTGGCAGCCGGTCGTAAGCCGCCCGCCTCAACTCTTCCACAGCAGGGGGTGTAATTGCTTTCAGAGGCGAAATCACAAGACCATGTGCATCAAGCCGGACCTGTGACAACTCGCCCTTCCTGGCAAGAGCCGTCACCCGGTTCAGCGCGGTTTCCAGCACTGCACGCCGTTGAGAAAGGAACGTGTCAGCCGTAGCATTGATCGCCAGAGGCAACGGTCCTTGCGCGCGCATCGCTGCAAACGTGGCTTCCGGAAGAAGGTAGGTGTCGAATGCGCGGTATTGGCGACTTTCCGTTACCCAGATGTCTCCGGCACGCAGACGCTCGCGCAGCTGGGTCAGAACACAGAGTTCGTAAGCCTGTCGTATGACTGTTCCCTCTGGCCTGACA
>NZ_JACSIQ010000344.1:0-494 GCF_018812105.1 Gluconobacter sp. P1D12_c
GTATGATCCGTTTTCGACCCGGGTGATTGCGGCGACGGCCGGTGAAGCACCCTATGTTCTGGATGGGCTGCTGTATCATGCCAACGGGCTTTCCATTGAAGAGCATTATACCGACACGGGTGGGGCATCGGATCATGTTTTCGGGCTGATGCCCTTCTTTGGTTATCGATTTGCGCCCAGGATACGGGATCTGAAAGAGCGGAAACTTCACCTGTTTCCAGATCAAAGCCCCGGTGATCTCCTGAGTGGAATGGCCGGTGACCCGATCAATACMGATCATGTTGCGGCCCACTGGGACGACCTGCTGCGTCTGGTCACATCCATTCGGAGTGGAACCGTGACGGCCTCGGCCATGCTGCGGAAGCTCGGATCTTATCCCCGTCAGAATGGTCTGGCTGTGGCCTTGCGTGAAGTTGGCCGGATCGAGCGGTCGGTTTTCATGCTCGACTGGATACAGGATCTGGATTTGCGCAGGCGAACCCAGGCAGGGCTCA
>NZ_JACSIQ010000345.1:0-493 GCF_018812105.1 Gluconobacter sp. P1D12_c
GTCATGGACAAGGTGATCGGCCTGCTGGCGAGCACGGCGCACCAAGGCTTCAATGACAGTGACCGACGGCAGGAGAATGCTTCGGCGACGCATCTCGTCAATCAGGATCGCAGCCATGCGGGATGGCTGGGTCACATGATGTGCAATTGGCATAGCGAAACCGGTAATGTCATGAAATGCAGCCCGATCGAAGGTTCGGTCGCCATAACGCTGCATCAGGTGGGCCAGCGGGGATCGACGGGTTTCGTCCCGCCGGCCTTAATGGGACCAGAGCCCAGGGGACAGGTCGAGCTGCCGCGCAACAAATGACAGAATGGGAGCCGGTGGTGTTTCACCAGATTCCAGCACCCGTCCCGGCCAGCGCATGTAGAGCATGACCATCGTGAAACCCAATCGGGAGGTTTCTCCGCGGCGGGTTGCGATCAGATCGAAGTCATCCTGGCTGAGTGTAAAATGTATCGTGATCTCGCTATCATCGACAGAAGGCTCGTAA
>NZ_JACSIQ010000346.1:0-493 GCF_018812105.1 Gluconobacter sp. P1D12_c
CTTCATGAGCAGATAATTAGCTCAGATTTGCTGTGTCCTGCATCACAGAGCGAGCGCAGAGCGGGAGCCACGTAGTGTGGCCGTAGGCCATCTGTGTGGGATGGTTCTTGATAATCTGATTTTTATGGTAGAATGTGAGTCGAGGTTAAATCGATGGATATCTTGGCGGATTACATCGAAGAAGCCCGATAGGTTAGGAGAAGGCTCATGACGCAGGAACGTCACAACCCGACCCACATCAGTATTATAACACAACTGATGGCGATGGTTCAACACAAGACCGCCAAGACTGGTGGTCTCGGATGGAATCCGTAGGTCGTTCATATACGAAATTAGAGGCCCAAAGTGTCATCAAAGCTCAGTCATATGATGGGGGGTATTATCCTCGTTCATGGCTTGGGCATGTGTTCCATCTGGGGTGGTCTGTTGATGATATCTGCTGGCTGATATCTGCTGACTGCATGCAGCTTGGGCTTATAGCTCGGGATTATTC
>NZ_JACSIQ010000347.1:0-493 GCF_018812105.1 Gluconobacter sp. P1D12_c
CCGTGCCGCTCCTGAATCCAGCGCAACGCCTCGTTCAAATAGGGGTCACGACACGAAAGTGTACTTTACGTACGCTTAGAGTGAACCCAACAAGAACGTTGAGGCTGTTCTGCTGAGAGTTCGATAGACAGTTGGCCGAGAAATAGAAAACAGTTCTGAAAGATCGCTGATGGAGTAATCGCCGGTATCATACATCCGGCGAAGCTCTTTTTGCTGACGTTCAGAAAGCTTGGGTTTCTTTCCGCGTAGTTTACCTTTGTCGCGTGCAACGGCCATCCCTTCACGAGTACGCATCCGGATCAGATCGGCTTCAAACTCCGCGAAAGTCGCAAGGATGTTGAAGAACAACTTGCCCATTGGATCAGACGGATCGTGAATACTGTTCCCAAGTTGAAGCTTCACGCCACGGGATGCCAGGCTGTCGCCAATAAGCCGTGCATCAGGGACAGAGCGGGCCAGTCGATCAAGCTTTGGTACGACCAAAGTATCGCCA
>NZ_JACSIQ010000348.1:0-492 GCF_018812105.1 Gluconobacter sp. P1D12_c
TAGCCTTGGTCTCATAACGTGCCTTCAATCGCACAGCCTTTATATTGAACAGATTTTCAAGCCTCTGTACTTCTCTCTCTATTTCTCTATATTTTTCCTTCTTTACCATATCCATAACAATCTCCGACCCTCAGTTTGTGGGGTACTGGAAACTTATTGTAGCAGATAGAAATCAATATTTGACTTGTCATAGTGTCCGACTATGACAATTACATTGTCGTCGGTCCTGCGGAGCTTCAAAGATACCAGTCTGCAAGCTCCTGAAAGGCGTCCTGATTAGCTTCGAAGTATTCGGAATCCGGAACCTCAATAGGAGGCTCATCAAGCTCTACGGGGTCTTGTAGACGCTCTATGTCGAGAACCTTTGACAGCATCCCATCTTCTAAGACGCTACCCCCACCTCTACCCATGTGAGATATCGTGTAAGTGTCAAGCATATATGCTTTTGCGGAATCATCCACCGCATTGATATCCCTGTTGCCAAGCTCCCAC
>NZ_JACSIQ010000349.1:0-492 GCF_018812105.1 Gluconobacter sp. P1D12_c
TCTGGCTGATGGTCGTGCTGTTGCAAAGCGTGTTGATGCTGCAAAAGCTAAGGCTGAAAAGTTTGAGAAGGCTGGCACGTTGGTTGGTGCTGTTTCTTCTGCTGTTGCTGGTGGTGTTGTTCAGGTTTCTGAGTCATTCACGAAAAGCCGTTTTGATGATGGTGCGAAGTCTCGTGAAAATGAAATTCATTTATTGAAGAATCAAAATGAGAAGTTGAAAGCGAGTAATTCATCACTAAAAACAAAAATTCACAAAAGTAATGAATCACGAAAATCACTATTGAACGAATTGAAAAGCGAACGCGAAAAAAGTTTTGATAAGGGCAAGCCGTTCAGAGATTTACAGAAGAAGAATGAACAGCTTGAAACTTATCTTGGTTTAGTTTTTGATTCTTTGGATTCGCATGKAATTAATCCTGTTCCGTTCATTAAGACTGTCTACACGTTGGATGATTTAATGCGTGATTGCGATAGGATTGCGAAGTAGTTGCT
>NZ_JACSIQ010000350.1:0-492 GCF_018812105.1 Gluconobacter sp. P1D12_c
CATTGATCGCCAGAGGCAACGGTCCTTGCGCGCGCATCGCTGCAAACGTGGCTTCCGGAAGAAGGTAGGTGTCGAATGCGCGGTATTGGCGACTTTCCGTTACCCAGATGTCTCCGGCACGCAGACGCTCGCGCAGCTGGGTCAGAACACAGAGTTCGTAAGCCTGTCGTATGACTGTTCCCTCTGGCCTGACAAAGCTGTGCCAGGAAGGCGGAATGAAACGGATCGGACAGGAGTCAGGCAAGCGGCGTTTACCGGTCCGATAGAGGTCTCCAATGATCTGCACCGCCTTCAGTAATCCCTGTACCGTGCGACCACCCTGAAACTGGAACGCGTTCAGGAATGGACCAATGTCAGGACGAAGAGAGCGATGCCGGTTGATCAGTTCGGCCGTGCGATCAATGGTCTCTGGAGCTGTCAGGGTTTCAGCCCTGCCGATGGCGTCCTGGAGGCGGGGCCAGTCAATTCCCGTAATGGCAGACAGTGAATCAA
>NZ_JACSIQ010000036.1:0-5066 GCF_018812105.1 Gluconobacter sp. P1D12_c
CGGGCAAGCCGTTCTTCAACATCAAAGAAACCMGGCTGCTTCATCTTTCATCATCCCCAATCAACTAAGGGGAAATGGAATCACAGAGCAGACCTCAATACCAGGGGGTTTTTCGAACCCTCCACCTAGGCCCTCTGAACCGAGTAAATCTCTCTTCATCAACATAAAAGAACCTTGGCTGCTTCATATCACTATGCCCTGCCCCAAGATCGAAGGAATGGAGTCACACAGAGAGCCTCAAAACCAGAGAGTTTTTCGACCCTTCCCGCGGGGGGCAATATTTTTGTCATTATGAAAAAAACATTCACTTGATGATTTTTATTTTATTAACTATTAACTGATCGTTACCGCCTCGCGATAAAAGTTTGGAACTTCTTAATTAATGCCTCAGAGCCCGATATCGAGTGATCAAGAGGCCGCTTCGAGCGGTGCGAACCCCCTTGGTTCCAAGCTTTCTGATAAGCCCGCATATCCCCCTTCAGCGTCAGTCCCGACTCAACAGGCGCATCATGGCATTCGGTTTGATTTCAATTTTGGGTGTCGTGTTCAACTGCCACTTCTGGAAGACGGGCAAACATGGCACGTCCGACTTAGAGACCTTGATACGGGCAATATTCTCTTTGAGAAAACCGGGATCCCTGCAGGTCTTATTCATTCCAGCAAGCGTTGGTATGTCCGATTTGGCATAGATGTTTGGATCGAAAGTCAGCCTCAAGGTGGCGTCAAATCAGAGAAACAGGTTTTCAGTCATCACTTCGACCCACAAAACAAAGAGATTCTAATCCAATTCCCAGTGGGTACACTCGGCGACACATTGGCCTGGATGCCCTATGCAAACCGCTTTGCGAAAAAACATGGTGCCCATGTCACCTGCGCTCTTTCAGGCCTCATCAGTCCTTTGTTTGAGAAAGCGTATCCTCATATTCGCTTTTTTACGCACGAAGAGGTCATTGACCAAAAGCTCAGCGACACATTCTACGGGACCTATAGTTTAGGACTGTTTTTTGATGATGTGGCATGTGACTGGCAACCGACTGATTTTCGATATGTCGGCCTACATAAAACAGCCGCCTATATCCTCGGGGTTCCCCCTGAAGAAGAGCCTGCAAAGATTACTCTTTCTGACGAAAGTCGTCCTCTAAAAGAGCCTTATGTCTGTATCGCCGTACAGGCGAGCTCCCAATGTAAATATTGGAATAACCCGACAGGTTGGCGCGAAGTTATCACGTGGCTTAAAGAGCAAGGGTATCGCGTCGTCTGTATTGATCAGAAAGCCGAACATGGGACAGGCGTGGTATGGAACCACTTGCCGCATGGAGCTGAAGACCAGACAGGAAATCGTCTTCTGGCAGAACGAGCGCGCTGGCTTAAGCATGCAGCATTTTTTATTGGCGGCAGTTCAGGCCTAGCCTGGCTCGCATGGTCTGCAGGCTGTCCTGTGATCATGATTTCAGGGTTTACCCACCCCAATAACGAGTTTGAAACGCCCGGGCGCGTGATCAACTGGCACACCTGTAATTCATGCTGGAATGACCCGAAGGAGCGTTTTGATCACCACGATTTTTTGTGGTGTCCGCGGCACAAAAACTCCGAAAGGCAGTTTGAGCGCACAAAACTTATCACCTCAGAAATGGTGATAAATAGAATCAAATTAATTAGAGGATAATAAAATGAGTTATGTATCTAATGGTACACTCTATGTAACAGATGCAGTTGGTGGCGCGGGGGCCCCAGGAAGTTTCTATGGAGCAGCATTTTCTAGCGCTGTTATTCTCTCCGGAGGAGAATATTCAGGAACGGGGTCAGTAGCATCTGGTGCAGGGTTTGTTGTTAGTAGCGGTGGTAGATTAGATGCAAACCTGACGGTTTCCTCAGGAGGATCTATTGAGCTCGAACGGGGATCTCTCATTGGATATTCATCTTCCACTTTAACATTGTTGAGTGGTGCTAGTCTTATAGTCGATGCTGGAGCTCAGCAATATACTGGGGAAAATTACATTCTTTCTGGCGGGACAATTTCTGCTTATAGAGATTTGGGGTCACACACGTGGACAAGTGCTGGCGGCACCCTGATCATTGAGAGTGGCGTATCCCTTAGTGAAAGCCCCGTTGCTGGAGCAGCAACTGTTGCGGTCAGCAGCGGAGGTAGCTTGTCTGGCGGGACCTTTGTCTCCGGTAATACTGTCGCCGTGTATGCGGGTGGTGTGACGTCCAACATTGTCGCTTCCAGCGGAGCCGGTGTTGGTATTCAGGGTACCGGGTCAAATGTTACGATTGATACAGGCGCTGTTCTAGAAATTGCTTCTGGTGGTTTGGTAGAAGGGAGTACAATTAACGGCGGAACAGGTCACGTCGACTCTGGTGGAAGCCTTACCACCACCATAATTGATAATAGTGCCACTGTGACCGTGAGTGGGGGTGCTACGGCTTCAGGTCTGACACTTGAAACGCTGGGTACCGTCGTTGTTAGTTCCGGAGCAACTGTTTATAACACCGTTATTTCCAGTGGCGGCGGTCTTGGCCTCGCTGGTACGGCTTCCGGAACAATCGTTAACTCCGGCGGTGTACTGGAGATCAGTTCCAATGGTATTGCTCAGGACAATACTATTACCAGTGGCGGGGCCATTGATGCCGATGCAGGCAGTGTCGTGGGCACAACGACGGTGTCAAGTGGCGGATCGCTTACGGTTGCAAGTTCAGCAGCAATTTCAGGTGTTGTCACCATAGCCAATGGCGGCTCTGCAACGATCTGGAACAATGCTGGCGGAAGCATTGACCTCGTAGGAGACACCAACCACGGACTGACCATTTCGGGTCTCGAAAATGGTGGTACAGTCAGTACGGTCATTAGCGGATATACAGGAACGGGACCCGGTGATTCAGATTCAATAGATCTGGCCGGCGTTTCTCCTACGGGCGCAACATACAGCTATCCGTCCAACGATCAGGTGGTCGTAACGCTCAGCAATGGAAACACCATCACCCTTAATATCGAAGGCGTCAAAACGACAGGTTTCGCTCTCGTTAGTGATGGCAATGGTGGGTCCTTTGCTGAAGTCTGCTTCCTTGCGGGTAGCCTCATCTCAATCCCGTCTGGAACGATTGCCGTCGAAAAGCTGGCGGTCGGTGATAACGTCACAGCATATGTCGATGGGACCGAAACAGTTCGCCAGGTGACATGGGCCGGCCAGGCCCGCTGCACAGTCCGTCCGCATCTTGCTTTAGATCAGGCAGGATATCCCGTTCGCATTCTCAAAAATGCGATCTCTGAGGGCGTTCCTTTTAAAGACATGCTGATCACCGCCGAGCACTGCCTCTTCTTTGACGGCAAGTTCGTGCCGGCCCGGATGCTCGTAAACGGTCGTTCGATCTTCTATGACACCTCGATCACGTCTTACGACTACTATCACATCGAAACCGCTGACCACTCCGTCATCATGGCTGACGGTATGTTGACGGAGAGTTATCTCGATACCGGAAACCGTCGCGCTTTCCGTCAAAATAACGCTGTCGTCTCCATTCCTCTCAGCCGTAATCTCTCCTGGGATGATGCCGCAGCCCCTTTCACCGTGTCGCGTGAAGCAGTCGAGCCGATTTACCGTCAGATTGAAGTCCGTGCCAAGGAGCAGAATTGCCCGGTACACTCCGAAGCCCCGTCCCTGACCTATGACAGCGACCTGCACCTTGTGACCGATACAGGCGCAACAATCCGGGCAGCCCGGACCAATAATGATCAGGTTATCTTCATGATCCCTGTCGGCGTCGACAGCGTCCGGATCGTCTCTCGTGCCAGCCGTCCATATGACGCACTAGGACCCTTTGTGGACGATCGTCGGACACTGGGGGTTCTGGTCGGCGATATCAGAATGTTCGAAAGCAATGCAACGCGTTTACTCAGCGCGCATTTGACTGAGGAAGGTCTTTTAGGTTGGAGTAACGTCGAAGACGGAACAGTGCGTTGGACTGAAGGAAATGCTTTTCTTTCTTTAGGACATCGCCCCCTAGGCAGTATCGCTCTGTTATCCGTTCAAATTCTTGCGTCTGGTCCCTATCTGGTGACAGACAGGACTCTAGACGTGGCCCTTCAGGCATAACAAAAAAGAACCCGGTGACTTCACGTCACCGGGTTTTTCTTATATGATGCCACAATCATGCCACATAGAACCTTGCTGACTCCAGGGCAGATCTGGACCCCCAAAAATCAACAGGAATTCCCTAGAAAAATTGTTGATCTGGTGAAAAGCAGTATCGAATTTCAGGTATTGAACAATAAATTAGATATAAAAAGATGCGCTCACTCTCTTTTTCGAAAATGGATTAAAAGTACCCAAGCGTCTCTTACTGAAATTGATGAAACCCGCGTATCTCCAACACTCGCGTTGGCACAAAAGCTCTTTGCTCTTCGCAAGTCCGCAAAGATGAGCCAGCTTGCTCTTTCTGAAGCGCTCAATATCAGTCGCTCTGCGGTTGCTGCGCTTGAAACGGGACGAACTGGAGATCTTCAAAAATACCTTCCAAAAATTTCTGAAATTTTTGATGTTCCCATCAATTTTTTTCTGGATGGCCTCTCAACCAAACCAGTAAAACGCCTCATCTCATCAGATGAAGATATTTTGATTGATCTTTACAGAGCTCTCACGCCAGAAAAAAAAATCAGTGCCCAGAAGTATATGGAGAGGCAAAAAAATACATAAATGATCAGGTTGCTACGCAGCGGGGCTGATCCGCTCCAGAAAGATGAAGCGGCGCATATGGAGGGTTCGAAAAACCCTCTGGTTTTGAGGGTGCCTTTGTGATTCCATTTCCCCCGAGTTGATTGGGGTATTGATCATGAAGCAGGCTGGTTTCTTTGATGTTGAAGAGAGGCTTGCCCGGCTGAGCGGGCTKGGTGATCAGCTTGAAGCGTTTTCCCGGACTGTGGATTTTGAGGCCTTCCGCCCTGATCTGGAGAAGGCTCTGGCCTATTCAGACAGGATCAAAGGCGGCCGTCCCCCGTTCGATCCGGAGCTGATGTTCAARATYCTGGTCATCCAGACGYTGAACAATCTGTCCGACGAGCGAACGGA
>NZ_JACSIQ010000351.1:0-491 GCF_018812105.1 Gluconobacter sp. P1D12_c
GCAGCATATGGTCGACAGTACCGTAGTCCGTGCCCATTCACAGGCTACGGGCGCAAAAGGGGGGCTCATTCGGAGGCTTTTGGTCGATCACGCGGCGGCTTTACGAGCAAGATCCATGTCCGATGTGACAATCAGGGATGCCCTCTTGGCTTTGTCCTTACCGGAGGCCAGGTCTCGGACTACAAAGCCACAGACGCCCTGATGAAGCTGTCTGTCCCGCCCCCCAAAGCCATGCTGGCTGATCGGGGCTATGACAGCGACGGCTTCCGCCAGGATCTGCTGATCCACGGGATCCTGCCGGTTATTCCATCACGCAAAAGCCGCAGTGCTCCACAGAAAACAGACTGGTGGCGTTACAGGGACCGCAAYCGCATYGAGCGGATGTTCAACAGGCTCAAGCAGATGCGCCGTATTGCAACCCGATACGACAAAACCGCCTTATCATTCATAAGCTTCCTCAATCTCGCCGCCGCGAGGCTTTGGATTGAATC
>NZ_JACSIQ010000352.1:0-491 GCF_018812105.1 Gluconobacter sp. P1D12_c
TCCAGATCCTGTATCCAGTCGAGCATGAAAACCGACCGCTCGATCCGGCCAACTTCACGCAAGGCCACAGCCAGACCATTCTGACGGGGATAAGATCCGAGCTTCCGCAGCATGGCCGAGGCCGTCACGGTTCCACTCCGAATGGATGTGACCAGACGCAGCAGGTCGTCCCAGTGGGCCGCAACATGATCGGTATTGATCGGGTCACCGGCCATTCCACTCAGGAGATAACCGGGGCTTTGATATGGAAACAGGTGAAGTTTCCGCTCTTTCAGATCCCGTATCCTGGGCGCAAATCGATAACCAAAGAAGGGCATCAGCCCGAAAACATGATCCGATGCCCCACCCGTGTCGGTATAATGCTCTTCAATGGAAAGCCCGTTGGCATGATACAGCAGCCCATCCAGAACATAGGGTGCTTCACCGGCCGTCGCCGCAATCACCCGGGTCGAAAACGGATCATACTGATCGGAGATGTGGGTGTAGAAACT
>NZ_JACSIQ010000353.1:0-491 GCF_018812105.1 Gluconobacter sp. P1D12_c
TCGACATAGAGCGTCTACAAGACCCCGTAGAGCTTGATGAGCCTCCTATTGAGGTTCCGGATTCCGAATACTTCGAAGCTAATCAGGACGCCTTTCAGGAGCTTGCAGACTGGTATCTTTGAAGCTCCGCAGGACCGACGACAATGTAATTGTCATAGTCGGACACTATGACAAGTCAAATATTGATTTCTATCTGCTACAATAAGTTTCCAGTACCCCACAAACTGAGGGTCGGAGATTGTTATGGATATGGTAAAGAAGGAAAAATATAGAGAAATAGAGAGAGAAGTACAGAGGCTTGAAAATCTGTTCAATATAAAGGCTGTGCGATTGAAGGCACGTTATGAGACCAAGGCTATTCGTTATATGTTTGGGAATGGGGTCGAGGTTTATTGCGGTTGGGAAAAGCCTTACGATATCATGACTTGTTTGCATGACCATTATATTGACCATTCTTTTCCTGTGAAGGATGTGAAAAGTTATAGAGATTA
>NZ_JACSIQ010000354.1:0-490 GCF_018812105.1 Gluconobacter sp. P1D12_c
ATCCTCGTTCATGGCTTGGGCATGTGTTCCATCTGGGGTGGTCTGTTTATGATATCTGCTGGCTGATATCTGCTGACTGCAAGCACCTTGGGCTTATAGCTCGGGATTATTCTGCTGATGATAATCTGCGTTTTGCGTGTCGTTCGGAAGAGGAAGACAGTCGACGCTTCAGGCTTCCTGCTGGTGGTTTAGTATACGTTCCAGAGGTTAAGGAAGCGAAGGAATCACGCGGAGAGATTTTTGATGCAGGACCGTCTGAGAATGGGTGTGAGTCATCTTCTCGGATAGGTTTTTATGAGCTTCTTCGTCGCAACAGTGGGAACAAGGTTGATGTGTTTAAACATCTTGAACGCATTGGCAGGGATGAGGCCATAAGGCTTCAATCTGATCGGATTTCTGACAGGCTTGAAGGTCTGGGGATTCCGTCTAGGCGTAAGAAGCAGGATGGCACCTTTTTCAAGGTGGGTTTGCTGTCTGGATTAGCTAAGCA
>NZ_JACSIQ010000355.1:0-489 GCF_018812105.1 Gluconobacter sp. P1D12_c
ACCATCAAGAGAAGGCTCAACACAGAGAGCCATAGCAATATCGGGCCCGAACATATCCAATGATTTAGGGACACCTATCGTGGCTTCGCCTTCATCACGCTTCGTGAAAAGCTCAGCATCATTGATGACACGCTTCTTCATCATCTTCAGAGATCCATCAGACTGATCTCGAACGATGCGAAGCCTCTCATCATTAAGAGACCCCTTGAACTCCTTAAACGATCCGTACCTCTGTATCAGTCGCGTATTGAGTGTCTCATTATAGAACCACTCAAGATGGCCATCCTCCATCGTCTCAATATCGTTCGGCTTAGTCACATATTTTGTGACCTCATCAACAGACTCAAGAGTTCCCGCATCCTTAACAATGCACGACATCCTCTCACGAACATCAGCAAGAAAATCCTGCCAGCCGTTCCCCTTCAAATACGGCAGATCAAAGAGGATATTCATATGCATGTTAAGGGTTTCATGATCCTCATTATGAGT
>NZ_JACSIQ010000356.1:0-488 GCF_018812105.1 Gluconobacter sp. P1D12_c
GGTTCCACTGGTCCCGAGTTAAACGCCTACGACCTGGACCAATACGAGTTAAGCCAGAAGGCTTCCCGACCTTATCCCAATAACTGTCCTGCCAATCTCTAAACGATTGCTTATAGGCTTCATTTTGTTCCTTTGGAGATAACCCATCCGCCTTGGCCTTCTGCTTTGCACTATCCCCAGGATGTAAGCTGATCGCCTTCAAATCATCAGGAACGATGAAAGCATGAAGATGAGGAAAAGCCTCATCATCATGCCTGATGACTGTCTTCAACTGGTCCCCATACGTGTCCTGCAACCACTTGACCGACCGAGCTTGCCAACGCTTACAATCGGCATCCATCTCACCTGGCCAAGACAGAACAATGCACGCCATAGTATTTTGAGTGCTTCTGATTTTCCTGCTCTTGCCATTCTTCTGAACATCAACAGCACCATCGCAAGCCTGCTCATGCTCACGCTCAAGAGCTTCTAAATCCTGACCAAAAACG
>NZ_JACSIQ010000357.1:0-488 GCF_018812105.1 Gluconobacter sp. P1D12_c
TGGGCTCTGGTCCCATTACGGACGTCGTGACGAAACCCGTCGATCCCATCTGGCCCACCTGATGAAGCGTTATGGCTACCGAACCTTCGATCGGTCGGCATTTCATGACATGACCGGTTTCGCGATGCCAATTGCACATCATGTGACCCAGCCATCCCGCATGGCTGCGATCCTGATTGACGAGATGCGTCGCCGAAGCATTCTCCTGCCGTCGGTCACTGTCATTGAAGCCTTGGTGCGCCGTGCTCGCCAGCAGGCCGATCACCTTGTCCATGACGTCCTTGCAGGGGATCTGCCGCCGGAAACCCGTTGTCGTTTGGACAAAATGCTGGAGCGTCGTGGCGATCGCAGTGCCTCCTGGCTCTCGTGGCTGCGTAACCCGCCCTTGTCACCAGCCGCGCGCAATATCCTGCGATTGCTGGAACGCCTGGAGTGTGTACGATCCCTGAACCTCGACAGCGCTCGCGCCACGACCATACCGCGTGTGG
>NZ_JACSIQ010000358.1:0-488 GCF_018812105.1 Gluconobacter sp. P1D12_c
CACCGCCTTCAGTAATCCCTGTACCGTGCGACCACCCTGAAACTGGAACGCGTTCAGGAATGGACCAATGGCAGGACGAAGAGAGCGATGCCGGTTGATCAGTTCGGCCGTGCGATCAATGGTCTCTGGAGCTGTCAGGGTTTCAGCCCTGCCGATGGCGTCCTGGAGGCGGGGCCAGTCAATTCCCGTAATGGCAGACAGTGAATCAACGCCCTGATCACGGGCCTCAATCAGATGACGGCAAGAGGTTGTCAGCAGACGAAGCTGGGCCTGCAACGATCGCATGGTGACAATCGCTTTGTCACGGATCCGGTGCTCGGCACGGCGCATCATGCTTCCGAGGAGTTTGTCCATCATTGTGAGGGCCGCGTCGGTTAGAACCTCCTCAAGTCGGACCCCGGCTGCCACCAGAATGGCGTAACGACGGGATGACCGAAGCTCGGCCAGATGCTGGGGCGTAATCCGGGCAGCTTCTTCGCTCAAACGGT
>NZ_JACSIQ010000359.1:0-487 GCF_018812105.1 Gluconobacter sp. P1D12_c
ATCCCACACAGATGGCCTACGGCCACACTACGTGGCTCCCGCTCTGCGCTCGCTCTGTGATGMAGGACACAGCAAATCTGAGCTAATTATCTGCTCATGAAGCGAAGCAGTTTGAGCTATCTTTTTAATACTGATTTAGCCTTTAGCATGGAGGTCGAAACCCCAATGCTAGACCCCGGACCTTCGGGGTCGTCGCTCTAGGCAATAGAGCGATCAGAACCCTTTTGAGGCTTCGCCTTAGGTTCCCACGTCGCCTGGAATGACTCAAGCCACTCCTTCGCAATCCTATCGCAATCACGCATTAAATCATCCAACGTGTAGACAGTCTTAATGAACGGAACAGGATTAATTCCATGCGAATCCAAAGAATCAAAAACTAAACCAAGATAAGTTTCAAGCTGTTCATTCTTCTTCTGTAAATCTCTGAACGGCTTGCCCTTATCAAAACTTTTTTCGCGTTCGCTTTTCAATTCGTTCAATAGTGATT
>NZ_JACSIQ010000360.1:0-487 GCF_018812105.1 Gluconobacter sp. P1D12_c
GCATATATGCTTTTGCGGAATCATCCACCGCATTGATATCCCTGTTGCCAAGCTCCCACGAACCACGCAACGCAAACAGATTACGCCCCGTTAGAGCATCGCATCCAATTTTTTGGAGTTTTTCGATAACCTGCTGATGGTGTCGCTTAGAGACAACTTCAATGAGTTCGAGAGCCTTTTTGCCGAGTTCAGTGTCAGGCGTCTGCGTATAATTCTGGACCATAAGACAGGGTTCAGAGACGTTATAGAAAGCATGATGCGGGAGCATCAGCCCAACAATCTTATTCTCCATCTGCTAGAATTTTATTTCATCACCAAGGATGACACGACCATCAAGAGTAGGCTMAACACAGAGAGCCATAGCAATATCGGGCCCGAACATATCCAATGATTTAGGGACACCTAKCGTGGCTTCGCCTTCATCACGCTTCGTGAAAAGCTCAGCATCATTGATGACACGCTTCTTCATCATCTTCAGAGATCCATC
>NZ_JACSIQ010000037.1:0-6631 GCF_018812105.1 Gluconobacter sp. P1D12_c
GCARTTRAGGACACACCTCAACGACTTCATGGCAGCCTATAATTTCGGGCGAAGACTCAAGACCCTCAGTGGCCTTACCCCTTACGAATACATCTGCAAAATCTGGACTTCAGAGCCAGAAAGATTCATCATCAATCCAAACCATCAAACCGCGGTACCAAACGCCTAAGGCTGGCACGCCCGCCCAAGCGATATAAACCCTCGTATCGCGCTGGAGTGCATTGCGTTAGGCTTGCACCGGTGGTGCGGGGCGTTCGTCGACTGGCGCAGCAAAGCACCCAGCAAGTGCGGGGCTACGACTGCCCCAGTCCTCCGGCGGTACTCGCCAGAATCTCGGCCAGGGAACATGGCGTGCCTCCGGTCAAACGCACGATGTCACCGCTGACGATGTCGTAGGCGCCACGCGCCTGCCGCGTCTTTATCGATACCACGGCATCGGCCACAACCTCATGCAGACCCGTTTTGAGCAACCCGGCTCGCAACACCTCGGCGCGCATCACGTTCAAGACAAACGGCCGCTGGATGTGCTGCGCGACCAGCCTGCACACCGCTTTACCGCGCAGGGTTTCAGGGCCTGTCAGCTGATATATGGCGCCCTCGTGGCCTTCGCTGGTCAATGCGGCGGCGGCAGCTTTGGCCACATCGCCGCGCGAAACGAAACTGACGCGGCTGTCCTCAAGCGCCGCAAGCCCGCCTGCCGTCAAAGACATCCGCACCTCTTCGACCAGCGTCTCGGAAAAATAGCTCATACGCAGTATCGTCCATGCGGGGATCGCGCTCTTGATCAACGCCTGCTCACTGTGCCAATACGCCGCGCCAACGGCGGCCTCCCCCTCACGCTGCGTCCCGGTTGCCGACAACAGGAAGACGTGACCGACTTGGGCCTGTGCAGCGGCATCCACGGCCGCCAACATCTGGCGCGAACGAATCCCCGGCCGCAGATCAGCCCCTGGAATCAACAGCAGGCGATCCAAGCCCTGATAGGCCGCCACCAATGTCTCGGATTGGTCATAGTCGCCCAAGCGACCTGCGTAGGTTAGATCGGTCTTGGGGGTGCGCGAAATCGCCACCAAATTTTCGGCCGCAACCGTTTCCGCCAACGCCTGAACAACTGCGCTACCGAGCTGACCGCTGGCACCGCTTACACCTATTTTCATCATCAGATTCCATGGTTATTTATGGTTCCTTAGGATAAATTTGTTCCTATAAGCTAACAAGTACGCATGAATTCATGCGTCAAGAACACCCAGGTTCCTGTCGCCCCAAGGAGTAGCAATGGAAAATATAGAAGCGGAATGTCGCGGCCTGGCAGAGGTGATTGCACGCATTGGCGACAAGTGGACGGTTATGGTCTGTGGCCATCTCTCAGAAGGCACCCATCGTTTCAATGCGTTGAAGCACCGCGTCCCCGGCATCTCGCACCGGATGCTGACCATCACTCTGCGCGGGCTCGAGCGCGATGGACTGGTGGCTCGCAAAGCCTATGCTACCGTCCCGCCGAAGGTTGAGTACTGTCTGACCCCATTGGGGCAAAGCCTGACAGGACCTCTGGCAGCCCTGGCAAGTTGGGCACGCGAGAACCGGCCCGCCCTTGAACAGGCCCGCGCCGCATTTGATCGTCGTGCCGCGCAGGACTGATCTGGCGTTGAGGTGTGATGAAGCGCGCCGTCAATCAGCGGCGCATGCGGGGCATCATTCCATCAAGTTGAACCACTTAACCATGCGCTCGCTCAGGTGTTTGTCCAGAGATGTCGGTTCATTTTGCTACAGTATAATTACCAATATGCGCAGCATCGTGAGGCACATGAGCGGAAATTACTGGCAGACGGGAACAACGGTGACGGCATACGCGAGTATGTCGGACTTGCCACGCGCACATGTCCGGTTTTGGAAATCTTTATCGCGCCTTGTATGTCGAGGATGAGGGCGTAAGCGGACCAGCTGCTTGCGCCTACTTTATCGACGTTATCGGGGCTGTGTCAGCTTCCGCAAAGCGGACGCGCGTCATGGCCTACAAAGATTGTTCACTTGAGGATTTCGTTGAACTCGAGGACGTTCCGGTCCGGATCACGGATGAAACAGACAATGCGTCTGTCATGTCCCATCTGGACTGGCCCTTCCGTGATGGCGATCTGTTCCTGTTCCAGCCAGCGCACCAGATCTGCCACGCTCTCAACAATGAACGCCGCGTGCGTGTAGCCCGGACGTTTGATGGGAACGTCCATAAGAACATTCCCGGCTGGGTCTGGCACACCATTGAAAATGAGATGGATACGAAGTCCGGATGGGTGGCGTAGGCCACAGGCTTTCACGGCCGGAGCGAACTCTTCCGGATCGCGGATGAAGCCGAATTTGGCATAAAACCGTTCAGAAACTTCCAGATCGGTCACGCGAATGCCAACATGATCGAACGTCAGGTGCGCGAAGTTCATTGCCCGTCTCCTCTTTCCAGGCCCACCACGGTTTTCTGGAACGGGACAAATCCCCTCAGACTTTCTAAGCGCTGCAACCAGACAGCAATCGCGTCGTATCCCGATAGATCAACATTTCCCTCCGGTGCTCTTGCGATATAGCTGTAGAGAGCGACATCCGCGATCGTGGGCTGTTGGGTTCCTGCGATCCAGGTTCTAGCCTTCAGGGCCTGCTCGATCACTTTGAGCGTGTCATGAGCGCGTTGAATAACCTCTGCCACATCAAAATGGACGCCAAAAACCGTCACTAGACGTGCGGCGCAGCATCCATACGCAATCTTTCCCGCCGCCACCGACAGCCAGCGCTGGACTTCGGCCTCTGTCACGGTGTCCTCCGGCAGCCAATGAGACGGACCGACTTTCCGTGCCGCATACACAAGGATGGCATTGGAATCCGGAATAGTGATCCCGCCATCTTCCAGGACGGGAATTTCCCCGAATGCATTCAGCTCCAGGAATTTCGCAGTCTTCTGCTCACTTGCGGCAAGGTCAACAGGCTTCAACTCATGAGGCAGGCCAGCAAGAGAGAGAAAGAGATGCGCTCGATGCGCATGTCCCGAAAGAGGATGATAGTAGAGTTTCATGGGAACTCCCGAAAGAACGACTGAACAGGAGCATTGTCTTTCCACGGGATGAGGTGTGCGATAATCTCTCAAAAATGCACTTCACTATTGCGGTTTACGCTTATAATCTACTGAGTTGCAGGAGAGATCTCTGATCGACCTTCAGACATTACGGATCTTCCTGGCCGTGGCCGATCAGGTCAGCTTTGTCGGAGCTTCCCGGAAACTAGGCCTCTCCGCCACCACAGTGACCCGGACGATCAGAAACCTGGAAACTACCCTCGGGCTCTGCCTGTTCAACCGTACAACGCGCTCTGTTCATCTGACGAAGGAAGGGGCGGAGTTTCTGGTCCGGTGTCGTGCGGCGATTTCCGACCTGGATGATGCGGTCGCTGTTGCACGAGGCGCGGGGACGGAGCCGCAGGGGGTATTATCGATTACCGCACCGGTTGTTTTCGGGCGGCTACATGTTCTTCCCGTTGTCACGGACCTTTTGAAAGCCTGGCCACAATTGACCATACGGCTCTTCCTGACAGACCGTGTTGTTCATCTTGTGGAGGAAGGGATCGATCTCGCCATCCGGATTGCCCCACCGCAGGATAGTGCCTTGAAAATGCAGAAAATCGGCGAGGTCCGGAAAGTCTTTGTCGCCAGCCCAGCTTATCTGGCACAGCATGGAGAGCCACAGAGCCTTGAGGATCTCGCGGCGCACAGTCTCATCGATATCGATGAGTATGCGACTGGACATTCGGCATGGCGACTGGGCGGAAAGAATGAACCTTCAGTCAGAATTTCACCTCGGCTCTACGTCAATAGTATAGACGCGGCCCTTTCGGCTGCCAAAGAAGGCCTAGGTATTACCAGAGTCTTGTCGTACCAAACCCATGATTCTATCGAAAAAAAACAGCTTTGCAGAGTTCTGGCAGATATTCCTACGTCCGCATTACCTGTTTTCATGCTGTTTCCTCCCAGAGAGCGCCAGTCCGTTAACGTTAGGATGTTTCTCACCGCCATGAAAAAACGCTTCATGACAGATAATTTCTAAAAAGCACGCCAATCACAAATCGCTTTCGAGTAGGACGCAATAAAACTTACGACACTGTTAATGATCGGATGCACACGGCTTATCGGTCACATCCCGTGACGGACCGATCATCTTCTCTGCTAAACTGCCTGTTGTTCAAAAAACAGTAGCAGACAGGTTGCTTACGTCTATATCTCTGTTTCGATTTTCCGCTCCAAAAGCGGATACGTTTTTAGCGATTACTGTTGAGAGCCGAATAAAACACTCTGATGGGGGCTGAACGCCACTTTTGCTTAGGTCACGTTGACAAAAGATCTATACGATCAGCCTGAGATCTGATTCACTTGCTGCCTATGGGATAAGGAGCAGGGAGAACAGGCATGGCACGAGGCGATCTGACGGATCAGGAATGGGCGATAATTGGTCCGCTTCTGCCTTCTGAGCGTGGACGTTGGGCGCGCCCGTCTGGAGATAACCGCCGTTTTCTCAATGGTATGCTGCACATCCTACGCACTGGATGCCCCTGGCGTGACATGCATGAACGCTACGGCAAATGGAACTCGGTTTATGTCCGGTTTCGCCGTTGGGCCGAACAGGGTGTCTGGGATGCCCTGCTGCAAACCCTGGTAGAGCTGGGGCTGACCGATGACTGGCAGCATATGCTCGACAGCACCGTGGTGCGTGTCCATTCACAAGCCACCGGGGCAAAAGGGGGGCTCATTCGGAGGCTTTTGGCCGGTCACGCGGCGGCTTTACGAGCAAAATCCACGCCCGATGCGACAATCAGGGACGTCCTCTTGGCTTTGTCCTCACCGGCGGGCAAGTCTCGGACTATAAAGCCGTCAATGCTCTGATGGCACTTCCGGCTCCGAACCCCAGGGCCATGCTGGCTGATCGGGGCTATGACAGCGACAGCTTCCGCCAGAATCTGCTGATTTACAGGGAGCGCAACCGCATCGAGCGGCTGTTCAATCACCTCAAGCAGATGCGCCGTATCGCGACCCGATACGACAAGACCGCCCTGTCCTTCATGAGTTTCCTCAATATCGCCGCAGCAAGGCTCTGGATCAGATCTTTTGTCAACGTGACCTAATCACGGAAAGAATACCCCTCCGATGGGAATAATCGCCTATCGTCGAGAGAACAGGACCTGGGTTCAGAGCCGCCTCATGAACCTTACCATGTTCGATGTCGTCGCAAGGCCTGCCGCCAGCCCCATACTGAACCGCTTTCATCCTCACAAACCACCCACTCTGAACCAGCAAATTAGTATTATGTTACACAAGAAATGCGTCATTAGCTGGCAGTGGGCGAACGGTACTTCTGGAGTCGATCCAGACCACCCGATCATGTATGCGCCACTGCCAATGTCACCCGCTCAGCTCGGGACCTATGTGCAAAACGCTCTGTCGAAGTCATCATGCCATGAGCATATCCGTCGCGACGACTTCGAGGGGCGAGCCGAGTACATTAAACTGCTCCGCGAGCGGGCGGTTGAAAGAGGTAAGGTCGTTAAGTCGCAGCTGAAAGCTGAGCTTGGCGTTGATGTAGACAAATTGGGAGACAGTCACAGTTACACCAATATTCGTACGACCTTAGGCTCAGGACCCATTGATTTTTGTAGGGAATTTTGATTCAGGCTCTGCAAGGAGACTGAAGATGAGCGACCTGTTTTGGCTGACGGACGATCAGATGGAGCGCCTGCGACCATTCTTTCCCAAGAGCCACGGCAAACCTCGTGTTGATGACCGTCGAGTGTTGAGCGGGATCATTTTTGTGAACCGTAATGGCTTGCGCTGGCGTGATGCGCCCCGGGAATACGGTCCACATAAGACACTGTACAACCGCTGGAAGCGCTGGGGTGCCATGGGGATCTTTTCCCGGATGATGGACGGTCTGGCTGCCGGAAAGGCAGAGCCCCAGACGATTATGATTGATGCGACGTATCTCAAGGCGCACCGCACGGCTTCGAGCCTGCGGCTAAAAAAGGGGATCCAGGGCGACTGATCGGACGGACAAAAGGTGGCATGAACACGAAGCTGCATGCGATCACCGATCAGAACGGACGACCGCTGAGCTTCTTCATGACAGCAGGACAGGTCAGTGATTACACCGGAGCCTCTGCCTTGCTGGACAGCCTGCCCATGGCACAATGGATGCTGGCGGACCGGGGTTATGATGCTGACTGGTTCAGGGATGCCCTGGAGGGAAAAGGGATCAGGCCCTGCATTCCGGGACGGAGATCCCGCGGAAAACCAGTCAAATATGACAAGAGAAGATACAAACGTCGCAACAGCATCGAAATCATGTTCGGTCGCCTCAAGGACTGGCGGCGGGTCGCAACCCGCTATGACAGATGCCCGACCGTCTTCTTCTCAGCCATCTGCCTCGCTGCAACCGTCATGTTCTGGCTATGAGTCCTGAGCCTAGCACTACTTTGGCAGAATAGAGTTAGGATGTCTTTTGAGTGTCCATCCGCAATGAGGGCATTGTGTCGGGGGTGAACGAGACATGCGGTCAAGGATGGCCTGGCGCACTGCTGGCAGACTGGGTTGCGGTGGCGGCCCGAAGGC
>NZ_JACSIQ010000361.1:0-487 GCF_018812105.1 Gluconobacter sp. P1D12_c
GACTCATAACGTGCCTTCAATCGCACAGCCTTTATATTGAACAGATTTTCAAGCCTCTGTACTTCTCTCTCTATTTCTCTATATTTTTCCTTCTTTACCATATCCATAACAATCTCCGACCCTCAGTTTGTGGGGTACTGGAAACTTATTGTAGCAGATAGAAATCAATATTTGACTTGTCATAGTGTCCGACTATGACAATTACATTGTCGTCGGTCCTGCGGAGCTTCAAAGATACCAGTCTGCAAGCTCCTGAAAGGCGTCCTGATTAGCTTCGAAGTATTCGGAATCCGGAACCTCAATAGGAGGCTCATCAAGCTCTACGGGGTCTTGTAGACGCTCTATGTCGAGAACCTTTGACAGCATCCCATCTTCTAAGACGCTACCCCCACCTCTACCCATGTGAGATATCGTGTAAGTGTCAAGCATATATGCTTTTGCGGAATCATCCACCGCATTGATATCCCTGTTGCCAAGCTCCCACGAA
>NZ_JACSIQ010000362.1:0-487 GCF_018812105.1 Gluconobacter sp. P1D12_c
GATATGCCAGTCATGCAGATGCGCCAACTGGCGCAGGGTGGCACCCTGACAGGTGTCGGCCATGCGTGTCAGACCAAGATTAATCCCATCCGCCAGGATCACCGTCAGCAGGGCGTTTTTGTCATCCGCGACACGGCTGGAACGGCGATGGGTAAAGCAGTCGGTGAAGCTGATCCAGCGGTCCACTTCCAGCAGAAGATCAGTAATCTTGATGCGTGGCAGCCGGTCGTAAGCCGCCCGCCTCAACTCTTCCACAGCAGGGGGTGTAATTGCTTTCAGAGGCGAAATCACAAGACCATGTGCATCAAGCCGGACCTGTGACAACTCGCCCTTCCTGGCAAGAGCCGTCACCCGGTTCAGCGCGGTTTCCAGCACTGCACGCCGTTGAGAAAGGAACGTGTCAGCCGTAGCATTGATCGCCAGAGGCAACGGTCCTTGCGCGCGCATCGCTGCAAACGTGGCTTCCGGAAGAAGGTAGGTGTCGAAT
>NZ_JACSIQ010000363.1:0-487 GCF_018812105.1 Gluconobacter sp. P1D12_c
GTCTAGCATTGGGGTTTCGACCTCCATGCTAAAGGCTAAATCAGTATTAAAAAGATAGCTCAAACTGCTTCGCTTCATGAGCAGATAATTAGCTCAGATTTGCTGTGTCCTGCATCACAGAGCGAGCGCAGAGCGGGAGCCACGTAGTGTGGCCGTAGGCCATCTGTGTGGGATGGTTCTTGATAATCTGATTTTTATGGTAGAATGTGAGTCGAGGTTAAATCGATGGATATCTTGGCGGATTACATCGAAGAAGCCCGATAGGTTAGGAGAAGGCTCATGACGCAGGAACGTCACAACCCGACCCACATCAGTATTATAACACAACTGATGGCGATGGTTCAACACAAGACCGCCAAGACTGGTGGTCTCGGATGGAATCCGTAGGTCGTTCATATACGAAATTAGAGGCCCAAAGGGTCATCAAAGCTCAGTCATATGATGGGGGGTATTATCCTCGTTCATGGCTTGGGCATGTGTTCCATCT
>NZ_JACSIQ010000364.1:0-487 GCF_018812105.1 Gluconobacter sp. P1D12_c
ATCATGTTGCGGCCCACTGGGACGACCTGCTGCGTCTGGTCACATCMATTCGGAGTGGAACCGTGACGGCCTCGGCCATGCTGCGGAAGMTCGGATCTTATCMCCGTCAGAATGGTCTGGCTGTGGCCTTGCGTGAAGTTGGCCGGATCGAGCGGTCGGTTTTCATGCTCGACTGGATACAGGATCTGGATTTGCGCAGGCGAACCCAGGCAGGGCTAAACAAGGGAGAAGCCCGGAATGCTCTGGATAGGGCGCTATTCTTCAACCAGCTTGGTGAACTGCGGGATCGGCGTTTTGAAAATCAGGCTTATCGAGCGTCAGGTTTAAACCTGCTGGTGGCAGCGGTTATCCTATGGAATACGCGCTATCTTCAGTCTGCCATCGCAACGCTCGGCATTTCCGATGACCTGGCGCGGCATATTGCACCCCTCGGCTGGGAGCATATCTCTCTGACAGGGGACTATCGCTGGAATGTCGATGAGCAGCC
>NZ_JACSIQ010000365.1:0-487 GCF_018812105.1 Gluconobacter sp. P1D12_c
GCACCAACCAACGTGCCAGCCTTCTCAAACTTTTCAGCCTTAGCTTTTGCAGCATCAACACGCTTTGCAACAGCACGACCATCAGCCAGAGCAATAGCTAAAGCCTTGGCTTGTTGCTTCTCCTGGTTCCACTGGTCCCGAGTTAAACGCCTACGMCCTGGACCAATACGAGTTAAGCCAGAAGGCTTCCCGACCTTATCCCAATAACTGTCCTGCCAATCTCTAAACGATTGCTTATAGGCTTCATTTTGTTCCTTTGGAGATAACCCATCCGCCTTGGCCTTCTGCTTTGCACTATCCCCAGGATGTAAGCTGATCGCCTTCAAATCATCAGGAACGATGAAAGCATGAAGATGAGGAAAAGCCTCATCATCATGCCTGATGACTGTCTTCAACTGGTCCCCATACGTGTCCTGCAACCACTTGACCGACCGAGCTTGCCAACGCTTACAATCGGCATCCATCTCACCTGGCCAAGACAGAACAA
>NZ_JACSIQ010000366.1:0-487 GCF_018812105.1 Gluconobacter sp. P1D12_c
GATGACCCTTTGGGCCTCTAATTTCGTATATGAACGACCTACGGATTCCATCCGAGACCACCAGTCTTGGCGGTCTTGTGTTGAACCATCGCCATCAGTTGTGTTATAATACTGATGTGGGTCGGGTTGTGACGTTCCTGCGTCATGAGCCTTCTCCTAACCTATCGGGCTTCTTCGATGTAATCCGCCAAGATATCCATCGATTTAACCTCGACTCACATTCTACAATAAAAATCAGATTATCAAGAACCATCCCACACAGATGGCCGACGGCCACACTACGTGGCTCCCGCTCTGCGCTCGCTCTGTGATGCAGGACACAGCAAATCTGAGCTAATTATCTGCTCATGAAGCGAAGCAGTTTGAGCTATCTTTTTAATACTGATTTAGCCTTTAGCATGGAGGTCGAAACCCCAATGCTAGACCCCGGACCTTCGGGGTCGTCGCTCTAGGCAATAGAGCGATCAGAACCCTTTTGAGGCTTCGC
>NZ_JACSIQ010000367.1:0-486 GCF_018812105.1 Gluconobacter sp. P1D12_c
TATTGTAGACGATATTGGCGAGCCCGATCCTCATGGTGGCTCGACTGATACCGACAGTCCGGACAAACAGCCCCGTCTGTGACTTCTGATCGGCAAAGACATGCTCGACACGCGAGCGGATGACCGACTTTCCAGCATTTGATTTCTGGATRTGCCGRGGCATAGGCTTGAGATGCGGCTTTTTCCTGTGGACCTTCGAGACAAAGCCCTGCTTCTCCATGAAGTCTTCGTTGGCTTTTGAGCGATAGGCTGTGTCTGCCCAGACTATTGAGGCCGTATTGGTTTTATCCAGCAAGCCCTCTCCCAATCGCGCACCATCACTGGCGGCGGCATCGGKTGTTTTCCATTTCCGGATCAACCGAAATTTTCGGTCGATGGAGACATGGGATTTGTAGCCAAAGAATGGGATGGCAAGATCTGTTGCGGGGATCGTCCCATCCTCCTGCCGCTTTGCTTTCGTGAACTTCAGCGTCCACCGCGCATGCC
>NZ_JACSIQ010000368.1:0-486 GCF_018812105.1 Gluconobacter sp. P1D12_c
GATTACGCCCCGTAAGAGCATCGCATCCAATTTTTTGGAGTTTTTCGATAACCTGCTGATGGTGTCGCTTAGAGACAACTTCAATGAGTTCGAGAGCCTTTTTGCCGAGTTCAGTGTCAGGCGTCTGCGTATAATTCTGGACCATAAGACAGGGTTCAGAGACGTTATAGAAAGCATGATGCGGGAGCATCAGCCCAACAATCTTATTCTCCATCTGCTAGAATTTTATTTAATCACCAACGATGACACGACCATCAAGAGAAGGCTCAACACAGAGAGCCATAGCAATATCGGGCCCGAACATATCCAATGATTTAGGGACACCTATCGTGGCTTCGCCTTCATCACGCTTCGTGAAAAGCTCAGCATCATTGATGACACGCTTCTTCATCATCTTCAGAGATCCATCAGACTGATCTCGAACGATGCGAAGCCTCTCATCATTAAGAGACCCCTTGAACTCCTTAAACGATCCGTACCTCTGTA
>NZ_JACSIQ010000369.1:0-486 GCF_018812105.1 Gluconobacter sp. P1D12_c
GGTTTGTATTCGAGTATCGATAATTTAGAATTGGAAAATTGTACGTATCATGATTTTAAAAGAAGCCTCTCTACGATTTGCGAGAAATTTTTTGGATCGTTGTCATGAGTTATCAATTCGCACATATTGAGATGCTGAGTCGTAAAGTGCTTGTAAAGCCTTCCGACAAGGCAACGAAGTCTAAGAAGTGGAATATTAAAGAGACTATAGATGAGGCTACCCGGAGAAATCCGGATGCCTGTTTGCATGTTGAAAATCCAGGCAAGCCGGTTCTCGTTTTTGGTCAGGATTTAGAAGCTCTTGAGCGTGAGCATGAGCAGGCTTGCGATGGTGCTGTTGATGTTCAGAAGAATGGCAAGAGCAGGAAAATCAGAAGCACTCAAAATACTATGGCGTGCATTGTGCTGTCTTGGCCAGGTGAGATGGATGCCGATTGTAAGCGTTGGCAAGCTCGGTCGGTCAAGTGGTTGCAGGACACGTATGGGG
>NZ_JACSIQ010000370.1:0-486 GCF_018812105.1 Gluconobacter sp. P1D12_c
CGACCCCGAAGGTCCGGGGTCTAGCATTGGGGTTTCGACCTCCATGCTAAAGGCTAAATCAGTATTAAAAAGATAGCTCAAACTGCTTCGCTTCATGAGCAGATAATTAGCTCAGATTTGCTGTGTCCTGCATCACAGAGCGAGCGCAGAGCGGGAGCCACGTAGTGTGGCCGTAGGCCATCTGTGTGGGATGGTTCTTGATAATCTGATTTTTATGGTAGAATGTGAGTCGAGGTTAAATCGATGGATATCTTGGCGGATTACATCGAAGAAGCCCGATAGGTTAGGAGAAGGCTCATGACGCAGGAACGTCACAACCCGACCCACATCAGTATTATAACACAACTGATGGCGATGGTTCAACACAAGACCGCCAAGACTGGTGGTCTCGGATGGAATCCGTAGGTCGTTCATATACGAAATTAGAGGCCCAAAGGGTCATCAAAGCTCAGTCATATGATGGGGGGTATTATCCTCGTTCATGGC
>NZ_JACSIQ010000038.1:0-4536 GCF_018812105.1 Gluconobacter sp. P1D12_c
TAACACTTCGACACTCAGGTCTCAGGAAAATAATCCCAAAACCAGCAGCACCAAAACGCCGCCAACATATCCCTTCCAATTCCATATTCAATTTTCAAAGATCAGCATCTCAAACCGCCCCGGCCAGACCCTCGAAGAAGGCCCCGCCGTGTCGGTGAACGGGCTTATACGGCCACCACACATCACTGTCAAACAATCATCACACAACACTTATCCACAAGAAAAATGACTGTAAATTGGGGGAAATGCGAGAAATCCACACTTTTCACCCTTTTAGCCCTCAGAAAAAACTTTCATTTTCTGCATTTTTCTTCTGAAATCTTTGTCCCGCGTTAGAAATCCGGCCAGTTCGGCGCCAGATGCCCTCCCATCCTTAAAGGAGCGACGCGGACAGCCAGACCTGTGGCGTCGTTTGTCTCGACCATCAGACCGCAAACTGTCGCCTCGCCTTCTGCTGGCTGAGGGCGCTCCCCTGGGATTTTACGGATCAGCCGATGAAGGGACGCTTCCTTCCCCATACCGATGACACTGTCATAGTCACCGCACATGCCGGCATCCGTCTGATAGGCCGTTCCTTTGGGAAGAATACGATGATCTGCCGTCGGCACATGCGTATGTGTTCCAACAACCAGCGACACCCGCCCGTCGAAGAACTGACCAAAGCCCATCTTCTCACTGGTCGCTTCCGCGTGAATGTCTACGACAATTGCATTCACGGTCACGCCAAGCCGATGACGGGAAAGCAGTTCACCAACGACCCGAAAGGGATCATCCAGCGGGTCCATGAAAATTCGACCCATGACATTAACCACCAAAGCGCGGCGACCACGCTCCAGATCTATAATGTAGCTCCCCTGCCCCGGCGTCCCTGCGGGATAGTTAATAGGTCGCACGATATTAGGCATCTGGCTGATGTGGCTCACCATATCGCGTCTGTCCCAGGCATGGTTGCCCAACGTGATGACATCTACACCGGCAGAGAACAGGCTTCTCGCGATATCAGGGGAAAGGCCATAACCATGTGAAGCGTTCTCCGCATTCACGACAACCAGATCCAAAGAGAGCTTTTTACGCCACTCCGGCAAGTTGTCGGTTATTGCTTCACGTCCACTCCGACCTACAACGTCGCCCAGAAACAGCAGTCTCAACAGTCAGCCTTCCAAATTATAAGGCCCCGTCTGAATCGTCTCTTTTTCAGTGACGACAACAGAGAGGGGAATATCGTACGGCCCAACGGGAATGCTTTTCATTTCCTGAAAGGCAAAACCGAAGCCAATTGCGGGCACATTCAGCTGCGCCAGAGTGCGGTCATAATAACCGCCCCCATAGCCCAAGCGAAAACCTTTCCGGTCAAACGCCAGGAAAGGAACAAGCACAAGATCAGGAACAAGGATGGGGCCATCAGGATGAGATGTCCCAAAGCGACCTGCCAGCATGGGCGTCTCTTCGCTCCACTCCCGAAAAACGAGAGGCGTTCCCTTGGGTGTCGTCTCAGGCAGCGCAACGCGCCGCCCATCACGAGCCAGCCGGGAACATAAAGGTCGAAGATCGATTTCTCCCGGCAAGGGCCAAACTGCCGCTACGCTCAGCGCCTCATAAGTCTGAACGGTTTTAAAAAGCCGTTCCAGAAGATCCGCTTCTGCATGCGCAGGCGCGTTCCTGCGCTTCTCAGCCATGAGGTCACGGAGTTCTTTTTTTTGCTGATCGATGGAAGAAATCTGTGGAGCCGCCAAAGCCGTTGGTCTTTTCAGCCCTCCTAGACCTGCAAGTGCAGGTGGGCACCGGTTAACGTGACCAGGGCCACGACAGAGCCAGTTCCCGTAGGAATGCTTATCGGCCCGGGGGTTGATTTGCCTGACGCACCAGGCAGCTCCGAACTACATATTAGACACTGCGGAGAGATATTCAACGGGAACCCGTCGATTACCCTTCCTTTTCGAGTGTCTCAGCCAAACCCTCAACCTGCTGCGTCAAATGTGCGAGCCTCGCCTGGCGTGATTCTGCGATACGCAAGGCCGCTTTGGCTTCTTCAACAGTCGCCAGCATATCATCCGGAATCGGCCGACGCTTCAGTTCAAAAATTTCGTCTGCCATCAATAGCGCAGCCATCATAAGTGTCTTGGACTCGCTGGCGGCACCACCAAGGGTCCTCGCCCGCTGAAGCCAGCTCTCAACCTGCCGCGCCATGGAATAAAGATGGTGTTCTTCCCCATCCTGGCAGCCAACACTGTAAACATACCCGTTCAGACGAATGGAAACCTGCCCCATGGCTCATTCTCCCTTTCGTTCAAGAATTCCGCGGATACGCACACATAAAGCATCGATGTTTGCGGCAATCTCTGGCAGGTCGGGAGCTGAACGCGCCTCGCGCTCACGCTCTTCCCGCATTCGGGCCTGCTGCTCCATCGCAGTGGCAATTCGCCCCACCGCTTCCTCAAGACGATCAATAGTCCTATCGTCCTGCAGAGATCCTGTCTGCTCGCTCAAAACGCGCTCTTTCCGTTCATGCCATCACTATGCCGAATACTATGACCGACACATCTCATCCTAGATTGCCTGCTCAGGAAAGACCTGAACCCTTCATCAGGTCAAGCGCTGTGGCCTCTCTGGCGTTACCAGTCTTCAGTATTTCTTCTTATCCTGAAATTGTCAGCCTCAGAGCACAGCACCCTCAGCCCTTTCTGGCACTCTCCCCTGACGGCGCAGGAAACAGCTTCGGAATTCCCTGGTGGCTGGATGTGGTGCAGGAGCAGAAGGCTTTTTCTATTCTGGATTGTGGCGCCTCCGCAGCTTTGGCGCGCATGGCACTCCTGGCCGGGATTGGATGGGTTGTTTGCCAAGCGTCGCTGCAACAAATGAGAGCCTTGAAGTCAGACAAACTCCATGAAACGAGGGTCCTTGTGGCCCGCCCTTCCCTTACCTCATGGCGACGCTAGCCCGCCGCGCATGAATCTGCGAAACTCTGCTCATGATACCTTGCGATCTTTATCCCGTTCTGCCCGCCACATTCGAAACACCCGCAATGCTTGATGTATTGCCAGGGCTGCTCGCACGCCCCGAGGTTACTGCGCTGCGTTTTCCAGCAACCCACAACCTCGACAAAAAACAGCTTTCCAAATTCGTGAGTTTGCTTCACGAGAATGACGTCGCCCTGATGCTGGATGTGGCGGACATAACGGTTTCTATCTCGCCAGATCTTTTAAAGGTGGCTGATGGTCTCCACGCGCCGTCAGCAGACAGCCTACCTATCCTACGCAAAATAGCAGGAGAGAACATCCAGATTGGATGCTTCTGCCAAAGCCGGGACGAAGCGATGCAGGCCGGAGAAAGCGGCTCGGACTACATCGCCTTCCCTTCAGAACATGCAGACATGATTAAGTGGTGGACGTCCGTAATGGAACTTCCCGCCGTGGCCGAAAACATTGTATCGGTCAAAGCTGCACGGACCGCTAGAGACGCTGCGGCTGACTTCCTTGCCATCCCTCTGAAGCTAGATGGCAGTGATCAGGATACTGTCATCCAGCTTTTAAGCGCACTCAGCACCTGAGAAGGTGGCGCGCCTTTCTTTGATTCAGTGAGAAACAGGAAGCAGCGCGTCCCGCATGAAATACAGAACACCATTGGACTGCGGCAGCGAATGGCTCCACAGATGAGCCACCTGCCCGGCGGGATTATTCAGGAAAATTTCGCCAGTCCGAGCATCAATATGGACGCTGATGATATCTCCATATAGCGTCTTAAGACCGATACCCCGACCATGGTTTCTGGCGATGGCCTTGCGAATGGCTTTTTCGTCCCATTTTCCTGATGCGATTGTATAGCCCAGAATATGGGTCAACTGACCCTTCATCGCAGGGGCCATCAGCCCGCCAGGCCAGCGAGCCGAGAGCTTTTCCATGGCCTCATTTGGAATAGCGAAAACTGTATAAGGGCCAGGTCCCGTGATCCACGGTACCAGACCAACATGCTGGATCGCAGCCGTATAGTCGGCCAGTTCCACGGACGCAGCAATATTTTCGTCCAACGGACGATCATCATACGACGGTGATGCAGGCCGGTGATAAGCGACCGGCGTGCTCGGCTCATTATTCTTGGGCTTTTCGAACGCATCGGCGACAGTGTCAGGCATGTAAGACATGGACGTCTTTGCCTGTGTCTCGAAACTGTCCTGATAATTATGCGACCAATCCGTCCCATGACATCCTGCCAGAGCTAACCCCAGCAGGGCCACTGCGCCCGAACGAAGACCCGAGAACCGGGTCAAACCGCCGGGAACAGAGGAAAAACCGAATCGCACATACATGTCTGGTCACACCGTCTTAATAAAGAGGACGCAGAACCATAGACGAGGAAACCGGGTTCAGCACCCATCCCCGCGCATGGTCCATCCCACGACGTGACCACTTACCAGTTCAAACGTCGTCTGACAGCTTGTGTTGTAATAGGTCGCGGGGAAACCGCCACCCCAGCCGCCGCCGTAGCCACCATAGCCGGGCCCACCCCAGCCACCGCCCCAACCGCCGCCCCAGCCACCAT
>NZ_JACSIQ010000371.1:0-485 GCF_018812105.1 Gluconobacter sp. P1D12_c
CATTCGCTTTCGAGCGATAAGCTGTATCAGCCCAAACGCTTGAGGCCGTATTGGTTTTATCTAACAGCCCCTCTCTCAATCGCGCACCATCACTGGCGGCGGCATCCGTCGTCTTCCATTTTCGGATGAACCGAAACTTCCGGTCGATGGAGACGTGGGATTTGTAGCCAAAGAAYGGGATAGCGAGATCCGTTGCGGGCATACTCCCGTCATCCTGCCGTTTTGCTTTCGTGAACTTCAGCGTCCAGCGCGCATGACGATCCTTATGCGACATCTTTGCGGGCTTGTCCTGCCAGTCTTCAGGAATACGCCCTGCCCGGAGGTCGGCTTTCTCAGCRTTCGTATTGCGCTGCTTTGGAGCRGCCACCAGAGTTGCATCCAGGATCTGGCCSGACATCGGSAGATAACCGGCGTTCCTCAAAATAGTGTCAAAGCGATTGAACAGACCCTCGATCGCTCCCACCTGCGTCAGGCGTTCAAGGAGC
>NZ_JACSIQ010000372.1:0-485 GCF_018812105.1 Gluconobacter sp. P1D12_c
GTTCCCAAGTTGAAGCTTCACGACACGGGATGCCAGGCTGTCGCCAATAAGCCGTGCATAAGGGACAGAGCGGGCCAGTCGATCAAGCTTTGGTACGACCAAAGTATCGCCACTACGAACAGCCGCCAGTGCCTGGTCAAGGCCGGCCCTTTCCCGGTTCGTGCCGGTGAAGAACTTGTCGGTGTAAATACGATCGGCAGAAACACCGAGTTTGAGCAGTTCCTGATGCTGGGCCGCGAGATCCTGTTTGTCCGTCGAGCAGCGGGCATAGCCGATCATTATGTGTGTCATACGGGAAAGTGTAACGTATAAGGCCCCATGACTGCAAAACATATGGTACCACCTTTATGAGACACAGCACACGGCTGTATTCCATGACGTGTTGCACTTGTCCGGGACAGTCCGTCCAACGATCCCCTTCCGGACACATGAAGGAGACATCCGATCATGGCGCGGCGCCGTCTTCTGACCCGTGAAGCTCTCGC
>NZ_JACSIQ010000373.1:0-484 GCF_018812105.1 Gluconobacter sp. P1D12_c
CCTATTGGATTGATAACATTCTCCCGAATAAGGGGAAGTATCTGCGGTACATGGTTATCACCTGCGGTGAGAACGTCCGCATATATGATGACCTCAAGGCGGAGCATAGGAAATGGACACGCAAGCTCTCTGATTGCTTCCGTTGGCTCAATCAAAAATATGGTTCAAATCTGTATTTCAGGGGGACTGAGTTCACTCAGAATCAGGATCATGAAACCCGTAACATGCATATGAATATACTCTTTGATCTGCCGTATTTGAAGGGGAACGGCTGGCAGGATTTTCTTGCTGATGTTCGTGAGAGGATGTCGTGCATTGTTAAGGATGCGGTAACTCTTGAGTCTGTTGATGAGGTCACAAAATATGTGACTAAGCCGAACGATATTGAGACGATGGAGGATGGCCATCTTGAGTGGTTCTATAATGAGACACTCAATACGCGACTGATACAGAGGTACGGATCGTTTAAGGAGTTCAAGGGGTC
>NZ_JACSIQ010000374.1:0-484 GCF_018812105.1 Gluconobacter sp. P1D12_c
CTACAGAGAGAGATTTTATCTTATTTATATCTAGGGTTTTACCGATCATCCTTTTCCCTTGGGGAACCGCCAAAAATGGCTTGCCATTAGGTCGCACCACGTGCGACCATAAAGTCGCACAGTGTGCGACCTATTCGGCACTCATACAGAGGTTTCCCACATGCGGAACATGACCCGTCTCAAGACCCCAAAAGATCGGCTTCGTGAAGATCAGGCCGAACAGGTTCGCCAAGCCCTTTTGCCGTTTTTTGACAATCCCGATTTTGACCATGATGCCCTTGGCCGGGTCATGGTCACCGTTCAACGCATTACTACCCCAGCCCCCGGAACAACGGAGCCGTTTGTTATGATCCGTCCCGCACAGAACCGTGCTGTCACCTTGTGGCTAATGAAGAACAGTAAACGTCCAATGAAGGCCGTGGACGTCTGGACGCTCTTGTTCGACCACCTGTTCCCACATACCGGACAGATCATGCTAACCCGC
>NZ_JACSIQ010000375.1:0-484 GCF_018812105.1 Gluconobacter sp. P1D12_c
CAAAAAATTCATCTAAATTTTCATCATGTAATTACGTAAGATATTTCCAAATTTTCATAGTTTCTAAGTCGTTTGAATGAGAAATTATAAATGTATTTTGGCATGCAATATGGAATCGTTCGTTAGTTTTCATAATTTTCCTCCTTCTATAACTTCAAGATTAAATCCCGGCTTTGGTATTGTAGAAAGTTCTTCTTGTGTAGCACGACTACCTACTTCAGCAACGTGGCGGTTCATGTAGTAGCGGACAAGACCCGGCCCTCGCATACCGGCTACCTTTTCGCGCTCGGAGAAAATCGCACCGAACTTCACCAGTTCATTCATGATGGCTGTAACTTCGTTGACCCGAATTCCGACTTTTTCGGCGATTTCTTCGCGGGTTAGCATGATCTGTCCGGTATGTGGGAACAGGTGGTCGAACAAGAGCGTCCAGACGTCCACGGCCTTCATTGGACGTTTACTGTTCTTCATTAGCCACAAGGTG
>NZ_JACSIQ010000376.1:0-484 GCF_018812105.1 Gluconobacter sp. P1D12_c
ACGATGCGAAGCCTCTCATCATTAAGAGACCCCTTGAACTCCTTAAACGATCCGTACCTCTGTATCAGTCGCGTATTGAGTGTCTCATTATAGAACCACTCAAGATGGCCATCCTCCATCGTCTCAATATCGTTCGGCTTAGTCACATATTTTGTGACCTCATCAACAGACTCAAGAGTTCCCGCATCCTTAACAATGCACGACATCCTCTCACGAACATCAGCAAGAAAATCCTGCCAGCCGTTCCCCTTCAAATACGGCAGATCAAAGAGGATATTCATATGCATGTTAAGGGTTTCATGATCCTCATTATGAGTGAACTCAGTCCCCCTGAAATACAGATTTGAACCATATTTTTGATTGAGCCAACGGAAGCAATCAGAGAGCTTGCGTGTCCATTTCCTATGCTCCGCCTTGAGGTCATCATATATGCGGACGTTCTCACCGCAGGTGATAACCATGTACCGCAGATACTTCCCCTTAT
>NZ_JACSIQ010000377.1:0-484 GCF_018812105.1 Gluconobacter sp. P1D12_c
CGGATAGGTTTTTATGAGCTTCTTCGTCGCAACAGTGGGAACAAGGTTGATGTGTTTAAACATCTTGAACGCATTGGCAGGGATGAGGCCATAAGGCTTCAATCTGATCGCATTGCTGACAGGCTTGAAGGTCTGGGGATTCCGTCTAGGCGTAAGAAGCAGGATGGCACCTTTTTCAAGGTGGGTTTGCTGTCTGGATTAGCTAAGCAGATGGATGAACAGTTTAGGCATATCATGTTCATTCCTGCTGTTGCTGTTGCTGAGCGTCGCCAGTTGAGGAATGAGCTGACCTATTGGATTGATAACATTCTCCCGAATAAGGGGAAGTATCTGCGGTACATGGTTATCACCTGCGGTGAGAACGTCCGCATATATGATGACCTCAAGGCGGAGCATAGGAAATGGACACGCAAGCTCTCTGATTGCTTCCGTTGGCTCAATCAAAAATATGGTTCAAATCTGTATTTCAGGGGGACTGAGTTCA
>NZ_JACSIQ010000378.1:0-483 GCF_018812105.1 Gluconobacter sp. P1D12_c
AATTGAAAAGCGAACGCGAAAAAAGTTTTGATAAGGGCAAGCCGTTCAGAGATTTACAGAAGAAGAATGAACAGCTTGAAACTTATCTTGGTTTAGTTTTTGATTCTTTGGATTCGCATGGAATTAATCCTGTTCCGTTCATTAAGACTGTCTACACGTTGGATGATTTAATGCGTGATTGCGATAGGATTGCGAAGGAGTGGCTTGAGTCATTCCAGGCGACGTGGGAACCTAAGGCGAAGCCTCAAAAGGGTTCTGATCGCTCTATTGCCTAGAGCGACGACCCCGAAGGTCCGGGGTCTAGCATTGGGGTTTCGACCTCCATGCTAAAGGCTAAATCAGTATTAAAAAGATAGCTCAAACTGCTTCGCTTCATGAGCAGATAATTAGCTCAGATTTGCTGTGTCCTGCATCACAGAGCGAGCGCAGAGCGGGAGCCACGTAGTGTGGCCGTAGGCCATCTGTGTGGGATGGTTCTTGATA
>NZ_JACSIQ010000379.1:0-483 GCF_018812105.1 Gluconobacter sp. P1D12_c
CCATTCCCAAACATATAACGAATAGCCTTGGTCTCATAACGTGCCTTCAATCGCACAGCCTTTATATTGAACAGATTTTCAAGCCTCTGTACTTCTCTCTCTATTTCTCTATATTTTTCCTTCTTTACCATATCCATAACAATCTCCGACCCTCAGTTTGTGGGGTACTGGAAACTTATTGTAGCAGATAGAAATCAATATTTGACTTGTCATAGTGTCCGACTATGACAATTACATTGTCGTCGGTCCTGCGGAGCTTCAAAGATACCAGTCTGCAAGCTCCTGAAAGGCGTCCTGATTAGCTTCGAAGTATTCGGAATCCGGAACCTCAATAGGAGGCTCATCAAGCTCTACGGTGTCTTGTAGACGCTCTATGTCGAGAACCTTTGACAGCATCCCATCTTCTAAGACGCTACCCCCACCTCTACCCATGTGAGATATCGTGTAAGTGTCAAGCATATATGCTTTTGCGGAATCATCCAC
>NZ_JACSIQ010000380.1:0-483 GCF_018812105.1 Gluconobacter sp. P1D12_c
CAGCCTTCTCAAACTTTTCAGCCTTAGCTTTTGCAGCATCAACACGCTTTGCAACAGCACGACCATCAGCCAGAGCAATAGCTAAAGCCTTGGCTTGTTGCTTCTCCTGGTTCCACTGGTCCCGAGTTAAACGCCTACGACCTGGACCAATACGAGTTAAGCCAGAAGGCTTCCCGACCTTATCCCAATAACTGTCCTGCCAATCTCTAAACGATTGCTTATAGGCTTCATTTTGTTCCTTTGGAGATAACCCATCCGCCTTGGCCTTCTGCTTTGCACTATCCCCAGGATGTAAGCTGATCGCCTTCAAATCATCAGGAACGATGAAAGCATGAAGATGAGGAAAAGCCTCATCATCATGCCTGATGACTGTCTTCAACTGGTCCCCATACGTGTCCTGCAACCACTTGACCGACCGAGCTTGCCAACGCTTACAATCGGCATCCATCTCACCTGGCCAAGACAGAACAATGCACGCCATAG
>NZ_JACSIQ010000039.1:0-3612 GCF_018812105.1 Gluconobacter sp. P1D12_c
ACGATCTGAAAGCCCCAGCCCAAGGAAGCGCATGAACGACAGGCGATCGTTGATCAGATATTCCGTCCGCTCATCAGACAAATTGTTCAACGTCTGGATCACCAGGATTTTGAACATCACTACCGGATTAAATGGCGGTCGCCCGCCCTTACTCCCATCTGAATAGGCCAAAGCCTGCTCCAGATCAGGGCGGAACACTTCAAAATCCACAATCCGGGAAAGCGCTTCGAGCTGATCGCCAAGCCCGCTCAATCGAGTAAGCCGCTCTTCAACATCAAAGAAACCAAGCTGCTTCATCTTCCATCATCCCCAATCAACTCAGGGGAAATGAAATCATAAAGGCACCCTCAAAACCAACGGGTTTTTCCAACCCTCCATCTGGCTCCACGGACTGGTAAACGCAGTAGACGGACTGTCCTTCGATCATCGCGTTTGGACAAGTGCATGGTCGGCTGCGGCTGGCACGGCGCATTTCGCGCTTGCGACAGCGCTAACCGCTGCACTTCTCTTCTCCGTGACACATATAAAACGTCGGGAAAGCTCTTAGCGTTGTCTGTGCCCGTCCCCGATCAGACGGCTGTGATGGGCCCTGGATAGGCCTGTACGAGCGGATCATGGGTCACCAGCAGAAGCCCCTCTACTGTCGCCTGGGCCACGAGGATGCGATCAAAGGGATCCCGATGCACATCAGGAAGCTGCCCGACCGCAATGGCATGCTGACCGGTGACGGGCAATTCCTCATAGCCGTTTTCGATCAGGCCACGTCGCAGCAGATGGGGATCAATCTGGAAGTCTGCACGTCCCAGTCCTGCCTTGATGGTGATTTCCCACAGGCTGGCAGCACTGAACACCAGAGCATTGTCCTGATCTTCCATCAGGGATCTTGCACGCACGGACAGCCTGTCCGGCTCTCCGGCGGCCCAGAGAAGGAGATGGGTGTCCAGAAGCAGCTTCATGCCGGACCGTCAAACAGAGAGATGACATCGTCCTGGCCCATGCGATCAAAGTCCTCCGGGACCCGGATCTGTCCGGCCAGAAACCCCAGACGACGCTTCTGTGTCTCTTCGGGCGCAGTAATCGGACTGACACGCACCATGGGCCGACCGGCTTTGGCAATAATGAAGCTTTCGCCCTTCATGGCGGCCTCGATCAGCCGGGACAGATGGGTCTTGGCTTCGTGAATATTGACCGTCCGCATGACAGAACCTTTCTCCTTCGCACCAGACTAACTTAGTTTTTTGAGTTTAGTTTATCAAGGCGGCGGCGCCTCAAAGCACAACGGTCTCTCGGCTCCTGCACCGTTCTGCACGAACGGTGCAATGGTCTATGAAGACCTTACTTTTTACGTCACGAAAACAACACGTTTTAGTCTCTCGAAAGGCCTTCTTCTGTCACGTTAAGACACGTCTCAGTCTCTTCTGAGACCCTCTTGTGGCACGCCAAAGACACGCTTAAGGTGTCTGCGGGAAAACCATGTCATCACGCGCATGCAGATCCGTCAGACACCCCAAGAGGGTGTGTCCAGAACGGACACACAGGAGTTGAAACCGGGACATGTCAAAAGCACTTGCAGCCCTCAAGACGCAGCATCCCTTTCGGGCTCCCCGGGCCACGGCAACACCGATCTATCGTTGGCTCTATCAAAACCATGATGCCATCGCGGAACTGCGCGAGGGGCGCCGTGTTACCTGGAAAATGATCCTCACAGCAGCTCAGGACGATGGCATTGATGTTGCGTGCACAGAGGCTGTCGCCAACACGATCCGTAAAAAATGGTCCCGGATTGTGACTGAACGGGCCCGCCAGAAGGCCGACACCACACCTAACCCGCCTGCAGAGACTGTCAGCCCTGCCCCCAGCCGTCTGCCTGCAGACTGGCAGCCGGAGGAGGTCAAACAGCAATATGCCGAGCGTGAAGATGCAGAAAGAGTGCCCCCGGTCAGAGCGCCTCGAACTATTGTCACCTCACCAGACCCAACCAGACGTCGCCCCGGGTTTCCGCCGCGTCGGCGACTGCCCGTAGAAGATGACGAAAGCATTCCTCAGCTTGGTCGGGAGTCCATTTCCCGTATTCTGGACCGAAAACATGCGGAGAAAGAAAAACGATACTGGCTTACGCCAGACTGATGTTACCGCTTGAACACTGAGTTGTTCAAATCTCGACAACGAGTGCGTCGTCAAATCCCGGAACAGAGAACAGGGGTCCGGCCGGGTTGGCGAGGACCCGGGTCCCACTGGCATGACGGTGCTCTTGCCGGGTATGGATATGGCCGTGGATCCACAGAGCAATCCGGAAGCGCTCCATAAGGCCGGACAGATCAGAGGCGAACAGCCCGGCTCCTGACTGACGGCGCAGGCTTTCCGGCAGACACGCTGCCAGAGGCGCATGATGGGTGACCACCACGACCGGCAGCCCGGACGACGTCTCTGACAGACACTGCTCAAGCCGGGCACGGTGAGCATGATGCAGGGCCGCTTCATCCCCATGCGTGATACAGCCCTCACCAGAAGGCCGCAGAACCCCTTCCCCTGTTGTCTGGTGCGGATCCACTGGCACAGGAGCCAGAGCCCCATCCGCCCAGAGGGTGAGGCCTGTGAACCGGATCCCGGCCAGCACGACCTCTGTTCCGTCCAGGAGGTGGACTGTTGTTCCGGCTGTCGCGTGTCTCAGACGCTCCTGCGTCTGAGACGGGGTCATCCCCCAGGCTTCATGGTTACCGGCGACGAACACAGCCGGACGGCCACCTGCCAGACGGTTGAGCGTTGCCACGGCTTTTTCTGGTTCGCCCCGCCAGAGATCACCTGCCGCCACCAACACATCGAACTCCGGGCGGATCGGATCATAGCCATCCGGAAACGGTACAGCCTCAAGATGGAGATCAGACAAAACCCACAGGCGGGTCATAACCCTGAACCGAATTGGTCCAGGACTACTGATTCTGTCCGGTTTTAGCCGTGTCAGGCGTCTTGTCCGTTCCCCACTGGCTCACATCATGGGCTGCTTTCCTGGTCCAGACAGCAGTGTCATGCGCCGCGTCTTTCGTTCCGGCTTTTGTGGCCTTCCAGCCTTTTTCACTTTCCCGGCCGGTCCAGTGTGCGGCTTTGGTTGTGCTGTCCTTTGTGGCATCCCATCCTTTGACGCTTTCCTTTTTGGTCCAGCGGGTCGCATCAGAGGCATCCTGACGCACGGTGGTCCAGGACTGCCGGACGCTGCGGCACAGATCGGTTTCACAGGGTTTCTCAGAGGTCTCAGCCGCCAGAGCGGCAGAAGACAGAGTCATGCCCGCCAAGAGCATGGCAGACGACGTACGGAACCGGATCGACATCAGGAGACTCCCTGTTTGTGAAAGAGATCAGAGTGACACTCTGCCATGCTTCGGACAAGGACCGCCTCAGACCCGGCTGGTAAAGCGGTCTGCAGCTTCGACAGGACGAACTGTAATATCGACGTCCCGTTGATAGATGGGGTCACGACACGAAAGTGTATTTTACGTACGCTTAGGGTGAACACCTACAGAACCGCCAGCATTGGGGTTCAAGCGACAAGCAGGGATGCAGGCACCCGAAGCGGACGTAACGCGCCCGCTTCGGGCTGCTCATCGACATTCCAGC
>NZ_JACSIQ010000381.1:0-483 GCF_018812105.1 Gluconobacter sp. P1D12_c
GATCAGGGGCTGTCTCCCTGGATGACTACGCGCTCGCGTTCAACCTTGCGAGGAAGAGAAAGCGGCGCATGTTGTAGACAATATTGGCCAGGCCGATCCTCATGGTGGCCCGGGTGATACCCACGGTTCGGACGAACAGACCCGTCTGCGATTTCTGATCGGCAAAGACATGCTCGACACGCGACCGGATCACCGATTTCCCTGCGTTGGACCGCTGGATGTGGCGGGGCATGGGCTTGAGATGCGGCTTTTTCCTGTGGACCTTTGAGACAAAGCCCTGCTTTTCCATGAAGTCTTCGTTGGCTTTCGAGCGATACGCGGTATCGGCCCAGACGCTTGAGGCGGTATTGGCTTTATCCAGAAGCCCCTCTCTCAATCGCGCGCCATCACTGGCGGCGGCATCTGTTGTCTTCCATTTGCGGATGAACCGATACTTCCGGTCGATGGAGACGTGGGGTTTGTAGCCAAAGAATGGGATGGCAA
>NZ_JACSIQ010000382.1:0-482 GCF_018812105.1 Gluconobacter sp. P1D12_c
GCTGACGTGCATCGAGATCCTCTTGATCGCATACTCGTGGCTCAGGCAATGGTGGAGGGGCTTCTGCTTTTGATCCATAATCCGCTGTTACAGGCCTGTCCCGGTACCATTACGTCTGTTTGATAAAAATATAGTATAACAGATAGCTTTAATGCTACGTTTTCTGCTTAAAATGAATTCTTATCATGAAGTAATTATAATATGGAAAATGATTAAGTTCTAACTTATCATTCAGGACTTTGGATTTCTGAAAAAGGAGAAACATTTTCTTCGGAAGAGGTTATGGATTTAGAAAGAAGATTTAATATAAAGAAAATATTTGATTAAATTATAATATTCATCTCTATTAAAAATAGAGATGAATAGTGCGGAAAATTATTGATTGATGCGACGTGGAGGGTTCGAAAAACCCCCTGGTTTTGAGGTCTGCTCTGTGATTCCATTCGTCCGGTTCTGACTGAGGGAATGACGCTATGAAGCAG
>NZ_JACSIQ010000383.1:0-482 GCF_018812105.1 Gluconobacter sp. P1D12_c
GATGGGATTAATCTTGGTCTGACACGCATGGCCGACACCTGTCAGGGTGCCACCCTGCGCCAGTTGGCGCATCTGCATGACTGGCATATCAGCGAGGCCGGATACGCCGAAGCCCTTGGCCGTATGGTTGCAGCCCATCGTGGGCTGCCCCTGGCGTCACTCTGGGGAGACGGCACATCGTCCTCAAGTGATGGTCAATAGTTACAGGCAGGTGGGAGAGGCGCTKCGATCAGCGATATCAATGCGCGCAATGGCAGTGAACCGGGCGTCAGTTTCTACACCCACATCTCCGATCAGTATGATCCGTTTTCGACCCGGGTGATTGCGGCGACGGCCGGTGAAGCACCCTATGTTCTGGATGGGCTGCTGTATCATGCCAACGGGCTTTCCATTGAAGAGCATTATACCGACACGGGTGGGGCATCGGATCATGTTTTCGGGCTGATGCCCTTCTTTGGTTATCGATTTGCGCCCAGGATACG
>NZ_JACSIQ010000384.1:0-482 GCF_018812105.1 Gluconobacter sp. P1D12_c
AGAAGTTGAAAGCGAGTAATTCATCACTAAAAACAAAAATTCACAAAAGTAATGAATCACGAAAATCACTATTGAACGAATTGAAAAGCGAACGCGAAAAAAGTTTTGATAAGGGCAAGCCGTTCAGAGATTTACAGAAGAAGAATGAACAGCTTGAAACTTATCTTGGTTTAGTTTTTGATTCTTTGGATTCGCATGGAATTAATCCTGTTCCGTTCATTAAGACTGTCTACACGTTGGATGATTTAATGCGTGATTGCGATAGGATTGCGAAGGAGTGGCTTGAGTCATTCCAGGCGACGTGGGAACCTAAGGCGAAGCCTCAAAAGGGTTCTGATCGCTCTATTGCCTAGAGCGACGACCCCGAAGGTCCGGGGTCTAGCATTGGGGTTTCGACCTCCATGCTAAAGGCTAAATCAGTATTAAAAAGATAGCTCAAACTGCTTCGCTTCATGAGCAGATAATTAGCTCAGATTTGCTGT
>NZ_JACSIQ010000385.1:0-482 GCF_018812105.1 Gluconobacter sp. P1D12_c
TGACATTCTTCTATATCTTTAACCCAAAGGCGTATCTCATCTTTATTGTCTTTATCAAAATCACACTCGTAACAAAATTCATCCTCGTCATCGTTCAAATATTCGTTGACTCTTAAAACACCATATCCCCTGCTTTCTATGTAATCCAAAAACAAAGAAGAATGCGAAGGAAGACAACGCAAATAATCTCTATAACTTTTCACATCCTTCACAGGAAAAGAATGGTCAATATAATGGTCATGCAAACAAGTCATGATATCGTAAGGCTTTTCCCAACCGCAATAAACCTCGACCCCATTCCCAAACATATAACGAATAGCCTTGGTCTCATAACGTGCCTTCAATCGCACAGCCTTTATATTGAACAGATTTTCAAGCCTCTGTACTTCTCTCTCTATTTCTCTATATTTTTCCTTCTTTACCATATCCATAACAATCTCCGACCCTCAGTTTGTGGGGTACTGGAAACTTATTGTAGCAGA
>NZ_JACSIQ010000386.1:0-481 GCF_018812105.1 Gluconobacter sp. P1D12_c
GTCTTCGTTGGCTTTCGAGCGATAAGCTGTATCAGCCCAAACGCTTGAGGCCGTATTGGTTTTATCTAACAGCCCCTCTCTCAATCGCGCACCATCACTGGCGGCGGCATCCGTCGTCTTCCATTTTCGGATGAACCGAAACTTCCGGTCGATGGAGACGTGGGATTTGTAGCCAAAGAACGGGATGGCGAGATCGCTCGACGGTATGGTTCCATCGTCCTGCCGCTTCGCCTTCGTGAACTTAAGTGTCCATCGTGCATGACGATCCTTATGCGACATCTTTGCGGGCTTGTCCTGCCAGTCTTCTGGAATACGTCCTGCCCGGAGATCCGCTTTCTCAGCCTTCGTATTGCGCTGCTTTGGAGCAGCCACCAGTGTTGCATCCAGGATCTGGCCGGACATCGGGAGATAACCGGCGTTCCGCAGGGTCGCGTCAAATCGGTCAAACAGCCTTTCAATGGCACCCGCCTGTGTCAAACGC
>NZ_JACSIQ010000387.1:0-480 GCF_018812105.1 Gluconobacter sp. P1D12_c
CGCGTTCGAGAAGGCGCTACCTGAGAAGATCCGCAAGAACGCCGTCCAGTGCATCGAATACCTGGTCACGTCCTCACCTGGCGCGTTCGAGAACCGGAACGCTGACCAGGAGGCGTATTTGGGGTCACGACACGAAAGTGTATTTTACGTACGCTTAGGGTGAACACCTACAGAACCGCCAGCATTGGGGTTCAAGCGACAAGCAGGGATGCAGGCACCCGAAGCGGACGTAACGCGCCCGCTTCGGGCTGCTCATCGACATTCCAGCGATAGTCCCCTGTCAGAGAGATATGCTCCCAGCCGAGGGGTGCAATATGCCGCGCCAGGTCATCGGAAATGCCGAGCGTTGCGATGGCAGACTGAAGATAGCGCGTATTCCATAGGATAACCGCTGCCACCAGCAGGTTTAAACCTGACGCTCGATAAGCCTGATTTTCAAAACGCCGATCCCGCAGTTCACCAAGCTGGTTGAAGAAGAGC
>NZ_JACSIQ010000388.1:0-480 GCF_018812105.1 Gluconobacter sp. P1D12_c
ATTGAACGAATTGAAAAGCGAACGCGAAAAAAGTTTTGATAAGGGCAAGCCGTTCAGAGATTTACAGAAGAAGAATGAACAGCTTGAAACTTATCTTGGTTTAGTTTTTGATTCTTTGGATTCGCATGGAATTAATCCTGTTCCGTTCATTAAGACTGTCTACACGTTGGATGATTTAATGCGTGATTGCGATAGGATTGCGAAGGAGTGGCTTGAGTCATTCCAGGCGACGTGGGAACCTAAGGCGAAGCCTCAAAAGGGTTCTGATCGCTCTATTGCCTAGAGCGACGACCCCGAAGGTCCGGGGGCTAGCATTGGGGGTTCGACCTCCATGCTAAAGGCTAAATCAGTATTAAAAATATATCTCAAACTGCGTCGCTTCATGAGCAGATAATTAGCTCAGATTTGCTGTGTCCTTCATCACAGAGCGAGCGCAGAGCGGGAGCCACGTAGTGTGGCCGTAGGCCATCTGTGTGGGAT
>NZ_JACSIQ010000389.1:0-480 GCF_018812105.1 Gluconobacter sp. P1D12_c
ATTCGCACATTTTGAGATGCTGAGTCGTAAAGTGCTTGTAAAGCCTTCCGACAAGGCAACGAAGTCTAAGAAGTGGAATATTAAAGAGACTATAGATGAGGCTACCCGGAGAAATCCGGATGCCTGTTTGCATGTTGAAAATCCAGGCAAGCCGGTTCTCGTTTTTGGTCAGGATTTAGAAGCTCTTGAGCGTGAGCATGAGCAGGCTTGCGATGGTGCTGTTGATGTTCAGAAGAATGGCAAGAGCAGGAAAATCAGAAGCACTCAAAATACTATGGCGTGCATTGTTCTGTCTTGGCCAGGTGAGATGGATGCCGATTGTAAGCGTTGGCAAGCTCGGTCGGTCAAGTGGTTGCAGGACACGTATGGGGACCAGTTGAAGAGTGTGAGCAGGGATGATGATGAGGCTTTTGCGCATCTTCATGCTTTGATCGTTCCTGAGGTTTTGCAGGCGATCAGCTTACATCGTGGGGATTGTGC
>NZ_JACSIQ010000390.1:0-479 GCF_018812105.1 Gluconobacter sp. P1D12_c
ATCTCCGACCCTCAGTTTGTGGGGTACTGGAAACTTATTGTAGCAGATAGAAATCAATATTTGACTTGTCATAGTGTCCGACTATGACAATTACATTGTCGTCGGTCCTGCGGAGCTTCAAAGATACCAGTCTGCAAGCTCCTGAAAGGCGTCCTGATTAGCTTCGAAGTATTCGGAATCCGGAACCTCAATAGGAGGCTCATCAAGCTCTACGGGGTCTTGTAGACGCTCTATGTCGAGAACCTTTGACAGCATCCCATCTTCTAAGACGCTACCCCCACCTCTACCCATGTGAGATATCGTGTAAGTGTCAAGCATATATGCTTTTGCGGAATCATCCACCGCATTGATATCCCTGTTGCCAAGCTCCCACGAACCACGCAACGCAAACAGATTACGCCCCGTTAGAGCATCGCATCCAATTTTTTGGAGTTTTTCGATAACCTGCTGATGGTGTCGCTTAGAGACAACTTCAATGC
>NZ_JACSIQ010000040.1:0-3211 GCF_018812105.1 Gluconobacter sp. P1D12_c
TAGTCATCCAGGGAGACAGCCCCYGATCTGCTCAAAACGCAGATCAAAAGCACCCCAAAGAACCGTCAATCAATACGCCAAAAACCAGAAATTACTCGCCAAGGCATATCAACAAACAGTTTTTCGATCCCTCCACGTGACATTAGGGACGTGGCGCACTCGTGGACGGCCGCGACCTGTAACCGGGAAGATCAGTTGAACATCGGCGGGGTAGACCTTTTGGTGTCGGGGAATACCGACAGCCTAGCACTACAGTTGTATTTTGATGTGATATCTGATTCTTTGTCCTGTGATGGAACAGGATATGATGACAGGCGGAGCGTCTGTTGAAGAGACGCTTTCTGTGGCGGTTGATGGGCTACGGGTTGTCAAGGACAAGATGCGTCCGCTGTTTGGTCAGGCTCGGGTTGCGGTTTCGGCGGAGCATTATCTGGAAACGCTTTTGGGCAACCTGCCGCGCAAGACGGGTTGGCAGCGTGCAGAAGCCGCAGGCGACGAGGGGCCCTGGCGTCAGCAAGCTTTGCTGGGACGGACGCAGTGGGATGCCGATGGTCTGCGCGACATTGTCCGTAATCATGTCCAGGAAACCCTGAGTGATAAAGGTGCGGTCCTCGTGGTTGATGAGACCGGCTTTCTCAAGAAAGGTAAGGCGTCCTGCGGTGTGGGCCGCCAGTATACGGGGTCGGCGGGTAAAATTACGAACTGCCAGATCGGTGTGTTCGCAGTCTATGTCTCATCGCGCGGTCATGCTTTTGTGGATCGTGCCCTGTATCTCCCCAAAGCCTGGAGCACAGACCCGACACGATTAACTTCAGCCTCTGTTCCAGAAAGCAGGATGTTTGCCACCAAGCCTACTCTTGCCCGGGAAATGATCGAACGTAGTCTGTACAGCGGTCTCCCTTTCGAATGGGTCGCTGCTGACAGTGTTTATGGTGTGGGCGAGATCGAGATGAGCCTGCGCCATGCCGCAAAAGGGTATGTTCTGGGGGTGGCAGGCAGTCACTGGTTCAACTCCTGGGGCCTGGGAGAGAGACCGGTTGCGGGAGAAGCCCGCGAGATTGCTCAGGACGCTCCGCGAGAAGACTGGGTTTCCCTGTCAGCCGGACACGGAACAAAGGGCGAGCGGATCTATGACTGGTTATGGTGTCCGCTCGCTGAACTCCAGGGGGCAGATTATATCCCGGCTGACGACAGGGTCTGGATCCGCGGCCTCCTCGTGCGCCGCAATCCAGTCGATGGAGATCTCGCATATTTCACCGTCTGGTGTCCTTCAGGAACAACGCTTGAAAAGTTGGTTCAGGTTGAGGGGACGCGTTGGCGGATCGAAGAGGGGTTCAGAACAGCCAAGAATGAATTTGGCCTCGACCATAATGAAACCCGGTCCTGGCATGGCTGGCATCGTCATGTGTCGTTTGTCATGCTGGCCTACGCCCTCATGGCCGGGGTCAGGGCACAGGCAAATGACCAGCCTTCAAAAAAAAGACAAAGAGCCCGGCACAAAGTCTGATCCGGTGGTCCATTCAGGAACTCCGGCGCCTTATCGTCAGGCTGACCCAGCGTCAGATCTCTCTCAACCATATTCTGCACTGGTCACAATTCAGACGAACACATCAGGCAAAATCCTATGCCTCTCACATCAAAATACAACTGTAGTGCTAGTCATTGGACCAGTCATGACCAGACTGGCGCAATATCGCGTCATGTCTTTGAAAGGCACTCAGCAGACAGATCCTTCAAACTCTCTCTAGAAGCCGTGGCCCAGAATAGGAGAGTGAGCAGCTGACACGCGCACATGTTGTCAGGATGATTGCTCTGCTACAGAGACCATCCTGTATGTTTGACGGCTTCTGTGGATGTTCAGTGTCTTCCTCGTGTCCAATTTGGACACAGGGAAGACGTTGCTGCCCTCCTGATAGCCTTCACTATTCCGAGAGTCGAGACTACTTCGCTGCCTCTTCGAAGCCATTGTGAGGCCTATACGAGGCAGTAGCGAGGCAACTCCGAGGCGTTCAAATGGGTCTCTTCATAGACCATTGCACCGTTGGTGCGGGAGAGGGGTGCCAATCTGTTAGACCTTTCCCCTTTCTGAACGAAAGGGTACGGTTACTAACGCTACCCTTTGGAGAGCGATGAGCTTTTGTTCGAAAACGTACGCCAAGAAATTGCATGGTAGGAAAAGCATCGGAAGACAGGCATCACCTGCGACCATGACCACAAGGTGTTCGAGGGATGGCAGAAGCCGGTTTTTGTTGAACAGAACTCCTGGCGTGTGTATAATGTGTAAATGAAAAGCGCCGTTCTGATCCGAGAACTGGAAAAAGCAGGCTGGACGCTGGATCGCGTGCGCGGTTCACACAATGTCTTCAAACATCCATCCCGGCCGGGGATCGTGGTCGTGCCTCATCCCAAGAAGGATCTAGGCATCGGACTGATCGCCGCCATCCGCAAGCAAGCAGGTCTCTAGGAGGATCATCATGCGCTATCCGGTTGTTATCGAACGGGGCAGCGAGACAACGGCTTTCGGCGTTGTCTTTCCTGACCTTCCCGGCTGCTTTTCGGCAGGCGACACACTCGACGAAGCCCTTTCCAGCGCGGAAGAAGCGGCTGCGGCATGGATCGACGCTACCTTGGACGCGGGAGAGGCGGTTCCGTCTCCCAGCACTCTCGATACCATCCAGAGCAACCCGGACTATCAGGGCTGGACCATCGGCATTATCACCATTGACCCGGCTATCCTCGATGACCGGGTGGAACGGGCGAACATCTCCCTTCCACGGCGGGTTCTGGAACGGCTGGACGCTCTCGCCAGAGCCTCCCGCGAAAGCCGGTCAGGCATGATCGCAGCCATGACCTTACAGGCGAAACTCACGCCTGACGCGGTTCGTAAGCGCTGACATTCCGGTCCCTGAACTGATGGCCAAGGAAAGTGGCGTGAGGCCTCTTATACGCTTCCTGGTGTCTGAGAATGCCCATTCCCGGACACTAGGGGACCGAAACCGGGAGGAGCGATAGGGCTGCGGTATAATCTTGATTCAGCCTACAAAAAAATATTGCTCTGCCAATTAGAGGGATCGAAGAACCCTTGATTGATGTGCTTGGTTCGTGATTTCAAGCTTTTGGCGATTTGATTGACGGTTCCTTGGGTCGCTTTCGCTCTGCGTTTTGAGCAGATCGGGGACTGCCCCCCTGGATGACTACGCGCTCGCGTTCA
>NZ_JACSIQ010000391.1:0-479 GCF_018812105.1 Gluconobacter sp. P1D12_c
TACTGGCCCGCGTTATGCCTACAGTTCGGACAAACAGTCCTGTCTGCGATTTCTGATCGGCAAAGACATGCTCGACACGCGACCGGATCACGGACTTTCCTGCGTTGGATCTCTGGATATGCCGGGGCATAGGCTTGAGATGCGGTTTTTTCCTGTGAACCTTCGAGACAAAGCCCTGCTTTTCCATGAAGTCCTCATTGGCTTTTGAACGGTAGGCCGTATCTGTCCAGACGCTCGAGGCCGTATTGGCTTTATCYARCAGCCCCTCTCTCAATCGCGCTCCATCACTGGCGGCGGCATCYGTCGTCTTCCATTYKCGGATGAACCGRAACTTCCGGTCGATGGAGACGTGGGRTTTGTAGCCAAAGAATGGGATAGCGAGATCACTCGACGGCATGGTTCCATCGTCCTGCCGCTTCGCTTTCGTGAACTTCAGCGTCCAGCGCGCATGGCGATCCTTGTGCGACAGCTTTGACGGC
>NZ_JACSIQ010000392.1:0-479 GCF_018812105.1 Gluconobacter sp. P1D12_c
CCGGCTGCCACGCATCAAGATTACTGATCTTCTGCTGGAAGTGGACCGCTGGATCAGCTTCACCGACTGCTTTACCCATCGCCGTTCCAGCCGTGTCGCGGATGACAAAAACGCCCTGCTGACGGTGATCCTGGCGGATGGGATTAATCTTGGTCTGACACGCATGGCCGACACCTGTCAGGGTGCCACCCTGCGCCAGTTGGCGCATCTGCATGACTGGCATATCAGCGAGGCCGGATACGCCGAAGCCCTTGGCCGTATGGTTGCAGCCCATCGTGGGCTGCCCCTGGCGTCACTCTGGGGAGACGGCACATCGTCCTCAAGTGATGGTCAATTGTTTCATGCAGGTGGCAGAGGCTCTGCGATCAGCGATAGCAATGCGCGCAATGGCTGTGACCCGGGCGTCAGTTTCTACACCCACATCTCCGATCAGTATGATCCGTTTTCGACCCGGGTGATTGCGGCGACGGCCGGTGAAG
>NZ_JACSIQ010000393.1:0-479 GCF_018812105.1 Gluconobacter sp. P1D12_c
GTCTGCGTGCCGGAGACATCTGGGTAACGGAAAGTCGCCAATACCGCGCATTCGACACCTACCTTCTTCCGGAAGCCACGTTTGCAGCGATGCGCGCGCAAGGACCGTTGCCTCTGGCGATCAATGCTACGGCTGACACGTTCCTTTCTCAACGGCGTGCAGTGCTGGAAACCGCGCTGAACCGGGTGACGGCTCTTGCCAGGAAGGGCGAGTTGTCACAGGTCCGGCTTGATGCACATGGTCTTGTGATTTCGCCTCTGAAAGCAATTACACCCCCTGCTGTGGAAGAGTTGAGGCGGGCGGCTTACGACCGGCTGCCACGCATCAAGATTACTGATCTTCTGCTGGAAGTGGACCGCTGGATCAGCTTCACCGACTGCTTTACCCATCGCCGTTCCAGCCGTGTCGCGGATGACAAAAACGCCCTGCTGACGGTGATCCTGGCGGATGGGATTAATCTTGGTCTGACACGCATGGCC
>NZ_JACSIQ010000394.1:0-479 GCF_018812105.1 Gluconobacter sp. P1D12_c
CAGATGGAGAATAAGATTGTTGGGCTGATGCTCCCGCATCATGCTTTCTATAACGTCTCTGAACCCTGTCTTATGGTCCAGAATTATACGCAGACGCCTGACACTGAACTCGGCAAAAAGGCTCTCGAACTCATTGAAGTTGTCTCTAAGCGACACCATCAGCAGGTTATCGAAAAACTCCAAAAAATTGGATGCGATGCTCTAACGGGGCGTAATCTGTTTGCGTTGCGTGGTTCGTGGGAGCTTGGCAACAGGGATATCAATGCGGTGGATGATTCCGCAAAAGCATATATGCTTGACACTTACACGATATCTCACATGGGTAGAGGTGGGGGTAGCGTCTTAGAAGATGGGATGCTGTCAAAGGTTCTCGACATAGAGCGTCTACAAGACCCCGTAGAGCTTGATGAGCCTCCTATTGAGGTTCCGGATTCCGAATACTTCGAAGCTAATCAGGACGCCTTTCAGGAGCTTGCAGA
>NZ_JACSIQ010000395.1:0-479 GCF_018812105.1 Gluconobacter sp. P1D12_c
GTCCTGCGTCATGAGCCTTCTCCTAACCTATCGGGCTTCTTCGATGTAATCCGCCCTGCGTCATGAGCCTTCTCCTAACCTATCGGGCTTCTTCGATGTAATCCGCCAAGATATCAATCGATTTAACCTCGACTCACAATCTAACATAAAAATCAGATTATCAAGAACAATCCCACACAGATGGCCTACGGCCCCACTACGTGGCTCCCGCTCTGCGCTCGCTCTGTGATGCAGGACACAGCAAATCTGAGCTAATTATCTGCTCATGAAGCGAAGCTGTTTGCGCTATCTTTTTAATACTAATTTAGCCTTTAGCATGGAGGTCGAAACCCCAATGCTAGACCCCGGACCTTCGGGGTCGTCGCTCTAGGCAATAGAGCGATCAGACCCATTTTGAGGCTTCGCCTTAGGTTCCCACTTCGCCTGGAATGACTCAAGCCACTCCTTCGCAATCCTATCGCAATCACGCATTAACTCAG
>NZ_JACSIQ010000396.1:0-479 GCF_018812105.1 Gluconobacter sp. P1D12_c
CAGAGGTACGGATCGTTTAAGGAGTTCAAGGGGTCTCTTAATGATGAGAGGCTTCGCATCGTTCGAGATCAGTCTGATGGATCTCTGAAGATGATGAAGAAGCGTGTCATCAATGATGCTGAGCTTTTCACGAAGCGTGATGAAGGCGAAGCCACGATAGGTGTCCCTAAATCATTGGATATGTTCGGGCCCGATATTGCTATGGCTCTCTGTGTTGAGCCTTCTCTTGATGGTCGTGTCATCGTTGGTGATGAAATAAAATTCGAGCAGATGGAGAATAAGATTGTTGGGCTGATGCTCCCGCATCATGCTTTCTATAACGTCTCTGAACCCTGTCTTATGGTCCAGAATTATACGCAGACGCCTGACACTGAACTCGGCAAAAAGGCTCTCGAACTCATTGAAGTTGTCTCTAAGCGACACCATCAGCAGGTTATCGAAAAACTCCAAAAAATTGGATGCGATGCTCTAACGGGGCG
>NZ_JACSIQ010000397.1:0-478 GCF_018812105.1 Gluconobacter sp. P1D12_c
GGGTCGGAATATCCCTCAGAGCCTTCACAAGAGGCTCCAGACGGCTCTGAAGCTGTTTCAGGCTCTCTCTGTCTTCCTTGGCCCGTGTGGTCGCTGTGCGGGCAACTGTGGCGCTCTGAACGGCAGGTTCATAATGCTGCTGAACGGTCTGACTGATGCGTTTTGCCACCTGCTCAGGGTCTTCCACAACACGGGTAAAAATCCCCTTCTTGAGCACCTGCGGTTCTAGGTCAGCAGGGGTCAGGTTTTTGTGCTCGGGTGCGTCCCGTTCTAGCGCCCCGTAGTAGGTTTTCAGCTTGGTGTGGGTGGCCTTGCTTCCTTCGATGCCGCGTTCCAGTCCGACAGGGCGTCCCACAACTCGCGCAAAGTCGGTCTGCATCTCGTTCAGGGCCTTGGCACCACCGAGGAACCGGCGGCAATTCAGGCGGCCTGTATCGGGGTCTTTTGGCACCACGTAGGCCGACAGGTGCGGCGTTTT
>NZ_JACSIQ010000398.1:0-477 GCF_018812105.1 Gluconobacter sp. P1D12_c
GTATCCTGGGCGCAAATCGATAACCAAAGAAGGGCATCAGCCCGAAAACATGATCCGATGCCCCACCCGTGTCGGTATAATGCTCTTCAATGGAAAGCCCGTTGGCATGATACAGCAGCCCATCCAGAACATAGGGTGCTTCACCGGCCGTCGCCGCAATCACCCGGGTCGAAAACTGATCATACTGATCTGAGATGTGGGTGTAGAAACTGACGCCCGGTTCACTGCCATTGCGCGCATTGATATCGCTGATCGCAGCGCCTCTGCCACCTGCATGAAACAATTGACCATCACTTGAGGACGATGTGCCGTCTCCCCAGAGTGACGCCAGGGGCAGCCCACGATGGGCTGCAACCATACGGCCAAGGGCTTCGGCGTATCCGGCCTCGCTGATATGCCAGTCATGCAGATGCGCCAACTGGCGCAGGGTGGCACCCTGACAGGTGTCGGCCATGCGTGTCAGACCAAGATTAATCC
>NZ_JACSIQ010000399.1:0-477 GCF_018812105.1 Gluconobacter sp. P1D12_c
TGCTGACAGGCTTGAAGGTCTGGGGATTCCGTCTAGGCGTAAGAAGCAGGATGGCACCTTTTTCAAGGTGGGTTTGCTGTCTGGATTAGCTAAGCAGATGGATGAACAGTTTAGGCATATCATGTTCATTCCTGCTGTTGCTGTTGCTGAGCGTCGCCAGTTGAGGAATGAGCTGACCTATTGGATTGATAACATTCTCCCGAATAAGGGGAAGTATCTGCGGTACATGGTTATCACCTGCGGTGAGAACGTCCGCATATATGATGACCTCAAGGCGGAGCATAGGAAATGGACACGCAAGCTCTCTGATTGCTTCCGTTGGCTCAATCAAAAATATGGTTCAAATCTGTATTTCAGGGGGACTGAGTTCACTCATAATGAGGATCATGAAACCCTTAACATGCATATGAATATCCTCTTTGATCTGCCGTATTTGAAGGGGAACGGCTGGCAGGATTTTCTTGCTGATGTTCGTGA
>NZ_JACSIQ010000400.1:0-477 GCF_018812105.1 Gluconobacter sp. P1D12_c
AGATGGCCATCCTCCATCGTCTCAATATCGTTCGGCTTAGTCACATATTTTGTGACCTCATCAACAGACTCAAGAGTTCCCGCATCCTTAACAATGCACGACATCCTCTCACGAACATCAGCAAGAAAATCCTGCCAGCCGTTCCCCTTCAAATACGGCAGATCAAAGAGGATATTCATATGCATGTTAAGGGTTTCATGATCCTCATTATGAGTGAACTCAGTCCCCCTGAAATACAGATTTGAACCATATTTTTGATTGAGCCAACGGAAGCAATCAGAGAGCTTGCGTGTCCATTTCCTATGCTCCGCCTTGAGGTCATCATATATGCGGACGTTCTCACCGCAGGTGATAACCATGTACCGCAGATACTTCCCCTTATTCGGGAGAATGTTATCAATCCAATAGGTCAGCTCATTCCTCAACTGGCGACGCTCAGCAACAGCAACAGCAGGAATGAACATGATATGCCTAAAC